>NZ_JBFAWU010000017.1:0-181639 GCF_040680455.1 Streptomyces sp. NPDC052052 | reverse complement strand
GCTTCGGTGCGCAGCGGATTGATCTCCGAGACGGCACCGACGAACGTGGTCTTACCCACGCCGAAGCCCCCTGCCACCACGATCTTCGCCGAGGTGGTGGAGCGGGCGCCCCCGCCGCTAGAGCTTGCGAAGTCCACTGAGCACCCTTTCGAGCAGCGTCACGTCCGGCGCGCCGCCGGCCTCTCCATTACCCGGCTGGTGGATGGCCACCATGCCGGCTTCCGCCAGGTCGGCTACGAGGATCCGGGCCACACCCAGCGGCATCGACAGCAGTGCCGAGACCTCGGCCACCGACTTGACCTCACGGCAGAGGTGACAGATCCGCTGGTGCTCGGGGAGCAGCGTCCCCAGGTGCGCGGGATCGGCCGTGGTGGAGACCAGCGCCTCGATGGCGAGCTGGTAGCGGGGCCGGGTCCGGCCGCCGGTCATGGCATACGGGCGGACCAGCGGCTGGTCGCCTTCACCGTCGTACGACGCGTGGTGCAGTGCGCCGTACGGATCGGGTGAGGCGGGTGGCGGGGTCATGAATCCTCCGGGCGTGACAGCAGGGTGTCGGCTTGCCGTCTGAAGGGGGCGGTGGGTGGCGCTTGACGGCCGGACGTGCGATGGACGAGGGCGTTACCTGGAGCGATCGAGTCTCTCATCTCTGTCATCGGGCCGAGTCGCCTAGTGGAGCAGGCTGCCCTGGAGCTCGGCGCGCAGGTCCGGGGTCAGGACGGTGCCCGCGCGGTCGACCAGCAGGGCCATCTCGTACCCGACCAGACCGATGTCGGCGTCCGGGTGGGCGAGCACGGCCAGCGAGGATCCGTCCGAGATGGACATCAGGAAGAGGAAGCCACGCTCCATCTCCACCACGGTCTGACTCACGGCGCCGCCCTCGAAGATCCGCGAGGCACCCGCGGTCAGCGAGGTCAGACCGGAGGCCACGGCCGCCAGCTGGTCGGCACGGTCGCGCGGAAATCCTTCGGACATGGCGAGCAGGAGTCCGTCGGCGGAGACCACCACCGTGTGCGACACCCCGGGGGTGTTGTCCACGAAGTTGGTGATCAACCAGTTCAGATTCTGCGCCGCCTGACTCATCGGGCTCAACTAACGCTCCTGCTGGTGAGTAGGGCCGAGGGGGAAACTTCCGGTCGACTGGCCGTTGGCCTGCCGTCCCTGCTGGATGCCCCGACGGAGATTGGTCAGACGCCCGCGCACATCGTCGGGGGCGCGCGACACCTGAGGACCGGACTGGTGGTTCTGCTGCTGGGCGGTACCCGGCACCAGGTTGGCGCGAGGCACTCGGCGCGGCAGACCGGACGTGGTGACGCCACCCGCCGCCGGCTTCTTGACCCGCTCGGCCTGCCGTACGAGGTCGTCGTTCGGCGACGGGCGCCAGGAGCCCGCGGTGGGCCCGGTCTCGCCCGCGGCACGGTCCGGTGCGACGGGAGCGGCGGGCTCCTGGGACGCCTGCTGGGGGAACCCGGGCGCCTGCGGCTCGACGGCGGCCGGCTGCCGACCGTTCTGCTGCGGCCCGTGGAACCAGTTCGTCTCCAGGGTGTCGTACAGCGGCGTACGGCCGTCCCCGGGACCGGTCGCCGGCGGCAGCGCCTCGGGCCGCGGCGGCAGGACCGGACGGTGGTGCGCGTCACCGGCGGGTGCGGCGGGCGGACGCGGGGCGCCGAAGTCCCCGTTGTCCAGGCCACGCTGACGCGGTGCCGGCAGACCCTGGTCCTGTCCCTGGACCGACTGCGGCAGGCCGAAGTCGGGACGGGCGAACTGCGCGGTGCTCGCCGGGTCCTGCGGGGACGGGGCCTGGGGGGCCGGGGCGGAGAAGTCCGGACGGGCGAACTCGGCCGTCGAACCGGGACCCTGGCGGTCGTCCGCGGCAGGCTGCGAGGCGAGCGGCGGGTTCACCGGCTGCTGGAACCGGCCAGTGGACTCGGGGTCCTCGTGACCGCGCGGGACGTCCAGGGCATGGTGGCGCGGTTCGGACGGATCGGCGGTGCCCCAGCTGGTCGTCTGCGGGCGCTGCGGCTGGGCGTTGCCACCGGGCAGCTCCGCACGCGGACCGCCGGCCGGGGGCAGTCGGCGCCCTGCTTCTGCCGGGCCGCCGGCCCGCGGGACGCCGCCCTGGCCGGCCGGGTTCTGCGGGGCCTGCCACGGGGACTGACCGTCCGGCGTTCCCTGCCGGCCGCCGAGCTCCGGGAGGTTCTGGTCCTGGCGGTTCTGCCCGAACAGGTCGGACCGGCCGGTCTCGCCACCCTGGCCGCGGGCTGCGGACCGGGGCCCGTTGCCGAAGGCACCGGCGATGCCGCCGCCCTGACGCTGCGGCGGTCCCTGGCGCGAGGGCTCCTGCGGGCCGGTCTCGGACGGCCCGACGGGCTGGAAGCCGGTGTTCTGCTGGTCCTGCTGGTTCTGCGGCGGGCGGGTTCCGCCGTCACGCGAGGGCAGCGCCGCCCGCGGGCCGGAGCCCGCACCGACCTGACCGCGCGCTCCGCCCTGGGGCGCGGCGAGCCGGCCGCCCGGGGCCGACGGGGCGCCGCCGAGACCGGGACGGGGGCCGTTGCCGGGGCCCGCGCCCGTGCCACCGCCGAGCAGGCCGCCGGGAGCGGAGGGCTGCTGGCCCTGACCGGGCTTGGGGGCAGGCTGCTTGCCACCGTGCGCAACGTCGACGGGCAGCATGACGAGCGCGGTCGTCCCACCGGAGTCGGAGGGGCGCAGCTGGATCCGGATGCCGTGACGCAGGGACAGCCGGCCGACCACGAACAGGCCCATGCGGCGGGAGACCGAGACGTCCACGGTGGGCGGCGAGGCAAGCCGCTCGTTGATCGCCGCGAGGTCCTCGGGGGAGAGGCCGATGCCGGTGTCGTGGATCTCGACCAGCACCCGCCCGTCGGGGAGTGCGTGACCGGTGACCCGGACCTTCGTCTGTGGTGAGGAGAACGACGTGGCGTTCTCCAGCAGCTCGGCGAGCAGGTGCACGAGGTCGTTGACGACGCGGCCCGCGACCTCGGTGGCGGGCACCGCGGCCAGTTCGATGCGCTCGTACTGCTCCACCTCGGAGGCCGCGGCACGGAGCACGTCGACCAGCGGGACCGGGCGGGTCCACCGGCGGCCCGGCTCCTCGCCCGCGAGGACGAGGAGGTTCTCGCCGTTACGGCGCATACGGGTCGCGAGGTGGTCGAGCTTGAAGAGCGAGGACAGCTGGTCCGGATCGGCCTCGCGCGACTCCAGTTCGGAGATGAGCGAGAGCTGACGCTGGATGAGGCCCTGGCTGCGACGCGAGAGGTTGGTGAACATCGCGTTGACGTTGCCCCGCAGAAGGGCCTGCTCGGCGGCGAGGCGGACCGCCTCGCGGTGCACGTCGTCGAAGGCCGCGGCCACCTGGCCGATCTCGTCCCGGGAGTGCACACCGACCGACTCGACCGAGGTGTCGACGTCCTGCGGGTCGGCCTCGGAGAGCTGCTTGACGAGCTCGGGCAGCCGGTCCTGGGCGACGCGCGTCGCGGTGTCCTGAAGGCGCCGGAGCGAGCGGATCATCGACCGCGCGACGACGAAGGCGCCGACCAGCGAGACACCGAGCACCAGCAGGATGAGCGCACCGCTGATGATCGCTTCGCTCTTCGACTCGTCGCGGAGCTCGCGGGCCTTGCTCTCCATGTCGCTGAGGAGGGTCTGCTCGATGGTCTTCATCGCATCGATCTTGGTGGAGCTCTGGTCGTACCAGTCCAGGTAGGAACGGCGCGGCATGCCGTCCATGCCCGAGGCGTTTTCCAGGACCTTCTTCGCGTAGGTCTCGGAGGCCTTGATCTCCGGGTTGCCGTCCTTGAGCGTGGCGGTCAGCTCTTCGGTGTCGTTGCCGGTCGCGGCGTAGACCGTCTCGAAGGTGCGGAGCGCGGAGGACTCCTTGCTCAACGCGGTTTTGCCGAACTGGCGGTCGTTCGGGTCGAGATGTGGCTGCTTGTCGTTCCCACCGGGCAGCGCCGCGGCGATGATCGCCCGCTGGACCGAGGCGTACTCCTTGGCCGAGGAGAAGGCCGCCAGCGCCCGGGTCCGCTTGATCATCTCCGCGTTGCTGGTCGCCTGCGCCATGTCCTGCGAGAGGCTCAGCAGCGAGGTGATCAGCTGGCTGTACTGGTCGACGGTCTGGATCGAGCTTCCCTCGGCGTACGCCGTCTTGCGGATCTCGCGGATCGAGGACAGCTGGGTGGCGATCTGCTGGACGCTCGAGTAGATGCCTTCGAGAGCTTCGTCGCCGGAGGGGTCGCCGATCGCCTCCGTCGCCTCGAAGAACGCCGACTTCGACCGGTCGGTCTTCTTGCGGGGCGTGGTGATCTTGAGGTCGGTGGTCTTGACCCCGTTGGAGAGCGGACCGGCCGTGCTGTCCCGCTCCACCTGGAGGTCCTGGGCGAGCTGGGTCGCCTGCTTGGTCATCTGGGTCAGCAGCTGCATGTGGTCCAGCTGCTGGATGTCGTTCATCGAGTCGTTGATCCGCAGCCCGCCCAGCGTGGTCGCGGCGACCACCGGAAGGGCGAGCAGGGAGACCAGACGTGTGCTGATCCGCCAGTTGCGAAGAGCCACTCGCGAGCCCGCGTCGACGGAGCCCCGGGGGGTGGGCGACGTGACCGGTTCGGTGCCGTTGTCCGCCGCGACACCGGGGCCGCGGTTGCGGTCGCCGTTGTCGCCGGCCGAGGCCGGTCCGGGGTTCTGGGCGTGCTGTGCCGAGGAACCGCGGTCGGTCCCGCCATGCGGCTCCTGCTCCGCCGCAGCGCTGCCATCCCTCTTGAAACGTCCCTGCACTAGCGTCGCAACCTCTGGACCAGGCGTCCCCCTGCGCGGAGCAGGTGGGACGGTGTCGGCGTCATGGGGCGTTGTCTCCGCCCCCTGGATGGTTTTGAGTGACCGGCGCTCCTCCCCTTTCGCCGCCACTCGGCGCTGCCTTGCGCCCCTGCGCGCCGGTTTGAAACCCGCGGCGGTGCGTGGAATTCCAGCACAGTGCCGGATCTCCAACAAGGGCCGTGTGCCCAGTCACGACCGGCGTGACGCGTTGTGATGAGCGGGTGACAAGTCGTGGAGGGTTTGAGCGGACAAAACAGAAGATCAATGGCGATTTCGACGGCGGGCGGGGGGTGTCCCAGTCGAGATGATCAGGAGCGGAATGCTTCATTCAGTAGCACAATGTCCCTTTTCGCCTGAGTGATCAACTGACCGGAATGGGGTAATTGTCCATCCGGTCGTGAGCAAACTCACACGATGATCGCTGTCTCATCCGGGTTCTTTGCGGGAATTGCATGTTTAGCCTGGCGCTTTACAGGGATGGCAAATCCGACAACCGGCGCCCCTTCGGGGGGCGTCCTCACCGACAGGGCCCGAACGGCAGATGAAGACGACGATGATGTTCCGCACGATCGCCAACCCCCGGCGCACCACGCTGGCGCACCTCAAGGACGCCGGTGAACTGCAGACGCCGGAGCAGCCGGAGCACGCCGTCACCCTGCCCAGCCAGACCGCCAACCCCCGTCGCACCATCCTCATGGAAGCCCCGGCTGCGACCGCGGAGTAATGCGCGGCCTGCCCCCCTCGCCCGCGTTAGCCTGGAGCGTCAGTCTTCAGCCAGCCAGCAAGTGAGGGGCGACAGCATCCCGTGCGCATCGCCAGGTTCTCCATCGACGGCAATGTCGCCTTCGGCGCCGTCGAGGGCGAGGGGCCCGATGGCCTCGTCCTCGACATCATCAAGGGCATCCCGTACGCCGAGTTCGAGCTCTCCGGTACCAAGGTCCCGCTGAGCAAGGTCCGCCTCCTGCCGCCCGTGCTCCCCAACAAGGTCGTGGCCATCGGCCGCAACTACGCGGAGCATGCCGCGGAACTCGGCAACGAGGTACCGGACGTCCCTGTCGCCTTCTTCAAGCCCACCACCTCGGTGATCGGCTCCGGCGACGCCATCGAGTACCCCTCCTTCTCTCAGGAGGTCCACCACGAGGCCGAACTGGCCGTGGTCATCGGCCGCATGTGCCGCGAAGTGCCGCGTGAGCGCGTGAAGGACGTCATCTTCGGCTACACCTGTGCCAACGATGTCACCGCCCGTGACGCCCAGGAGCGCGAGAAGCAGTGGGCCCGGGCCAAGGGCTTCGACACGTCCTGCCCGCTCGGCCCCTGGGTGGAGACCGACCTCGACCCCAGCGATCTGACCATCCAGGCCACGGTCAACGGCGAGCAACGACAACTCGGCCGTACGAGCGAAATGATCCGCTCGATCGAGGATCTGGTCGTCCACATCACGGAAGCCATGACGCTGCTCCCGGGCGATGTGATCCTCACCGGCACTCCCGCAGGGGTCGGACCCCTCCATGTCGGCGACGAGGTCGCCGTCACCATCGAAGGCATCGGCACTCTCACCAACAAGGTGATCAAGCGTGGTTAACGCACCCTCCCCCCAGCTCTCGGCCCCGTTCGACGAGGCGGCACCCCCGCGGGTACGTTTCTGTCCCTCCCCGACCGGCAACCCCCATGTGGGCCTGGTCCGCACCGCCCTCTTCAACTGGGCCTTCGCCCGGCACCACGGCGGCACCCTGGTCTTCCGCATCGAGGACACCGATGCGGCCCGTGACTCCGAGGAGTCCTACAACCAGCTCCTGGACTCGATGCGCTGGCTCGGCTTCGACTGGGACGAGGGCCCCGAGGTCGGCGGCCCGCACACCCCGTACCGTCAGTCGCAGCGCATGGACATCTACAAGGATGTCGCCGACAAACTCCTCGCGGGCGGTTACGCCTACCACTGCTACTGCACCACCGAGGAGCTCGACGCCCGCCGCGACGCCGCCCGCGCCGCAGGCCGGCCGTCCGGTTACGACGGTCACTGCCGCGACCTCTCGGCCGAGCAGGTCGCCGCCTACCAGGCCGAGGGCCGGACGTCCATCGTCCGCTTCCGCATGCCCGACGAGGCGATCACCTTCACGGACCTGGTGCGGGGCGAGCTGACCTTCCAGGCGGAGAACGTGCCGGACTACGGCATCGTCCGCGCCAACGGCGCCCCGCTCTACACACTGGTCAACCCGGTCGACGACGCACTGATGGAGATCACCCACGTCCTGCGCGGCGAGGACCTGCTCTCCTCCACCCCGCGTCAGATCGCTCTCTACAAGGCGCTCGTCGAGCTGGGCATCGCCAAGGGCACCCCCGCCTTCGGTCACCTCCCGTATGTCATGGGCGAGGGCAACAAGAAGCTCTCCAAGCGCGACCCGCAGGCCTCGCTCAACCTCTACCGCGAGCGCGGCTTCCTGCCCGAGGGGCTGCTCAACTACCTCTCCCTGCTCGGCTGGTCCATCGCCGAGGACCGCGACATCTTCTCCATCGAGGAGATGGTGGCCGCGTTCGACATCAAGGACGTCAACGCCAACCCGGCACGCTTCGACCTGAAGAAGTGCGAGCACATCAACGCCGAGCACGTGCGCATGCTCGACGTGAAGACGTTCACCGAGGCCTGTGGGCCCTGGCTGAAGGCGCCGTACGCCCCGTGGGCCCCGGAGGCCTTCGACGCGGAGTCCTTCGCGGCGATCGCCCCGCACGCCCAGACCCGCGTCACGGTCCTCTCCGACATCACGGCCAACGTCGACTTCCTCTTCCTCGACGAGCCGGTGACGGACGAGGCGTCCTGGGCCAAGGCGATGAAGGAGGGCTCGGACGCCCTGCTCGTCACGGCCCGCGCCAACCTGAGCACCGCCGAGTGGAACGCCGACGCCCTGAAGAACGCCATCCTCGCCGCCGGTGAGGAGCACGGCCTCAAGCTCGGCAAGGCCCAGGCCCCGGTCCGTGTCGCGGTCACCGGCCGCACGGTCGGCCTGCCGCTCTTCGAGTCCCTGGAGATCCTGGGCCGCGAGAAGACGATCGCCCGCATCGACGCGGCACTGGCGAAGCTGGCCGCCGCGTAACGGTCGTACGCCCGCCGGAGGCCGGGATTCCTCTGAGGGAATCCCGGCCTCCGGCCGTTCACGACGCCTGCGGCACCTCGCGCGGGCCGACCTGCTGCCCGGGGATGACGGCCCCGGCTCCCACACGCTTCCCGTCGCCGAACAGCCTCGTCGATACCGAAGGGGCGGGCGCAGGGTCTGCGCAGCCATATGCGCGGTGTTTCGTTTGCTGCCTCCGATGCTGCCGGGAGCAGGGGAGCAGGGGCAGGCTCATCGTCGCTCTGGGTTGACCGCGTTCAACTCTTTGGAGCGAAGGGGGCAGTTGCCGAGCCAGGCCATACGAGGCACCCGACGCTCCCTGGGCGTAGGGAGATCATGTGGGCGGCACGGTCAGGAGTGCGCAGCGACATCCGGAACCCGCCGTCCACGGCGGTGACCTGGGCGCTCCCGTCCTCGTGTGCGAGTCCCCACGCGGCGACGCGGGCGTCATGGCTGCCGTCGGAGGTACGGAACTGCTCGACCACGGCGAAGAGGCGGGGTGCAGTGGCTTCGACGAGGGTGCGGATCTCGTCGGCGAAGCCGTCGGGAGGGTCGGGGAGGGAGGAGGGCAGGGATACGGTGGCCATGCGAAGTCTCCTGTCAGTGTTGAGGAGTTGGGAGGCCGGCAGCAGTAACCGTAGGGTGTGCGTTGGTATGTATCCCATCGTTTCGTTGATTTGCAGCCCAAAGCCCCTCGTGTGGTGACACGGGCGGCTCTGCACGCGAGGAGCGAGGACTGTGGCTCGTGCCAAACTTCCGCCGTCTGTGAGGCAACGGCGCCTGGGCGCGGAGCTGCGCAGGATGAGGGAGCATGCGGACTTGTCCGCCACTCGCGCAGGAGAGCTTTTCGGTGCGACGCAGTCTCGTATCAGCAACATCGAGGCCGGCAGCTACGCGGTAAGCGCCGAGCGGGTCCGGGCGCTGGCCAGGTTGTACGAATGCGCTGACGGGCAGTTGGTTGAAGCTCTTGCGGAGATGACAGGCGGCCGGACGCGCGGGTGGTGGGAGGAGTATCGAGAGATCCTTCCGGCCGACGCACTGGACCTCGCGGAACTGGAGCACCATGCGCAGACGTTGCGCATCGCATCGGTCATCCACATCCCCGGCCTCCTGCAGACAAGAGAGCACGCGCGCGTGATCATCGGTGATGTCGTGCCCGCCTTGGCTCCGTACGAGGTGGAACACCGGGTATCGCATCGACTCAAACGCCAGGCGGTTCTGCACGGGAGCGCCCCGACCCCGGTGACGGCCGTCGTCCATGAGGCTGCGCTGAAGATGGGGTTCGGCGGCCCGAGCGTCGCGAGAGATCAGCTCCAGTACCTGATCGATTGCAGCGAAGAAGCTCATCTGACAGTCTCGGTGGTCCCGTTCGGGATCGGGACCTTTCCCGGCGCCGGCCATGGGATCGTCCAGTTCGGTGGCCCGCTTCCACAGCTGGACACCGTTCAGCTGGATACGGACCATGGATCCGTGTTCGTCGACGGTGAGGCCCAGCTCGCCAAATACCGGACGGTGTTGGACCGTATGGAGGCGTGTGCGCTCGGACCGGCGAAGTCTCGGGACCTCATCCTGCACGTCATGCGCTCACTCTGAGAGGAAATGGAATTCCTTGGTCCCCTTGGTCTGGCAGAAGTCATCGTTCAGCGCGGAGGCTGCGAACTGCGTCAACGTGGCCGCCGCGCCCGACGGCACGTTCCGGCTGCGGGAGAGCGACGACCCGGACGTGATACTCGCGGCAACCCGGGCCGGCCTGTCCGCTCTGCTCGCGTCGATCAAGGAGGGCGGCAGCGCACGGGCGTATTCGGCCGGGCCGGGTTGCCGAGAATGATCTCGGGGGCGCGGGACTGCATCACGCTGATCACCGACGTGGTCGCCGAGCGAGGTGTGCGTGGTATCTCGTCCTGCATGTCATGCGCTCACTCTGAGCGAAAGTGGAATCCCATGGTCAACTTGCTCTGGCAGAAGTCCTCGTACAGCAACGAGGGAGCGAACTGCGTCAACATGGCCGCCGCGCCCGACGGCACGTTCCGGCTGCGGGAGAGCGACGACCCGGACGTGATACTCGCGGCAACCCGGGCCGGCCTGTCCGCTCTGCTCGCGTCGATCAAGGAGGGCCGCAGCGCACGGGCGTATCCAGTCGGGCCGGGTTGCCGAGAATGATCGCGGGCTCGCGGACCCTGTAGCCATGCCGGTGCAGGACCTGCTGGCCCGCCCCGGACGTCTGCAGACCGCCGCGAAGCCCACCACGCTCGCCGCATAGGTCTCTACGCTGGGCTTCATGACGATCCGCGCGGTCCTCTGGGACATCGACGACACGATCTTCGACTACTCGGGCGCCGACCGCGCCGGTATGCGCAAGCACCTCGAACAGGAGGGCCTGCCCGACGGATACGCATCCGTCGAGCAGGCCCTCGCCGCATGGCGGGCGATCACCGACGTGCACTGGGCGCGGTTCGCGGCAGGGGAGACGGACTTCGTGGGGCAGCGCCGGGACCGGGTCCGGGAGTTCCTGGCGCGGGCGCTGGAGGACGTGGAGGCCGATGACTGGTTCGGTCGGCATGCCGCCCATTACGAGGCGGCCTGGTCGCTCTTCCCCGATGTGCTGCCCGTCCTGGATGCGCTCGCCGACAGGTACCGGCACGGGGTGCTGTCGAACTCCAGCATCCACAACCAGGACCGCAAACTGCGCACGCTCGGAGTGCGGGACCGGTTCGAGGCCGTGGTGTGCGCGGTCGAGCTGGGCGTCTCCAAGCCCGAAGCCGCCGCCTTCCACGCCGCCTGCGACGCGCTGGCGCTGGAGCCGCCGGAGGTCGCGTATGTGGGGGACGATCCGGACATCGACGCCGGCGGCGCGGTCGCCGCCGGGCTGATGGGGATCTGGCTGGACCGGGGCGGACGCGGCGGAAGAGCCGAACTCGTCCGCATCGACGGGCTCGATGAGCTCCCCGGCCTGCTGACGCGCGATACCCGTTTTGGAGCGCCGGACACCTTCGGGTAATGTTCTTCCTGCGCCGCCCCGGAGGAACGGAAGATCCGAACGGGAAGCGCAAGCCGAACAAGACCCTCTCAGGGGGTTGAGTTTTGGTGGGCTATGGTGTAATTGGCAACACTACGGTTTCTGGTACCGTCATTCTAGGTTCGAGTCCTGGTAGCCCAGCGCAGAAATGCAACAGCAGGAACACGCCCCCGTTGTGTAGCGGCCTAGCACGCTGCCCTCTCACGGCAGTAGCGCCGGTTCGAATCCGGTCGGGGGTACAGATCCTTCCCGCGAGATCATCTGGGTCGCACCCACGCTCTCGATGCAGGATCGCTAGGGCCCCCGTTGTGTAGCGGCCTAGCACGCTGCCCTCTCACGGCAGTAGCGCCGGTTCGAATCCGGTCGGGGGTACTTGTAACACCATGGGCTATGGTGTAATTGGCAACACTACGGTTTCTGGTACCGTCATTCTAGGTTCGAGTCCTGGTAGCCCAGCGCAGAAATGCAACAGCAGGAACACGCGCCCCCGTTGTGTAGCGGCCTAGCACGCTGCCCTCTCACGGCAGTAGCGCCGGTTCGAATCCGGTCGGGGGTACAACAGATCGGCAGACAAGGGCCCTTCACCTCGGTGAAGGGCCCTTCTGTTGTTCCCTCAGAGTCCGTACCGCCGGGTCGACTCCTCCTCCTGGGCCATCCTGCGCAGCGCCATCAGCAGCGGCTCGTAGAGCACGGCCGCGGCGACCGCCGTCTCCACCTGCTCCGCCTCGGTGGGGTGCGTCTCCATCATGTCCAGGTCCTGGACGGCGACTTGGTGCATCAGGCGGGCCTGCCCGGCCAGGTACTCGGTGTCGCAGGGATAGCCGAGCCGGATCAGGGTGGCCACCGACGAGACCAGCGCGCGATGGGCGGGGGAGAGGGAACCGATCTCCTGCACGCTCGACCAGTCGAGCCGGTCGAGGAGCCGTTCGACCTCCTCGCGGGCCGCCACCGTCTCGGGGGCCTCCTCGTCGGGATCCGGGCCGTGCGGCAGCGACCACAGCGCGGCGCCCAGGCGGATCGTCCGGCCCAGGGACTCGTCGTCGACATGGGAGAGGACCTCGCGGACGGTAGCCACGGGGAGCCGGCCCACCTGGATCAGGGCGCGCACCAGGCGCAGCCGGCGCAGGTGGCTCTCGTCGTACTCGGCCTGTGTCGCGCTGATCCGGTGGCCCGGCCGCAGCAGCCCCTCACGCAGGTAGTACTTGATCGTCGCGGTCGTGACGCCGCTCTTCTCGCTCAGTTCCGAGAGCCGCATATGTCGTGCCTTCCCTTGCGCCACCTCTTGGGCAGTGCCACTATCCAACCATTGGAGAGTGGAGCTATCCAATCGGAGAAGGGGGCACGGCCATGTTCGCGAAGCCGAATCCGGGACGGATGACTGCCGCAGCCGAGGGGGAGGTGGTCGTCCTCCTCATCGGGATGCGCATCAACCACTTCCGGGGCGTGCATCACTGGCTGCCCGTGCTGGCGGCGATGCCGCGCATGCTGCGGGAGTTGGGCAAGGAAAGGAGCCGTGGTCTGCTCGGCTACACGCTGCTGACCGGTTCGCCGCGGACGTACTACGTCGTCCAGTACTGGGAGTCGAAGGAGAAGCTGTACGCGTACGCGAGCGCTCCCGACATGTTCCATCGCAAGGCGTGGGCGGTGATGAACCGCAAGGAGAAGAAGTCCCGGCAGCACGTGGGGCTGTGGCACGAGGCATACGTCGTGCCCGAGGGCGGCTATGAATCGATCTACGCCGACATGCCGGCCTACGGGCTGGCCGCGGCGACGGGCGTCCTGCCGCTCGAGAAGCGGGGGCGCCGGGCGGCGGACCGTTTCGCGCACCGCTCGTCCGTGGAGTGAGTTTCCGGGAAGGGGCCGCCACGACGCTGGGGCGGCCGGAAGGTTTCTCCTCGCGGCGTCAGCCGTTGCGGCGCAGGGCCTCGCTGAGCCTGGCTGCCGCGTCGATGACCGCCTGGGCGTGCATCCGGCCGGGGTGCCGGGTCAGCCGCTCGATCGGTCCGGAGACCGAGACGGCGGCGACCACTCGATTCGACGGCCCGCGCACCGGCGCCGAGACCGAGGCGACGCCCGGCTCGCGCTCGCCGATCGACTGGGCCCAGCCCCTGCGCCGTACGCCCGAGAGCGCCGTCGCCGTGAAACGGGCGCCCTGGAGCCCCCGGTGCAGGCGCTCCGGCTCCTCCCAGGCCATCAGGATCTGGGCCGACGAGCCGGCCTTCATGGTCAGTGTGGAGCCGACCGGCACGGTGTCCCGCAGACCGGACAGTCGTTCCGCCGCTGCCACGCAGATGCGCATGTCGCCCTGTCGCCGGTAGAGCTGCGCGCTCTCGCCGGTGATGTCGCGAAGATGGGTGAGTACCGGTCCCGCCGTGGCCAGCAGGCGGTCCTCGCCCGCTGCCGCCGCGAGTTCTCCCAGCCGGGGGCCGAGGATGAATCGGCCCTGCATGTCCCTCGCCACCATGCGGTGGTGTTCCAGTGCCACGGCCAGTCGATGGGCCGTGGGTCGTGCGAGCCCGGTCGCCGCGACCAGCCCGGCGAGGGTGGCCGGACCGGACTCCAGAGCGCTCAGTACCAGAGCCGCCTTGTCGAGAACGCCGACGCCGCTAGAGTTGTCCATACGACGATACTTGCGTCTCACTCTGTGAAACGCAAGTTCAATTTCCGACGGAAGTTGCGAACCTGGTGGGGCGGCCACACAACGGCCCGTAGCCACCGCCCACACGGGGGGCGGGCGGCGGCACACGGAATCTCTAGTTGGGCCGGCGAAGACGCCGGCCGGAGGGAATGCGATGGGTAGGACACTCGCGGAGAAGGTCTGGGACGACCACGTCGTCCGGCGCGCCGATGGTGAGCCCGACCTCCTCTTCATCGATCTGCACCTGCTGCACGAGGTGACCAGCCCGCAGGCCTTCGACGGCCTCCGTCAGGCAGGACGGCCTGTCCGGCGCCTCGACCTCACCATCGCCACCGAGGATCACAACACCCCGACCCTCGACATCGACAAGCCGATCGCCGACCCGGTCTCCCGCACCCAGCTGGAGACCCTGCGCAAGAACTGCGCGGAGTTCGGCGTGCGACTGCACCCGCTGGGCGACGTCGAGCAGGGCGTCGTGCACGTGGTCGGCCCGCAGCTGGGTCTGACCCAGCCCGGCACCACGGTCGTCTGCGGTGACTCCCACACGTCCACGCACGGCGCTTTCGGCGCGCTGGCGTTCGGCATCGGCACCAGCCAGGTCGAGCACGTCCTGGCCACCCAGACCCTGCCGATGGCCCGCCCGAAGACCATGGCGATCACCATCGACGGCGAACTCCCCGACGGTGTCACGGCCAAGGACCTGATCCTCGCGATCATCGCGCGGATCGGCACCGGCGGCGGCCAGGGCTACATCCTCGAATACCGCGGCTCGGCCATCGAGAAGCTCTCGATGGAAGCCCGGATGACCATCTGCAACATGTCGATCGAGGCCGGCGCCCGGGCGGGCATGATCGCCCCGGACCAGACCACCTTCGACTACCTCAAGGGCCGCGACCACGCCCCGCAGGGCGAGGACTGGGACGCCGCCGTCGCGTACTGGAAGACGCTGCGCACCGATGACGACGCGGTGTTCGACGCCGAGGTCGTCATCGACGCCGCCGAACTGTCGCCGTTCGTCACCTGGGGCACCAACCCCGGCCAGGGCGCGCCGCTGTCGGCCAACGTCCCCGACCCGGCTTCGTACGAGGACGCCTCGGAGCGCAACGCCGCCGAAAAGGCCCTGGAGTACATGGGGTTGACCGCCGGGCAGCCGCTGCGCGAGATCAGCGTGGACACCGTCTTCGTGGGCTCCTGCACCAACGGCCGGATCGAGGACCTGCGTAACGCCGCCGCGATCCTGGAGGGCCGCAAAGTCGCGGACGGCGTGCGGATGCTGGTCGTCCCGGGCTCCGTCCGGGTCGCCCTGCAGGCCGTCGAGGAGGGCCTGGACAAGGTCTTCACCGCCGCGGGTGCCGAATGGCGCCACGCCGGCTGCTCGATGTGCCTCGGCATGAACCCCGACCAGCTGGCCCCCGGCGAGCGCTCCGCCTCCACCTCGAACCGCAACTTCGAGGGCCGGCAGGGCAAGGGCGGCCGTACGCACCTGGTCTCCCCGCAGGTCGCCGCCGCCACCGCCGTGCTGGGGCACCTGGCCTCGCCGGCCGACCTGTCCGACGTCCGTACGCCCGCCGGAGTCTGAGAATCATGGAAGCTTTCACCACACACACCGGCCGGGCCGTCCCGCTGCGCCGCAGCAACGTCGACACCGACCAGATCATCCCCGCCCACTGGCTGAAGAAGGTCACCCGCGACGGCTTCGAGGACGGACTCTTCGAGGCCTGGCGCCGGGACGAGAACTTCGTCCTCAACCGCCCGGAGCGCAGCGGCGCCACGGTGCTGGTGGCCGGTCCCGACTTCGGCACCGGCTCGTCGCGCGAACATGCCGTGTGGGCGCTGCAGAACTACGGCTTCAAGGCCGTCATCTCCTCCCGGTTCGCCGACATCTTCCGCGGCAACTCGCTGAAGAACGGGCTGTTGACCGTCGTGCTCGACCAGAGTGTCGTCGACGCCCTCTGGGAGCTGACCGAGGCCGATCCCACGGTCGAGGTCACCGTCGACCTGGAGACACGCCAGGTCCGCGCCGAGGGCATCACGGCTGATTTTGACCTTGACGACAACGCCCGCTGGCGTCTGCTGAACGGGCTGGACGACATCGGCCTCACCCTGCGGAACGAAGCGGACATCGCCGCTTATGAGACCGCAAGGCCGACCTTCAAGCCGCGTACAACTAAGGTCTGAACAGCGCGTTTCAAGGACTGCGCCCCCTGCCGCCCGGCAGGGGGCGCAGTCGCTTGTTGAGACCCCGTCGGGCGACAACTTGCCCCAGATGGCACAATCGGTGCATGGAACGCGACAGCCAACTCAAGCTTTACGGCCAAGTCGCCGACCGATTGAAGGAAGCGCACACAAGGGTGCGCGCACTGCAAGTCCCGGAGGGCGTAAGGATGGCGCTGTCCCGGAAGCTGTTGGTCATCACGGCCGCGGCTAAGCACGATCTCCCCTATGCGGCAAGGCGTCTGGACCGGTTGATGAAGGACCTCGATGAAGGGCGATTCCCCGAAGGTGACTGACCTCTGGGGAACTGTGCAGCGTCCGACTTCGTTGCGGCACTGGGGTGATTAGCCCGTTTCGTGTTTGATTTGCGGTATATATCTGCCTAACGTGCGAAAACGCTTGAACACTTTCGTTCTGGCAATGTCTCCGAAGGGGAAGACGTGAACAAGGCGCAGCTCGTAGAAGCGATTGCCGACAAGCTCGGCGGCCGTCAGCAGGCCGCGGATGCCGTTGACGCGGTACTCGACGCGATCGTCCGCGCGGTTGTCGCAGGGGACCGGGTCTCGGTCACCGGATTCGGCTCGTTCGAGAAGGTCGACCGTCCTGCTCGCTACGCCCGCAACCCGCAGACGGGTGAGCGAGTGCGGGTCAAGAAGACCTCGGTGCCCCGATTCCGTGCGGGGCAGGGCTTCAAGGACCTGGTGAGCGGTTCGAAGAAGCTCCCCAAGCATGATGTGGCCGTGAAGAAGGCGCCCAAGGGCAGCCTCTCGGGCGGTGCTTCCACGCGTACGACGGCCAAGGCCGCGGCCAAGAAGGCCACCGCCAAGAAGGCCGTGGCGAAGAAGACCACCGCCAGGAAGGCTGTGGCGAAGACCACGGCCGCGAAGAAGACCACGGCAGCGGCGAAGAAGACCACGGCGGCGGCGAAGAAGACCACCGCGAAGAAGACCACGGCGGCGGCGAAGAAGACCACCGCGGCAGCGAAGAAGACGGCACCCGCGAAGAAGACCACCGCGAAGAAGGCGCCGGCGAAGAAGACCACCGCGCGCAAGACCACGGCCAAGAAGGCCACTGCGCGGAAGTAGCGAGGCCGAGCGGCGCAGCGCCGCTCACACGCGCCGGGCCGGGTTCCCTCGGGGGAGCCCGGCCCGCGGGCTGTTGACCGGGCGGTCCCTACCGGGCGGTTCAGAACGTCTGCAGCGTCACCAGGGTGATCCGCAGATCCGCACCCTCTCCGGTGCCCTCGATCCGCACCCGCTGGCCCGGACGCAGCAGCCGCAGACCGCCGGCGTCGAAGGCCCGGGCGTCGAACTCCACCGGAGTGCCGTCGTCGAGCAGCACACTGCCGGTGCGGGTCTCGGGGTCGTACGTGTACGAGGTCGCCTGCATGAACGGCAGCCTATCGGTCCGCCGAGGGGGGTGCCGAAGGCTGGAACCCGGTGCCCCGGAGGGCTTCCACGGTCCGGTGCCCCGCCGTGTGCGGGCCGACGCCCAGGGCCAGCGCCGCCCGCAGGTCGTCGCCGGTGTCCACGTCCTGGCGGACCGAATCGATGCCGGGCAGGCTGATTTCCACGGCACCGGAGTCCAGGTGCCGGGCCCGGGACGAGATACCGAAATCCGGCCGCAATTCCACTCCGGGCGCGGCCGACAGAAATGTCGTCCCGGTCCCTGCCGCATCGGTGACAAATGCGCGAGGAAATGCGGCGGAATAGTGCAGCACCCGGGCCAGTTCCCCGGGGCGGAGGGCGGGCAGGTCCGCGTTGAGGGCGGCGAGAGCCGCCCCGGGCCGGTCGGTCCGTACCGCCCGCTCACCATGGGCCAGAGCGGCGTTGAGCCCGAGGTCCGGTTCGTCGGGAACGATCCGCGCCCCGAGGGCCGCGAGTGCCGCGCCCGCCTCCGTGTCGTCCGTGACGACCACCACATCCCGCACCGACGGGCAGGACAGTGCGGCGGCCACGGTGTCCCGGGCGAAGGCGAGGGCGAGCCGCGGGCGCAGCACGGCGCCTGTCGCGGGCGTGAGCCTGCTCTTCGCCCGCGCCAAGGGCTTCAACGGGACGACCAGGGACCAGCGGCCGGCCGGGGCGGTGTTCGTGGCGATCTCCCTCTCGATGCGCATCGCCGCCTATTCTCGCCTGCCGGTGCGAGAACCCGGAGGGTCGGTCCCGGAGGCGGGGCGTACGGTGTTCTCGACAGAGCAGGGGCCTGGGGTGAGACTTGACCGTCGGTAGCCAGGCAGAGTTCAGGTCCTTAAAGGAAGGTGTCCGAGTGTCCCGCCGCAGAATCGGCTTCTGGTACCGCCTGGCGGCGGTCATCGCAAAACCGCCTCTGGTGGTTCTGTTCAAGCGTGACTGGCGCGGGATGGAGCACATTCCGGCCGACGGCGGATTCATCACTGCGGTCAATCACAACTCGTATCTGGACCCGCTCTCCTACGGCCACTTCCAGTACAACTCCACACGCGTGCCGCGGTTCCTCGCGAAGGCCGGCCTCTTCAAGGCCCCCGTCGTCGGCATGATGCTGCGCGGCATCGGACAGATCCCCGTGTACCGCGAGTCGACCAACGCACTGGACGCCTTCAGGGCCGCGGTGGACGCCATCGAGCGCGGGGAGTGCGTCGCCTTCTACCCGGAGGGCACCCTCACCCGCGACCCCGGTCTGTGGCCGATGTCCGGCAAGACCGGTGCGGCCCGCGTCGCGTTGATGACGAAGGCCCCGGTCATCCCCGTCGCCCAGTGGGGCGCCCACCTGGTCATGCCTCCGTACGCCAAGGAGAAGAAGATCAGGCTCTTCCCCCGCAAGACCCTCCAGGTGCAGGCCGGACCGCCGGTCGACCTCTCCCGGTTCTACGACATGGAGCCGACGCCGGAGGTCCTGCGCGAGGCGACCGAGACCATCATGGCCGCGGTGACCGCGCAGCTGGAGATCCTGCGCGGTGAGAAGGCGCCCGAGGAGCTGTACGACTACCGCAAGGTCCGTGCGGAACAGCGGCGCAAGGCCGAAGAGAAGGGGCCCAAGTGACGCACCCCGCAAAGGCGGCCGTCTTCGGAACCGGCTCATGGGGCACGGCCTTCGGCATGGTCCTCGCCGACGCGGGCTGCGAGGTCACCCTCTGGGGCCGTCGGGCCGAAGTCGCCGAGGCGATCAACACGACCCGTACCAACCCGGAGTACCTGCCGGGGATCGAACTCCCCGCGTCGGTGCGGGCCACCACGGACGCCGTGGAGGCACTGCACGGCGCCGACTTCGCCGTGCTCGTGGTCCCCTCGCAGACGCTGCGCGCCAATCTCGCCGACTGGGCCCCGCACCTCGGCTCCGACACCGTCCTGGTCTCGCTGATGAAGGGCGTCGAACTCGGCACCGCGAAGCGGATGAGCGAGGTCATCGAGGACGTCACCAAGGTGTCCGCGGACCGCATCGCCGTCATCACCGGCCCCAACCTGGCCAAGGAGATCGCCGAACGCCGCCCCGCCGCCGCCGTCGTCGCCTGCCAGGACGAGTCCGTGGCCCAACGCCTCCAGGCCGCCTGCCACACCTCGTACTTCCGTCCCTACACCAACACCGACGTGGTCGGCTGCGAACTCGGCGGTGCGGTCAAGAACGTCATCGGTCTCGCCGTGGGAATCGCCGACGGCATGGGACTCGGCGACAACGCCAAGGGCTCGCTCATCACCCGAGGCCTCGCCGAGACCACCCGGCTCGGCCTCGCCATGGGGGCCGACCCGCTGACCTTCTCCGGACTCGCGGGCCTCGGCGACCTGGTGGCCACCTGCTCCTCGCCGCTCTCGCGCAACCACACCTTCGGCACCAACCTCGGCCGGGGAATGACGCTCGAGGAGACGATCGCGGTCACCAAGCAGACCGCCGAGGGCGTCAAGTCCTGCGAGTCGGTGCTCGATCTGGCGCGCAGGTACGGAGTGGACATGCCGATCACGCAGACGGTCGTCGGCATCGTCCACGAGGGCAAGCCGCCGATGGTCGCCCTGGGCGAGCTGATGTCGCGCAGCGCGAAGTCCGAGCGACGTTGACGAGTTCGTCCGGGGAGGAACCGGGGCCCGATCCGGACGACGGGCCTTCGGGGGTGCGCAGTCCGGTGAACGTCGGCGCTCCTCGCTCCGGCGGCCCCGGCGGCGCAGACGCGCGTGGTACCAGAAGGTACGCTCGACGCGATATGAGCAGCGAGAACCTCCCCCAGAGCCCGAAGCAGCAGCTCCGCAAGCCGCGTGTGGCCGTCGTGTTCGGCGGTCGCAGCTCCGAACACGGCATCTCGATCGTCACAGCCGGCGCCGTCCTGAACGCCATCGACCGGACCAAGTACGACGTCCTGCCGATCGGCATCACGACGGACGGCCGCTGGGCGCTCACCACCGACGACCCCGAACGCATGGCCATCACGGACCGCAAGGTGCCGGACATGGCCCAGCTGACCGAGTCCTCCGAGGGCAGCGTGGTGCTCTCCGTCGACCCCGGCAGCCGTGAGGTGGTGTACAGCGAGCCCGGCGCGGTCCCCAAGGCACTGGGCGACGTCGACGTCGTCTTCCCCGTCCTGCACGGCCCGTACGGCGAGGACGGCACCCTCCAGGGACTCCTGGAGCTCTCCGGTGTGCCGTACGTCGGAGCCGGGGTGCTCGCCTCGGCGGTCGGCCAGGACAAGGAGTACATGAAGCGGGTCTTCACCTCGTTCGGGCTGCCGGTCGGCCCGTACCTCGTGGTGCGTCCCCGCGAATGGGACACGGACCCCTCCGCCGCCCGCAAGCGCATCGTGGACTTCGCCGGGGACCACGGCTGGCCGCTCTTCGTGAAGCCCGCCCGGGCCGGATCGTCGATCGGCATCACCAAGGTCGACGACCTCGCCGGTCTCGACGAGGCGATCGAGGAAGCCCGCCGCCACGACCCCAAGTTCCTGGTCGAGTCGCTGCTGCGCGGCCGGGAGATCGAGTGCGGGGTGCTGGAGTTCGAGGACGGGCCGCGCGCCAGCCTGCCCGCCGAGATCCCCCCGGTCACCTCGCACGACTTCTACGACTTCGAGGCCAAGTACATCGACTCGGCTTCCGGGATCGTGCCCGCACCGCTCACCGAGGAGCAGACGGCCGAGGTGCAGCGCCTCGCCGTCGACGCCTTCGAGGCGGTGTCCTGCGAGGGCCTGGTGCGTGCCGACTTCTTCCTCACCGAGGACGGCGGCTTCGTGATCAACGAGGTCAACACCCTGCCGGGCTTCACCCCGATCTCCATGTACCCGCGCATGTGGCAGGAGAGCGGCGTGAGCTACCAGGAACTGGTGGACCGGCTGATCCAGGCCGCGTTGAACCGGTCGACCGGACTGCGCTGAGCGGAGTCCCGTGCCGTGGGGCGTGCGCTCCGCATCGGGGTGCGCGCCCTACAGGCTGCTGGGGACCGTCTTGCGGACGGCCGGGCCGAACGCGGCCAACGGGCTCGCGTCATGGGCGTACGCCGTCGAGAGACTCACTTCGACGTACGCCTTGCGATAGGTCGTCGTGAACCGCGGACCGGCGCCCTCCGGCTGCTCCAGCAACCAGTTGACGCCGTTCGCCTCGGTCCCCTTCGCCATGGGGTCGTCCATCTTCTCGGGCCGGGGCACACCGCACCGCAGTACGATCTCTCCGCCCCCCCACTGGGCGGTCAGTTCGGACTTCGTCCCGGTGTCACCGCGGTCGAGCCCGGCAACGGTCTTCGGCAGTTCCTTCTGCAGAGCACGGCAGTACGCCGCGGCTTCCGGTGACGGTGTGGGAACCGTGACCGACGAGGAGGCGTCCGTCGAGGAGCAGCCCGTCGCCGCCAGCAGCAGTGCGGCGACGGACGGGCCGAGGAACATGCGGAAGCCGAGCCGGCGCGTCGAAGTCACCGGCCCAGCGTAGACGGGGACTACAGATGAACGACCGGGCAGGTCAGGGTTCTGGTGATGCCTTCCACTTGTTGGACCTTGGCGACCACCATCCGGCCCAGTTCGTCGACCGTGTTCGCCTGGGCACGCACGATCACGTCGTAGGGACCGGTGACGTCCTCTGCCTGGATCACTCCCGGAACCTTGGCGATGGTCTCGGCGACGGTCGACGCCTTGCCCACCTCTGTCTGGATAAGGATGTACGCCTGTACCACGGAACCTCCAGGGCGGCCACGAGGATCATGTGGGGGAAAGGGACGCCACGGTATCGCGTTGCCGGGGGCCGCGGGGAGACTACGGGACGGTTGACGTCCACAGCGTGGCGTACGTACAAGGCACGTTGACGCAACTCTTGACAGTACCGACAGCAATGACGGCCCGCGACCGCACGTGCGGCGGTGCGAACGAGGGACAGACACGCCGATGAGAACCGGTGCAGACTGCTCCCTGCGGCGGCGGCCGGTCCACGGTCCGGGTCCCCGGCCGCTGAAGCAGCCCGGACGGACGTCCGGGACGATGGATGAGAGGTGAGACTCGGTGAAGGGAACCGTGGGGGAGTTGGGGGAGTTCGGGTTGATCAGAGAGCTGACTTCCCGGCTCACCACCACTCCGGCGGTACGGCTCGGCCCCGGCGACGACGCCGCGGTGGTGTCCGCTCCCGACCGCAGGGTCGTGGCCAGTACGGACATCCTGGTGGAGGGACGACACTTCCGCCGTGACTGGTCGACGGCGTACGACGTGGGCCGCAAGGCCGCCGCCCAGAACCTCGCGGACATCGCCGCCATGGGCGCCGTGCCCACCGCGCTGCTGCTCGGCCTGGTCGTCCCCGCCGAACTCCCGGTCACCTGGGCCGCCGAGCTGATGGACGGCCTCCGTGACGAGTGCCAGGTCGCCGGGGCGGCCGTGGTCGGCGGCGATGTGGTGCGAGGCGGGACGATCACCGTCTCGATCACCGCACTCGGTGATCTGCGCAACCACGAACCGGTCACCCGTTCCGGCGCCCGGCCCGGCGATGTCGTCGCGGTGACCGGCTGGCTCGGCTGGTCCGCCGCCGGTTACGCCGTGCTCTCCCGCGGTTTCCGCTCGCCCCGCGCCTTTGTCGAGGCCCACCGGCGTCCGGAACCGCCCTACCACGCAGGCCCCGCCGCCGCCGGACTCGGCGCCACCGCGATGACGGACGTGAGCGACGGACTCGTCGCCGACCTGGGGCACATTGCCGAGGCCAGCAAGGTCCGGATCGATCTGCGCTCCGGACTCGTCGACATCCCGTCGCAGATGTCCGACATCGGGCAGGCCGTCGGCGTGGATCCGCTGCAGTGGGTGCTGACCGGGGGAGAGGACCACGCGATCGTCGCCACCTTCCCGCCGGACGTGAAGCTGCCCGCCCGCTGGAAGGTGATCGGGGAAGTGCTCAATCCCTCGGCGCTGCCCCAGGTCACGGTCGACGGGGCGCCCTGGACCAGCAAGGGCGGCTGGGACCACTTCGGGGACATCGAGGACGCCCAGTAGGCTCCGGCGGGCCCTGCCCGCCGCTCCTCGACGGGCGGACGTCACCTGTCGGGACCGCGGATCACGGCCTGTGCCTCGGTCCGCTGCCGCGCCCGCCGTGTGCTCACCGTCGCCGGATCCGGTTCCGGTGGCGGTGCGGGCCGCCGGGCCGGCCCCAAGCCGATGCGGGCGCCCGGTGTGCACGGGGGGCGAGCGTGCTGACCGCCGTCACCGCCCGGAACCCGGAGAGCACGAGATCCCGGTGCAGGGCACAACAAAAAGCCGGTCCACCGAGATGGACCGGCTTTTCGGGCAACCGGAAGGCTGCGCTACGACGGGAACGTCAGCGCGCGACCTTGCCGGCCTTGATGCACGAGGTGCAGACGTTGAGCCGCTTCGGCGTCCGACCGACCACGGCACGCACGCGCTGGATGTTGGGGTTCCAGCGACGAGACGTACGGCGGTGCGAGTGCGAAATGTTGTTGCCGAAGCCCGGCCCCTTGCCGCAGACGTCGCAGTTGGCAGCCACGGGTCACTCCAAAGACTTCAGATGCACTTACAGTGAATTCCGGCGCGCCGGAATCATGGTGAATGAAGTGGCGGCACCGAAGGAATGGCCCGACTCTCGCCGGGCAACCGAAGCAGCATACAACGGCTGCTCCGACACAACGAAACTACCATGGGTTTCGCCGGCCCCCGCTCCGCCCCCGTCCCCGCCGAACCGGACGCACGCGGCTACGCTGCGGTGCAGCCGGCCGCCCACGGCCGTTTTCGAGGAGGACCGACAGGTGCCGCAGCCCGCCGACGACATGGACGCCGTCGCGGTGCGTACCTGGTGCTCACTGGCCTTGCAGGCGCTGGGCCGGGAGCGCGAGGCGATCGACGCGATCAACGTGTACCCCGTCGCCGACGGCGACACCGGAACGAACCTCTACCTGACCCTGGAGTCGGCGGCCCAAGCAGTCGAAGCGGTCTTCGCCGCTCATGAGACCGAGGCCACCGTCCCCCTGACCGCCGACGCGGTACGGGCCATGGCGCACGGAGCGCTGATCGGCGCCCGGGGGAACTCCGGCACGATCCTGGCCCAACTGCTGCGCGGGATGGCCGGGGTACTGGCCGAGGGACACGACGCGGACCATCTGCGCCGGGCGCTCACCACGGCCGCCGTCGCCGCCCGGGACGCCGTCGCCCACCCCGTCGAGGGCACCGTGCTGACCGTGGCCGACGCGGCCGCCGGGGCCGCCGGACGCACCGGGGACGACGCGGGGACCCGGGCGGTCGCACGCGCGGCCTACGAGGGGGCGCTCACCGCACTGGAAGCCACCCCCGGACAACTGGCCGTCCTCGGGCGGGCGGGCGTCGTGGACGCCGGTGGGCGGGGCCTGGTGACGGTGCTCGGGGCGCTCGTCGAAGCGGTCGGCGGGCAGACGCCCGAACGCCCGCGCACCGGGCCCGTGCCCGTCGTCACGGCGTCGGAGGACTGCCCGCAGGACGGGCCGGCCTTCGAGGTCGTCTATCTCCTGGAGGCCACGGACGAAGCCGTCGACCGGCTGCGGCCCCGGCTCGACGGACTCGGCGACTCGCTGGTGGTGGTGGGCGGCGACGGGCTGTGGAACGTCCATGTGCACGTCGACGACGCGGGTGCGGCGGTGGAGGCCGGAATCGAGGCCGGACGGCCGTACCGCATCCGGATCACCCACTTCGACGCGGACCGGGTGCACCACCCCGCCGAACCCGTGCAGCGCGCGGTCGTCGTGGTGGTCCCCGGCGACGGGCTCCGCGGGCTGTGCGAGGAGGCCGGGGCCACCACGGTCCTGGCACGCCCCGGGGAGCCGCCCGCGAGCGGCGAACTCGTCGACGCGATCCGCCGCGCGCACGCCCGCGAGGTGGTCCTGCTGCCCAACGACACGGAGCTGCGCCACACCGCGGCGGCCGCGGCCGAACAGGTCCGCGCCGAAGGCATCAGGGTCGCCCTGATCCCGACCCGGGCCGCCGTCCAGGGCCTTGCCGCCCTCGCCGTCCACGAACCCGACCGCAGCTTCGACGAGGACGTGGTGGCGATGACCGCCGCCGCCGGCGCCACCCGGTACGCCGAACTGACCGTCGCCGAGCGGCAGTCCTGGACCATGGCGGGCATCTGCCAGGCCGGCGACGTCCTCGGTCTGATCGACGGCGATGTGGCGGTCATCGGCGAGGCCGTGCCGGAAACGGCCCGGAAGGTGCTGGACCGGATGCTCTCGGCCGGTGGCGAACTCGTCACCCTGGTCCTGGGCGAGGACGTCCCCGACTCCCTGGCCGAGGTGCTGGAGGAGCATGTGCGCGAGGGCTATCTGGCGGTCGACACGGTGGTGTACCGCGGCGGCCGCCAGTGCGCCCCGCTCCTGGTCGGGGTGGAGTAGCCGGGCGGGTGCCGGAGGTGCGGGCCGGGGCCGGTCCCGAGCCCACGGGGCCGGACCGCGCGACGCGCCGGACGGAGCGGCCACGGACGCCGGACCCTGGCCGTGCGGGCCTGGTACACGCAGCGGATTCGGGGGTTCCGGGTGGTGCCCGCCGGACATCTGTCAGTGGTGTGGTGTGCAATGGATCGCGTGTCTGCGTTCGATGAACCCCTCAGGAAGCTGCTCGGCGGAGCCACCGCCAAGGTGATGGCCGACCACCTCGACCTGCACACGGTCGGTGATCTGCTGCACCACTACCCGCGGCGGTACGAGGAGCGTGGCCGGCTCACGGCGCTGACCGACCTCCCTCTGGACGAGCACGTGACGGTCGTCGCCCAGGTCGCCGACGCCCGCGTCATGATGTTCAACAACGGCCGGGGCAAGCGCCTCGAAGTGACCCTCACCGACGGCAGCGGCCGCCTCCAGCTGGTCTTCTTCGGCCATGGAGTCCACAAGCCGCACAAGGAACTGCTGCCGGGGCGGCGCGCCATGTTCGCCGGCAAGGTCTCCGTCTTCAACCGCAGGATGCAGCTGGCCCACCCCACCTACCAGCTGCTGGACGTCGAGGACACCGACGAGGCCACCGAGGCGGTGGACGCCTTCGCGGGGCGGCTGCTGCCGATCTATCCGGCGTGCAAGCAGCTCGACTCGTGGCGGATCGCCAAGGCCGTCGACACCGTGCTCCCCGGCGCGCAGGAGGCCGTCGACCCGCTGCCGCCCAGGCTGCTCGAAGGCCGTGGGTTCATCCCGCTCCCGGAAGCGCTGCTGAAGATCCACCGGCCCCGGACCAAGGAGGACATCGCACAGGCCAGGGACCGGCTGAAGTGGGACGAGGCCTTCGTCCTCCAGGTCGCCCTGGCCCGCCGCCGGTACTCCGACACCCAGCTGCCGGCCGTGGCCCGCAGACCGCGGCCCGACGGCCTCCTCGACGCCTTCGACGCCAAGCTGCCCTTCACCCTCACCGAAGGGCAGCAGAAGGTCTCCGGGGAGATCTTCGACGACCTGGCGGCCGAGCACCCGATGCACCGGCTCCTCCAGGGCGAGGTGGGCAGCGGGAAGACCATGGTCGCGCTGCGCGCGATGCTCGGCGTGGTCGACGCGGGCGGGCAGGCCGCCATGCTCGCGCCCACCGAGGTGCTCGCCCAGCAGCACCACCGGTCCATCACCGACATGATGGGCGAGCTGGCCGAGGGAGGAATGCTGGGCGGCTCCGAGCATGGCACGAAGGTGGTGCTGCTCACCGGCTCCATGGGGACGGCGGCCCGTCGCCAGGCACTCCTCGACCTCGTCACCGGCGAGGCCGGGATCGTGATCGGCACCCACGCGCTGATCGAGGACAAGGTGCAGTTCCACGACCTGGGTCTGGTCGTCGTCGACGAACAGCACCGCTTCGGGGTGGAGCAGCGCGACGCGCTGCGCTCGAAGGGGAAGCAGCCGCCGCACCTCCTCGTCATGACCGCGACCCCCATTCCCCGCACGGTCGCCATGACCGTCTTCGGCGACCTGGAGACCTCCGTACTGGACCAGCTCCCGGCCGGCCGCTCGCCGATCGCCAGCCATGTCGTCCCCGCCAAGGACAAGCCGCACTTCCTCAGCCGCGCCTGGGAACGGGTCCGGGAGGAGGTGGAGAGCGGGCACCAGGCCTACGTGGTCTGCCCCCGCATCGGCGACGACGCCGAGGACGAGGCGGCGGGCGGGAAGGGAAAGAAGAAGGCGCCCGAGGAGGATGCCGAGAAGCGGCCGCCGCTCGCCGTCCTGGAGATCGCCGAACAGCTCTCCCGGGGCCCGCTCGCCGGTCTGCGCATCGAGGTGCTGCACGGCAGGATGAACCCCGACGACAAGGACGACGTGATGCGCCGCTTCGCCGCGGGCCAGGTCGACGTTCTCGTCGCCACCACCGTCATCGAGGTCGGCGTCAACGTCCCCAACGCCACCGCCATGGTGATCATGGACGCCGACCGGTTCGGGGTGTCCCAGCTGCACCAGCTGCGCGGCCGGGTCGGCCGTGGCTCCGCCGCCGGACTCTGCCTGCTGGTCAGCGAGGCCCACGAGGCCAGCCCGGCGCGTGCCCGGCTCTCCGCCGTCGCCGCCACCCTCGACGGATTCGAGCTCTCCCGGATCGATCTCGAACAGCGCCGCGAGGGGGACGTCCTCGGGCAGGCGCAGTCCGGGGTCCGCTCGTCGCTGCGGATGCTCACCGTCATCGACGACGAGGAGGTCATCGCCGCCGCCCGGGAGGAGGCCGCCGAGGTCGTCGCCGCCGACCCGGAGCTGGAACACCTGCCCGCGCTGCGGACCGCGCTGGACGCACTGCTCGACAAGGAACGCGAGCAGTACCTCGACAAGGGCTGACAACGGCCGACAAGGACCGGCAGGGGCCGACGGGTGCGCGGGCCCCAACTCTGACGACGCCATATCGTGGGTGGCACGGCGCCGCAGCTCCCTGCGGGCCGCCCACGAACCGAGGACCAGACACCCATGACCCGCGTGATCGCCGGCTCGGCCGGTGGACGCCGCCTGGCCGTTCCGCCCGGCAACGGCACCCGCCCCACCTCCGACCGTGCGCGCGAAGGCCTCTTCTCCACCTGGGAAGCCCTCCTGGGCAGCCTTCAGGGCATTCGTATCGCGGACCTGTACGCGGGCTCGGGCGCCGTCGGTCTGGAGGCGCTCTCCCGCGGCGCGGTCCATGCCCTGCTCGTCGAGGCCGACCCCAGGGCCGTCCGCACCGTCCGGGACAACGTCCGTGCAATCGGCCTGCCCGGCGCCGAAGTCCGTACCGGCAAAGCCGAACAGATCGTGACGGGTCCGGCGCCCGCGGAGCCGTACGACGTGGTGTTCCTGGACCCGCCGTACGCAGTGACCGACGACGATCTTGGCGAGATCCTCCTCACACTCCGTGCTCAGGGGTGGCTCACGGGCGATGCCCTCGTCACCGTGGAACGCAGCACCAGAGGCGGAGAATTCAGCTGGCCCAAGGGATTCGAGCCACTACGGGCCCGTCGCTACGGCGAGGGAACCCTTTGGTACGGTCGCGCCGCCTCTACGTGCGAAGACGCACGATGACCGGACCGGAGAGCGAGGGAATCAAGTTGCGCCGCGCCGTCTGTCCGGGGTCCTTCGACCCCATCACCAATGGACACCTCGACATCATTGGCCGCGCCTCGAAGCTGTACGACGTCGTACACGTCGCGGTGATGATCAACCAGTCCAAGAAGGGGCTGTTCACGGTGGAGGAGCGGATCGAGCTGATCCGTGAGGTCACCGCGGACTTCGGCAACGTCCAGGTCGAGTCCTTCCACGGCCTTCTGGTCGACTTCTGCAAGCAGCGCGACATCCCGGCGATCGTGAAGGGCCTGCGGGCCGTCAGCGACTTCGACTACGAGTTGCAGATGGCCCAGATGAACAACGGGCTCTCCGGCGTCGAGACGCTCTTCGTGCCGACGAACCCCACGTACAGCTTCCTGTCGTCCTCCCTGGTCAAGGAGGTCGCCACCTGGGGCGGCGACGTCTCCCACCTGCTGCCCCCGGTGGTCCACGAGGCTCTCACCGAGCGTCTCGCCCAGCGCTGAGGAACTGACGGCCCGCCGGCGGGTGTCGGGTGGGTGCCGACTGGCCGTACAGTCGTCCCGTCCGTCTCCAATCAGCTGTAGAGAGTGGCGAGCACACGGTGGACGTGCAGAAGAAGCTCGACGAGATCGTCGAGGCGGTCGGGAGCGCCCGGTCCATGCCCCTGTCGGCTTCGTGCGTGGTCAACCGCGCCGAGCTGCTCGCGATGCTCGAAGAGGTGCGTGAGGCCCTGCCCGGCTCGCTCGCCCAGGCCCAGGAGCTCATCGGCGGCCAGGAGCAGATGGTCCAGCAGGCCCGCCAGGAGGCCGAGCGGATCATCGAGGGCGCACAGGCCGAACGCGCCTCACTGATCTCCGAGACCGAGGTCGTCAGGCAGTCCCGCAGCGAGGCCGACCGCATTCTCGGCGAGGCCCGCCGGGAGGCCGAGGAGGTCCGGGCGGAGGCCGACGAGTACGTCGACAGCAAGCTCGCCAACTTCGAGGTCGTCCTCACCAAGACCATCGGCTCCGTCGACCGGGGCCGCGAGAAGCTCCTCGGGCGTGGCCAGGCCTTCGACGAGCAGGGGTACGAGGACCCGGACTTCGCCGAGGCCCCCGAGCGCAGCACCGACCCGGCCACGCTCCAGCGCCGTGCGGACGAGTACGTCGACACCAAGCTCGGCGCCTTCGAGGCCGTGCTGGCCAAGACCCTGGAGGCGGTCGGCCGCGGCCGGCAGAAGCTGCACGGCCGGGTTCCCACCGACGAACTCGGCGCGCTCGTGGCCGCCCAGGACGCGGCGGGCAACCCGGTGCACCTGAGCGACGAGGACCACTGGGCCGGCCTCGCCGAGTCCACCGCTCCGGAACCGCAGCCGGTGCACCAGCAGACCCAGCCGCACTTCCCCGCCCAGGCCCAGCCGGGCTACGCCGAGACGTACGCCTACCAGCAGCCGCAGCAGGACGCCTACGGCTATCAGCAGCAGTACGACCCCTACCAGCAGCAGGGATACGACCCGGCCACGGCCCAGGCCCCGGTCCACGGGTACGACGGCTGGCAGCAGCAGCCGATGCAGGCCCCGCCCGCGCTCCAGCCGCAGGGGGAGAGCGCCCTCGACGAGACCAGCCTGTTCGACACCAGCATGATCGACCTGGACCAGCTCCGCCGGTACGAACAGGAGCGCTGACCGGGCGGGGTGCGGCCGGGGCCTCCCGACGGTCCGGAACCGGGTGCACTGGACCGGGCCGGACCGGACCAGGCGGCACCGGACCGGGCCGGACCGAGGGCTGTTCGAACCGGATTGGGAGCTGAGCGGTGCGTCAAGTATCCTGGCTCTTCGGTCGCGCGTATGGCCGCGATCCCGGCTGCCCGTTTCGAATCCGATTCCGGTCAGCCCCTCCCCACGATGTGTGATGCACATGATCTCGAAAGCAGGAAAAGCCCTGAACGGCCACCTCGACCACCGAAACCCCCTCGTGTTCGACACGCACGAGCTGGGTCGGCGTCCCGGTGCCCTCCAGCGGCTGACCCGCTCGGTGGACGCACCCGGTTCACCGGCCTTGGGCATCGACGGGGTCATCGGGGTGCCGGAAGGCGCACCCGTGGAGCTGGACCTCCGCCTCGAATCGGTCATGGAAGGGGTGCTTGTCACAGGCACCGCCCGTGCGTCGGCCGAGGGGGAGTGCGTAAGGTGTCTGGAGCCGCTGCACCAAGAGGTCGTGGCGGACTTCCAGGAGCTGTTCTCGTACCCTGACGCCGACGACCGTGGCCGCCCCAAGGCGGAACCGGCCGACGACGCCGAGGACGACGAGGACAGGCTCTTCATCGAGGACGGCCTGTTCGACCTCGAACCAGTGCTGCGCGATGCGGTGGTGCTCGCACTGCCGATGCAGCCGGTGTGCCGGGAGTCCTGTGCCGGTCTGTGTTCCGAATGCGGAATCAGGCTGGACGAGAACCCCGGACACCATCACGATGCCGTCGACATTCGTTGGGCGGCACTGCAAGGACTCGCCGACACCGTTCAGGACGGCGAGAAGGACAACATGGGCGGCGCCGAAGCGGGCGTCGACGAGAAGCAGGAGAAGTAGCCGTGGCTGTTCCGAAGCGGAAGATGTCGCGCAGCAACACGCGCCACCGCCGGTCGCAGTGGAAGGCTGCGGTCCCCACCCTGGTTTCGTGCGAGCGTTGCCAGGAGCCGAAGCTGCAGCACATCGCGTGCCCCAGCTGCGGCACGTACAACAAGCGCCAGGTTCTCGAGGTCTGAGCGGCTGGTGAGAGGCCCGATGTCTGAGTTGTCCAACGCCAAGAAGCAGGCAGACAACGTCAACACAGCCTCGCCCCACACGCTTCTGGAAGGGCGGCTCGGGTACCACCTCGAGTCCGCCCTTCTGGTGCGTGCGCTGACCCATCGCTCGTACGCATACGAGAACGGCGGTCTGCCCACCAACGAGCGGCTCGAGTTCCTCGGGGACTCGGTGCTCGGCCTGGTGGTCACGGACACGCTGTACCGCACCCACCCCGACCTGCCCGAAGGCCAGCTGGCCAAGTTGCGGGCCGCGGTGGTCAACTCGCGTGCGCTTGCGGAAGTGGGCCGCGGCCTCGAACTCGGCTCCTTCATCCGGCTCGGCCGCGGTGAAGAGGGCACGGGTGGCAGGGACAAGGCGTCCATCCTCGCCGACACCCTTGAAGCGGTGATCGGCGCGGTTTACCTCGATCAAGGCCTCAGCGCGGCCTCGGAGCTGGTCCACCGGCTCTTCGACCCGCTGATCGACAGGTCCTCGAACCTCGGCGCAGGCCTGGACTGGAAGACCAGCCTCCAGGAACTCACCGCGAGCGAGAGCCTCGGCGTGCCCGAGTATCTCGTCACGGAGACCGGCCCGGACCACGAGAAGACCTTTACTGCTGCCGCCCGCGTCGGTGGTGTCTCGTACGGCACCGGCACCGGCCGTAGCAAGAAGGAAGCGGAGCAACAGGCGGCGGAGTCCGCCTGGCGCGAGATCAGTGCCGCCGCGGAGGCGCGGCAGGCCGCGGCGAAGGCCGCTGCCGACGGAGGGGCCGCCGACACCCCTGCCGACCCCGCGTCGTCCACGGACGCCGCTTCGGCCTGACCCGAGAACCCCTCGGTGCCCTGCGCACCGAGGGGTTTTCCGCGCCCGGGCACTCTTCCCGGTGCCCCGGTCTCCTTCCGACCCACCTCCTCCGTCCCACTTTCCACGTCCCACTTCCTACGTCCCACCCAGGAGCGACACCGTGCCCGAGCTGCCCGAGGTTGAGGTCGTACGACGCGGTCTCGAGCGCTGGATCACCGGCCGTACGGTCGGTGATGTCGAGGTGCTGCACCCGCGCGCGATCCGCCGCCATCTCGCGGGTGGTGTGGACTTCGCCGCCCGTCTCGACGGCACCCGCTTCGGACCGGCCATGCGCCGCGGCAAGTATCTGTGGGTGCCGCTGGACGACGCGTCCAGCTCGCTGCTCGGCCACCTCGGCATGAGCGGCCAGCTGCTCGTGCAGCCGCAGGACGCCCCCGACGAGAAGCACCTGCGCATCCGGATACGCTTCGCCGACTCACTCGGCACCGAGCTGCGCTTCGTGGACCAGCGGACCTTCGGCGGGCTCTCGGTCCACGAGAACACTCCCGACGGGCTGCCCGAGACCATCGCACACATCGCCCGTGACCCCCTGGACCCGGCGTTCGACGACACGGCGTTCCACGCGGCTCTGCGACTGCGCCGCACGACGGTCAAGCGCGCCCTGCTCGACCAGACGCTGATCAGCGGAGTCGGCAACATCTACGCGGACGAGGCGCTCTGGCGCGCCAAACTGCACTACGACCGGCCGACCGCGACCCTCACCCGTCCGAAGTCGGCCGAGCTGCTGGGCCATGTCCGCGACGTGATGACAGCGGCGCTCGACCAGGGCGGCACCAGCTTCGACAGCCTCTACGTCAACGTGAACGGCGAGTCCGGCTACTTCGACCGCTCACTCGACGCCTATGGCCGGGAGGACGAGCCCTGCCACCGCTGCGGCACGCCGATGCGCCGCCGCCCGTGGATGAACCGCTCCAGCTACTTCTGCCCGCGCTGCCAGCGCCCGCCGCGCACGGTCTCCCCGTCCCGGACCACCGGGCTCGGGTAGGACCTCGTCCGCGGACGTCTCAGAAGCCGAAGTCCTGGGTCCACCAGGGGCCGCCCGCGCCGCGGTGCACGCCGACGCCGAGCGTTCTGTAGTCGCAGTTGAGAATGTTCGCGCGGTGCCCGTCGCTGTTCATCCAGGAGTCCATCACCGCTTGCGCGGTGGCCTGGCCGCGGGCGATGTTCTCGCCGCCGAGCCCCTCTATCCCGGCCTTGGCGGCGCGGTCCCAGGGGGACAGCCCATCGGGGTCGGTGTGGTCGAAGAAGCCGCGGGCAGCCATGTCGTCGCTGAAGTCCTGGGCGAGCGAGGTCAACGAGGCGCTGGCGGTGAGCGGGCTGCAGCCGGCCTTCGCGCGCTCCTGGTTGACGAGGGCGAGCACAGCGGCCTGCGCGGAGGCGGCCGACGACGACGGCGCCGCGGAGGTCCGGGAAGCCGGAGCGGAGGCCGCAGCCGTCGCGGCCGCGGACGACTTCCCGGCCGCCGCCGGGGCGGTGCTCTTCCCGGCGCCCGCCGCACCGGACGCGGACGACGTCGGGGAGCGGGACGGCTCGGCCCCAGCGGTCGACTTCGACGGGGACGTCGACGAGGCCTTCGCCGGCCCATCGGTGCGTCCGGTCCCGCTGCCGGCCGCGGGGGTGCCGGACTCGCCCTGGGTCAGCAGATCCGGCGCCGACTCGGTGCGGATCCGGTCGGCAGCCGTACTGCCTCCGTCGCCGGAGCCACCGCCGCCGGGCAGCAGCCCGGAGGCCACCGCCACGGCGCCCACGGCAAGGGCCGCGGACGCGCCGATCAGCCCCGTACGGGCAGCCGTCGCGGACCGTGCCCTGCGGCGCGCACCCCGGTGCCGACGCGAGTCCCCCGCTCCGCCGTGCTCAGCGGCAGGAGGTTCGGCGGAGCGTCGGTGGCGTCCCATCTGCTGAGCCCTCCTGACGGTTTGGACGTTGCTTTCGGTTTCAACGCACTTCACCCGATGGAGTGAGGTCGTTGCCAGGGGACTGTAGTGCATGCCCTGTCGGCAGGATGTGCCCCCGGAGTATTGGGGCCGATAGCGTTCGGACATGAACGAAGATGTGCGGCTCACCGCCTGGGTGCGTGGCCGAGTGCAGCAAGTGGGTTTCCGTTGGTTCACCAGGGCGCAGGCTCTGGAGATCGGCGGCCTCACGGGATTCGCCCTCAACCTCGACGACGGCAGGGTGCAGGTCGTGGCCGAGGGACAGCACGAGAACTGCCACCGCCTGCTGGCCTGGCTGTGTTCGGACGACACACCCGGGCACGTCGACGGAGTTACTGAGATCTGGGACACGCCGCGCGGGGGATACGACGGCTTCGCGATCCGCTGACACGGGCTCGGTACGCCGCTGTCACGGGGGCTGCGTTCGATTGGTGTTCGGTGGGCGGCGCAGAGCGACGGGGTGGTCGCTCATCTGCGGACACATGAAATGACCTGCGAATTGACCGGGTGGTTGCCAAGAATCGGTTGGCGTGCCAGGCTGCGACATCAAGAATGATCTCCATGCCCCCGAGGGCCCCGCAGGAGAGTCGCGCCGCATGATCGTCAAGCCGTGCGCCCGGGGCCGCCTCGCTCTACGGGGTGTGATCGTGTTGACCGTCAAACTTTTTGGTGAGACGCTGAAATCCCCGCGCACCTGAACTGTTCGGCGGAGCTGTTGGGCAGCAGAACAGCAGTGAGTACAGAGCACTACCGGACACCGCGGGTGCGATTCCCTCACGACCCACACCGCATCGGTCGGTCACTCAGTGTGGAGGACCATCCATCATGGCAAAGGCGCTTCTCGGTTACGTCGGCGGTTCCGATCCGCGACTCCTCGCCGAGATGCGACGGCTCCAGCAGCGCGTCCAGGACCTCGAATCCGAGCTCGTACGGATCCAGCACGAGAACGACGCTCTCAATGCCGCCGCCCAGCACCAAGAGTCGCTGCTCGACAGCATCGACATCGACGTATCTCAGGCGCAGCCGGTACTGACCTGACCGATGGCCCTCCAGGCCGGTCGGGCTGTCCGCGTCAGCCGTCCGAGATCTTCCCCCGGATCGTCGCCGGATCATTGAAGATCATTGCTCTTGGTCTGTCACGTCTGTGACATGTCCGTGATCCGTCATGCGCCGATGCACCAGAACAGTTGCACCAGAGCACAGCACACGATTCACAAGGGGCGCTTCGGCGTCCCTTCTTTCTTTTCTGCTCGGGCCCCGCGCCACTTTTCCGCTTGGATCCGTGCGGCACCTGCCCGGGTCATACGCCCCTTCCCTTACCGTCTGATGTGCCCTGCACCTTCATCAGTGAAACCGAGAGCGAAAGGTAGAGTCCGGCGGCGTGCATCTCAAGGCCCTGACCCTGCGTGGTTTCAAATCGTTCGCCTCCGCCACGACACTGCGGTTCGAACCCGGGATCACGTGTGTCGTCGGTCCCAATGGGTCCGGCAAGTCCAATGTGGTGGATGCGCTCTCCTGGGTCATGGGGGAGCAAGGGGCGAAGTCCCTGCGCGGCGGAAAAATGGAAGACGTGATCTTCGCCGGCACCACCGGACGCCCGCCGCTCGGGCGGGCGGAGGTATCGCTCACCATCGACAACTCCGACGGCGCTCTGCCCATCGAGTACGCCGAAGTGACGATCACTCGGATCATGTTCCGCAACGGCGGCAGCGAATACCAGATCAATGGCGACACCTGTCGGCTCCTGGACATCCAGGAACTCCTCTCCGACTCCGGTATCGGCCGGGAGATGCACGTCATCGTCGGCCAGGGCCAGCTGGACTCCGTCCTCCACGCCGATCCCATGGGGCGGCGCGCCTTCATCGAGGAAGCCGCGGGCGTGCTCAAGCACCGCAAGCGGAAGGAGAAGGCGCTGCGGAAACTGGACGCCATGGGCGCCAATCTGGCGCGCGTCCAGGATCTGACGGACGAGCTGCGACGCCAGCTGAAACCGCTGGGCCGGCAGGCCGCCGTGGCGCGCCGGGCCGCCGTCATCCAGGCCGATCTGCGCGACGCCAGGCTGCGGCTGCTCGCCGATGACCTGGTGCGGCTGCGCACCGCGCTGCAGACCGAGATCGCCGACGAGGCCGCGCTCAAGCAGCGCAGGGAGACCGCGGAGGCGAACCTCAAGGCGGCCCTGACGCGTGAGGCGGAGCTGGAGGACGAGGTGCGGCGGCTGGTGCCGCGGCTGCAGCGGGCCCAGCAGACCTGGTACGAGCTGTCGCAGCTGGCCGAACGGGTGCGCGGCACGGTCTCGCTGGCCGACGCGCGGGTGAAGAGCGCGAACGCGGCGCCCGAGGAGGAGCGGCGCGGCACCGGGTTCCGGGACCCCGAGAGCATGGAGCGGGAGGCCGCCCGGATCCGTGAGCAGGAGGCGGAACTGGAGGCCGCGCTGGAGGCCGCCGAGCGCGCGCTGGAGGACACGTCCGCGCACCGCGCCGAACTGGAACGGCAGTTGGCGGTCGAGGAGCGCAGGCTCAAGGATGCCGCCCGCGCCATCGCGGACCGCCGCGAGGGGCTCGCCCGGCTGAACGGGCAGGTCAATGCTGCCCGCAGCAGGGCGGGTTCGGCGCAGGCGGAGATCGACCGGCTGGCCGCTTCCCGGGACGAGGCGCAGGAGCGGGCGGTCGCCGCCCAGGAGGAGTACGAACAGCTCAAGGCCGAGGTCGAAGGGCTGGACGCGGACGACGCGGAGCTGGGCGAGCAGCACGAGGCCGCCCAACAGGAACTCGCCCGGGCCCAGGCGGCGCACTCCGAGGCCCGGGAGGCCGCCACCGCCGCCGAACGGAAGCGGGCGGCGGTCGCCGCCCGTCACGAGGCACTCGCCCTCGGACTGCGCCGCAAGGACGGCACGGGGGTGCTCCTGGGTGCGCGGGACCGCCTGTCGGGTCTGCTCGGACCGGCCGCGGAACTCCTGACGGTGGCGCCGGGCCACGAGGTCGCGGTGGCCGCGGCCCTGGGCGCGGCGGCGGACGCCGTCGCGGTGGCGGACCCCACGACGGCGGCGGAGGCGATCCGGCTGCTGCGCAAGCAGGACGCGGGGCGGGCCGCGCTGCTGCTGGGCGGGGCATCCGAACGGCGGGACGTCTCCGAAACTGGCGATGCCTCTGATTCTGGCGGTGTCTCTGATTCTGGCGGTGACTCTGGTACCGGCGGCGCCTTGGGCGTCGACGGAGTGGGTGTGACCGATCCGTCCGCCGCAGGGCCGCTTGCCGTGGCCGGTCTTGTCCGCGGCCCGGTCGAACTGGTGGGCGCCGTGCGAAGGCTGGTGCGGGACATGGTGGTGGTCGGCACCCTGGAGGACGCCGAGGATCTCGTCGCCCTGCACCCCGGGCTGACGGCCGTCACCGCCGAGGGCGACATCCTCTCGGCGCACTTCGCGCACGGTGGCTCCGCCGGGGCGCCGAGCCTCCTGGAAGTGCAGGCTTCGGTCGACGAGGCCGCCGCACAGCTGGAGGAACTGGCCGTGCTCTGCGAGGAGTTGACGGAGGCCCAGCGGCTCGCGGGGGAGCGGCGCGGCGCAAGCGCCCGGCTGGTCGAGGAGCTGGGGGAGCGGCGTCGGGCCGCCGACCGGGAGAAGTCCGGGGTGGCCCAGCAGCTCGGGCGTCTGGCCGGTCAGGCACGTGGCGCCGCCGGTGAGGCCGAGCGGATGGCCGCGTCCGCCGCCCGGGCCCAGGAGGCGCTGGAGCGGGCGACGGAGGAGGCCGAGGTGTTGGCCGAGCGGCTGCTCGTCGCCGAGGAGATGCCGGTCGACGAGGAGCCGGACACCTCCGTACGCGACCGGCTCGCCGCCGATGGCGCCAACGCCCGTCAGACCGAGATGGAGGCGCGCCTCCAGGTGCGTACCCATGAGGAGCGGGTCAAGGGGCTCGCGGGCCGTGCCGACGCCCTCGACCGGGGTGCCCGCGCCGAACGCGAGGCCCGGGCCCGTGCCGAGCAGCGCCGCGCCAGGCTGCGGCACGAGGCGGCAGTGGCCTCCGCCGTCGCGTCCGGCGCACGTCAGCTGCTGGCTCATGTCGAGGTGTCCGTCGTACGGGCCGAGCAGGAACGGGTCGCGGCCGAGGCGGCGAAGGAGGAGCGGGAACGGGGACTGACGGCCGAGCGCAACCAGGGCCGTGAGCTCAAGAGCGAGCTGGACAAGCTCACCGACTCCGTCCACCGCGGCGAGGTGCTCGGGGCCGAGAAGCGGCTGCGGATGGAGCAGCTGGAGACGAAGGCACTGGAGGAGCTGGGGGTCGAGCCGGCCGGTCTGGTCGCCGAGTACGGCCCCGACGAGCTCGTACCGCCGTCACCGGCCGCCGACGGCGAGGAACTGCCGCAGGACCCGGAGCATCCGCGCAATCAGCCGAAGCCCTTCGTCCGGACCGAGCAGGAGAAGCGGCTGAAGGCGGCCGAACGGGCCTATCAGCAACTCGGAAAGGTGAATCCGCTCGCCCTCGAGGAGTTCTCGGCGCTGGAGGAGCGGCACAAGTTCCTCTCCGAACAGCTCGAAGACCTGAAGAAGACCCGGGCCGATCTGATACAGGTGGTCAAGGAGGTCGACGAGCGGGTCGAGCAGGTGTTCACCGAGGCGTACCGGGACACGGCTCGCGAGTTCGAGGGCGTCTTCTCACGGCTCTTCCCGGGGGGCGAGGGGCGGCTCGTCCTGACCGACCCGGACAACATGCTCGCGACCGGTGTGGACGTCGAGGCCCGGCCGCCCGGCAAGAAGGTCAAGCGGCTCTCGCTGCTCTCCGGCGGGGAACGCTCGCTCACGGCGGTGGCGCTGCTGGTCTCGATCTTCAAGGCCAGGCCGAGCCCGTTCTATGTGATGGACGAGGTCGAGGCGGCGCTCGACGACACCAATCTCCAGCGGCTGATCCGGATCATGGAGGAGCTCCAGGAGAGTTCCCAGCTGATCGTGATCACGCACCAGAAGCGGACGATGGAGGTCGCCGACGCGCTGTACGGCGTCTCGATGCAGGGGGACGGCGTTTCCAAGGTCATCAGCCAGCGGCTCCGCTGACCCGCCGGCCGAATCCTCGGTGATCCCCTGCGCCTTTCGGTGTTCCTGACGCTCCTTCGTCCGTGACGCGCTCACCCATGCGAAATCCGGGATGCGCACCCGTACGTCCGTCGTGCCGTTCTCCGGTTCGAGTGGTGGTGATCGCAAACCTGTGCGCCACTGGGAAGAAAGCCGTGGCCAGGCATCAGGAGTACATGTGACCAGCACAGCGCAGGGATCGGCGTCCGGAGCCCAGGAGGCCCATCCTGAGCACCTCGGCCATGTCGTGTTCATCACGGCGGCCGCCGCCATGGGCGGCTTCCTGTTCGGCTACGACAGCTCCGTCATCAACGGCGCCGTCGAGGCGATCCGCAGCCGGTACGACATCGGTCCGGGAACCCTCGCCCAGGTCATCGCCATCGCCCTGATCGGCTGTGCGATCGGCGCGGCCACGGCGGGGCGCATCGCCGACCGCATCGGCCGCATCCACTGCATGCGGATCGCCGCCGCGCTCTTCACCATCAGCGCCGTCGGCTCCGCGCTCCCGTTCGCGCTCTGGGACCTGGCGATGTGGCGCATCATCGGCGGCTTCGCCATCGGCATGGCGTCGGTGATCGGCCCGGCCTACATCGCCGAGGTCGCGCCGCCCGCCTACCGCGGCCGGCTCGGCTCCTTCCAGCAGGCGGCGATCGTCATCGGCATCGCCATCTCCCAGCTGGTGAACTACGGCATTCTGCAGTTCGCCGACGGGGACCAGCGCGGCAATATCGGCGGTATCGAGGCCTGGCAGTGGATGCTCGGAGTGATGGTCGTCCCGGCCGCCCTGTACGGGCTCCTGTCGTTCGCGATCCCCGAGTCGCCGCGATTCCTGATCTCGGTCGGCAAGCTGGACCGGGCCCGTCGGGTCCTCGAAGAGGTCGAGGGCAAGAACGTCGACCTCGACGCCCGGGTGGCCGAGATCGAGACCGCCATGCGCCGTGAGCGGAAGTCCACGTTCAAGGATCTGCTCGGCGGTCGCTTCGGCCTCCTGCCGATCGTCTGGGTCGGCATCGGCCTCTCGGTCTTCCAGCAGCTCGTCGGCATCAATGTGGCGTTCTACTACTCGGCGACGCTGTGGCAGTCCGTGGGCATCGACCCGACGCAGTCGTTCTTCTACTCGTTCACCACGTCGATCGTCAACATCATCGGTACCGTGATCGCGATGGTGCTGGTGGACCGGGTGGGCCGCAAACCGCTCGCACTGGTCGGCTCCACCGGTATGGCCATCGCACTGGCCTTCGAGGCCTGGGCCTTCTCCGCCCACCTGGTGAACGGCAAGCTGCCCCACCCCCACGGCATCGTGGCACTCCTCGCGGCCCATGTGTTCGTGCTCTTCTTCGCCCTGTCGTGGGGAGTCGTGGTCTGGGTCTTCCTCGGCGAGATGTTCCCGAACCGGATCCGTGCCGCCGCGCTCGGCGTCGCCGCGTCCGCCCAGTGGATTGCCAACTGGGCGATCACCGCGACCTTCCCGAGCCTGTCCAGCTGGAACCTCTCGGGCACGTACATCATCTACGCCTGCTTCGCCACGCTCTCGATCCCCTTCGTGCTCAAGTTCGTGAGGGAGACCAAGGGCAAGGCGCTGGAGGAGATGGGCTGATCCCTGCCGTCGCGCAGCTGCTTCACGCGGCTGCCCCGGGCCCGCCGGGCCCGTCCGGTCGGCGTTCGACCGCCGCGCAGAACAGCCGCAGGCTGCGCCACCCCTCCTCGACCGGCATCCCGCCGCACAGCGGATGCAGGACCAGACTGTCCAGCTCCCCGGCCAGGCCCGCGCACTCGTCCGGGGTGACGACCCGGTAGACCCCTTCGTCCCGCAGCTCCGCCACCGTCGTCGCGGCGGACCGCACGGCCGAGCGGATGTCCTTGGACTGCCACGAGGCGTACGTACGGGCCTCGTGCAGGAAGTGCTCCCCGTACCGGGCCCAGGTCCGCTCCGGATCCTCGGACACATGCAGCAGCGGAATCTCGGCGGACGGCATCATGCAGAAGCCATCCGTCCGGAAACGCGCACACTGCTGCTGGTAGTACGCCTCCAGCTCCGGCAGGTGCGCGCTCGGGAAGAACGGCAGCCCGAACCGGGCGGCCCGCCGCGCCGACGCTCGCGAACTTCCGCCCACCAGCAGGAGCGGATGCGGCTGGGTGTACGGGCGCGGCGTGATCCGGACCGTACGGCCCCGGTACGGGAACGGTTCCCCGGTCCACGCGCGCAGGAGCGTCTGCAGGAGTTCGTCCTGGAGCCGGCCCCGCCTGCCCCATTCGACACCGGCCTGTTCGTACTCCTCGGGCCGGTAGCCGATCCCGGCCACCGTGACCAGCCGGCCCGCGCTCAGCAGGTCCAGAACCGCGATGTCCTCGGCCAGCCGCAGTGGATCGTGCAGCGGCCCGATGGCCGCCGAGACGGTGACCGTGATCCGACGGGTGGCGCCGAGGACCGAGCCGGCGAAGACGAAGGGGGAGGGCAGCCAGGAGTTGGCGGTGCCGTGGTGCTCCTCGGTCTGCACGGTGTCGACGCCGTGCCCGTCGGCGTACGCGGCCATCTCCAGCGCGGCGCGGTAGCGGGCCGAGAGCGACGTCGGGGTGGCGTTCGGGTCGACGAGATTGAACCGGACCACTGTGAAGGCCATGAGACGTGTCCCTTGGTCGGGCGGGATCGGGGGCGGGACGTTATCTGACGCAGCGTCAGAAGTGTAGGGGTGTGTCGCCTCCGCTCCGGGCTGGGCGAGGGGTTTTCCGGCCCGGCCGGTGCACTGTCCGGGGGCTCGGGTCCCCAGGGGTCTTCGGGGGTTTCGTGGAGCCTCGCGGCGTGGAGTGCGATGTACCACCAAAAGGTGCATAAGGGGCATGGGGGTGTGGAGGTGATCCTTCGGGGCAGCTTCCACGGTCGGACGTGACTGATACTGGGTGGGTTATGGAATTCGTCATCCTTGCTGTAGTCATCGCACTGGTCGCGGTCGGCGTGATCAGCGGGCTCGTGGTCAGCGGCCGCAAGAAGAAGCAGCTGCCCCCGGCGCCGTCGAGCACGCCGACCATCACTCCTCCCGCCGAGCCCCATGTCGGTGAGGAAGCCGAAACGCCGCGCGAGGAACCGCGCCGCACCATCGAGGAGGTCGCTCCTCCCTCGGCCGAGGCCCCGGTCGAGGAGGCCCCCGAGGCCGTCGAGGAGGAGGTGCCCGCCGCCCCCGCGGTGGAGGTGCCCGAGCCCACCGCGGGCCGGCTGGTGCGGCTGCGTGCCCGGCTCGCCCGCTCGCAGAACTCCCTCGGCAAGGGGCTGCTCACGCTGCTGTCCCGCGACAACCTCGACGAGGACACCTGGGAGGAGATCGAGGACACCCTCCTCACCGCCGATGTCGGTGTCGCGCCCACCCAGGAGCTGGTGGAGCGGCTCCGGGAACGCGTCCGGGTGCTCGGCACCCGTACCCCCGAAGGGGTGCGCGCGCTGCTGCGCGAAGAGCTCCTCACCCTGCTCGGCACCGACTTCGACCGTGAGGTCAAGACGGAGAGCGGCGTCGACACCCCCGGTGTCGTGATGGTCGTCGGCGTCAACGGAACCGGCAAGACGACCACCACCGGCAAGCTGGCCCGGGTGCTCGTCGCCGACGGCCGCAGCGTCGTCCTCGGCGCGGCCGACACCTTCCGGGCCGCCGCCGCCGATCAGCTGCAGACCTGGGGCGAGCGCGTCGGCGCCCGCACCGTGCGTGGGCCCGAGGGAGGCGACCCCGCGTCGATCGCCTTCGATGCGGTGAAGGAAGGGATCGCCGAGGGCGCCGATGTCGTCCTCATCGACACCGCGGGACGGCTGCACACCAAGACCGGGCTCATGGACGAGCTCGGCAAGGTCAAGCGCGTCGTGGAGAAGCACGGTCCGCTCGACGAGATCCTGCTCGTCCTCGACGCCACGACCGGGCAGAACGGCCTGGTGCAGGCCCGTGTGTTCGCCGAGGTCGTCGACATCACCGGCATCGTGCTCACCAAGCTGGACGGCACCGCCAAGGGCGGCATCGTCGTCGCCGTCCAGCGCGAGCTGGGTGTCCCGGTGAAGCTGATCGGTCTCGGCGAGGGGCCGGACGACCTGGCTCCGTTCGAGCCGGGGGCGTTCGTGGACGCCCTGATCGGGGACTGACCGCCGCACGCACCAGGAAGAGCCCGACCGCAGGACGCACCCGCGGTCGGGCTCTTCTGCTGTCCGGCTCGGCCGCGGGCCGGGCGACTGTGCGCGCCCGGATCCACCCTGAGCCGAGGCGGCTCAGCCGCGCGGGGGCGCGCGATGGCAGCTGTACGCCAGCGTGCCCAGCAGCAGCCGCGCCTGGGGCAGCGCGGCCGCGGTGTCCAGCGTCGGCGGGCGCAGCCACCGGACCGGACCGAGGCCGCCCTCGTCGGAAGGCGGGGCGGTGATGTGGCAGCCGGGGCCGAGGGCCCGCAGGTCCAGCCGCGCGTCGTCCCACCCCAGCCGGTAGAGCAGCCGGGGGAGCTCGGCGGCGGCCCCCGGGGCCACGAAGAACTGTGCCCGGCCGGCCGGTGTCACCGTGACCGGGCCGAGCGGCAGCCCCATCCGCTCCATGCGTACCAGGGCCCGCCGCCCGGCCGATTCGGCGACGTCGAGGATGTCGAAGCTGCGGCCCACCGGGAGCAGCATCGAGGCGCCCGGCACCCGGGCCCATGCGTCCGCCACCGTGTCGAGTGCGGCCCCTGCGGGGATCTCGGGAGCGAAGTCCAGCGGATGGGCGCCGGGGGACGGGCACTGCGCCTCCCCGCACGAGCAGCGGCCGGCCGAGGCGCGGGCGCCCGGTGCGACGGCCCAGCCCCACAGTCCTGTGTACTCGGCCACTGCCGTGCACTCGGCCGCACGGGCGCGGCGCCGTGAGCCGGTGCGCATCTCGCGGATGCCGCCGATCGAGAAGCCCATGCCCCCTCCAACGTCTCCCGGTCGCGGGTGGTTACGTTGCGGAGCGCGATCGCGGCACGTCGTCGACGCCGCCGACACCATCGACACCGTCGACCCCTGGCGCCCCGGTGCGCTCCGGGGCGTGCGATCCGGCCGACGCGCTCTGCCGCGCATCACTGCGCCCACTGCCGATCGTCCTGTGTCAAGTGAATCGCGCCCGGCGACGGTGGCGTTCATTCGAAGGGGTGGCGAATGGTGGCGATTCCGCCGACGCCCTCGCAGCGGCGGTGATCGTAGGATTACCGTCGGTACGCGAACCGTGGCAGTAGGTGCGTGCGTGGGTATGCCGGAGGCATTCCGATTTTTTGTTCGATCGTGCACAGCCTTCGTGTGAGTGGCAGGCGATCAGGCCCTTCTGATATTGGTTCGCGCGACAGTATTCAGCCGGATGGGGGCGTTCCAGTGAGTGGCAGCGGCGCGGGTGATTCGAGTGCCGGAAAGCGCCCCAATGAGCAGTTGAGCTCATGGTTCGTGCGCAGCGGCTGGTCGAAGGGCGAGCTGGCGCGCCAGGTGAACCGCCGGGCCCGTCAGATGGGCGCCCACCACATCAGCACCGACACCTCCCGGGTGCGGCGCTGGCTCGACGGGGAGCGGCCGCGCGAGCCGATCCCGCGCATCCTCTCCGAGCTCTTCTCGGAGCGCTTCGGTTCCGTCGTCGCCATCGAGGACCTCGGGCTGCCCGCCACGCACCAGTCACCGTCCGTGTCCGGCATCGACCTGCCCTGGGCGGGCCCGCAGACCGTGGCTCTGCTCAGCGAGTTCTCCCGCAGCGATCTCATGCTCGCCCGCCGTGGTTTTCTCGGCTCCTCGCTCGCGCTCGCCGCGGGGCCCGCCTTGATCGAACCCATGCAGCGGTGGCTGGTGCCCGTCGCCGCCACCGGGCCCACGGTTCCGGAGCCGGCCGCGACGGACCGCCGCCCCTCCAGGCTCTCCGCCCCCGAGCTCGACCTGCTGGAGTCCACCACCGTGATGTTCCGCCAGTGGGACGCACAGTGCGGAGGCGGACTGCGCCGCAAGGCCGTCGTCGGACAACTCCACGAGGTGACCGACCTCTTACAGGAACCGCAGCCGGCCGCCACCGCCAAGCGGCTGTTCCGCTGCGCGGCGGAGCTGGCGGAGCTGGCGGGCTGGATGAGCTACGACGTGGGCCTCCATCCCACCGCCCAGAAGTACTTCGTCCTCGCGCTGCACGCCTCGAAAGAGGCCGGTGACAAACCCCTCGGCTCGTACGTCCTGTCCAGCATGAGCCGCCAGATGATCCACCTCGGACGGCCCGACGACGCCCTCGAACTCATCCATCTGGCGCAATACGGCAGCCGGGACTGCGCCACCCCGCGCACCCAGGCCATGCTGTATGCGATGGAGGCCCGCGCGTACGCCAACATGGGTCAGCCGAGCAAGTGCCGACGTGCCGTCCGGATGGCCGAGGACACCTTCCTCGACGTGGGGATCGACGGCGAGCCCGAGCCCGACTGGATCCGCTTCTTCTCGGAGGCCGAGCTCAACGGCGAGAACTCCCACTCGTACCGCGACCTCGCCTATGTCGCGGGCCGCAGCCCCACGTACGCCGCGCTCGCCTCACCCCTCATGGAGAAGGCCGTCCAGCTCTTCGGCGAGGACGACGAGCACCAGCGGTCCTACGCACTCAACCTGATCGGCCTCGCCACCGTCCATCTGCTCCAGCGCGAGCCCGAGCAGTCCACGGTGCTGGCCAAGCAGGCGTTGCACGTCGCCAGGAAGGTCCGCTCCGAGCGCGTCAACACCCGGCTCCGCAAGACCGTCGACATCGCGGCCAGGGACTTCGGGGACGTTTCCGCAGTCGCCGGGCTCACCGATCTCCTCACCGAGCAGCTGCCCGAGACCGCGGAAGCGGTCTGAGCCGCACCTTCGACCCCGGCCACGGCGACCACCCCGCACAGACCGACTCCGGCTCCCCCATGGCCAGGTCAACGGGTGGTCGGCGTGGCCGGTTCGCGTTGTCCTGCCCGTACGGGAGAGTCGTAACCGCACCGTATGCGGCCCGGACCACAGAGTGGCGCAGGCCCCGGACACGCCACGGTCGGTTCATGGAGACGTAACACGCCGATTCTCTTCGTCACTGCCGCGAAACACCGTGCGGCATCGGTGGAAACGGCGCTGGGCGAGGCTCATGGCGCATAACCGGCCCGCACCTTTTCCCAGTGGTCCCGCACGGGGTCCCTTCCCCCCATCGCCCGCACGCGGCCGCACCGACGACGAGGAGACGCCGATGCCCCCAGGCATCACGACGCTAGCCGCAGAAGCCCCGACGCTGTCTGCCGCCAACACCGGGTTCATGCTCATCTGCTCCGCCCTGGTGATGCTCATGACCCCTGCCCTGGCCTTCTTCTACGGAGGCATGGTCCGCGTCAAGAGCACTCTCAACATGCTGATGATGAGCTTCATCAGCCTCGGGATCGTCTCGGTCCTGTGGGTGCTCTACGGATTCAGCCTTGCCTTCGGCTCCGATGTCGGCTCCGTCATCGGCTGGAGCTCGGACTACTTCGGTCTCAGCGGGATCGGTGTCACCGAGCTCTGGGACGGCTACACGATCCCTGTCTACGTGTTCGCCGTCTTCCAGCTGATGTTCGCCATCCTCACCCCTGCCCTGATAAGCGGCGCCCTCGCCGACCGGGTGAAGTTCACCTCCTGGGCCCTGTTCCTCACGCTGTGGGTGACCGTTGTCTACTTCCCCGTCGCGCACTGGGTGTGGGGCGCAGGCGGCTGGCTCTTCGACCTCGGCGTCATCGACTTCGCCGGCGGTACGGCCGTCCACATCAACGCGGGTGCCGCGGCACTCGGCGTGATCCTCGTCATCGGCAAGCGCGTCGGCTTCAAGAAGGACCCGATGCGGCCGCACAGCCTCCCGCTGGTGATGCTCGGTGCCGGACTGCTCTGGTTCGGCTGGTTCGGCTTCAACGCCGGATCGTGGCTCGGCAACGACGACGGCGTCGGCGCGGTCATGTTCGTCAACACCCAGGTCGCCACCGGTGCCGCGATGCTCGCCTGGCTCGGGTACGAGAAGATCCGCCACGGCTCCTTCACCACGCTCGGCGCGGCCTCCGGCGCGGTCGCCGGTCTCGTCGCCATCACCCCGTCCGGCGGTTGCGTCAGCCCGCTCGGCGCGATCGCGGTCGGCGCCATCGCCGGTGTCGTCTGCGCCATGGCCGTCGGACTGAAGTACAAGTTCGGCTACGACGACTCCCTGGACGTCGTCGGCGTCCACCTCGTCGGCGGTGTCATCGGTTCCCTCCTCGTCGGCTTCTTCGCCACCGGCGGTGTCCAGTCCGACGCCAAGGGCCTCTTCTACGGCGGCGGCCTCGACCAGCTCGGCAAGCAGGCCGTCGGTGTCTTCGCGGTGCTCGCGTACTCTCTGGTCGTCTCCGCGGTCCTCGCCTTCCTCCTGGACAAGACGATCGGGATGCGGGTCTCCGAGGACGACGAGATCTCCGGCGTCGACCAGGTCGAGCACGCCGAGACCGCGTACGACTTCAGCGGAGCGGGCGGCGGCGCGGCCTCGCGCACCAACTCCTCCGCGCCGGCAGCCCCGCAGACGAAGAAGGTGGACGCATGAAGCTCATCACCGCAGTCGTGAAGCCGCACCGGCTGGACGAGATCAAGGAGGCCCTCCAGGCCTTCGGCGTCCAGGGCCTCACGGTCACGGAGGCCAGCGGCTACGGGCGTCAGCGCGGACACACGGAGGTCTACCGGGGTGCCGAGTACACCGTCGACCTCGTTCCCAAGATCCGCATCGAGGTCCTCGTCGAGGACGAGGACTCCGACGAGCTCATCGACGTGGTCGTGAAGGCCGCCCGGACCGGCAAGATCGGTGACGGGAAGGTCTGGAGCGTCCCGGTCGACACCGCGATTCGCGTACGTACGGGCGAACGCGGCCCGGACGCACTCTGACCGACGCTCCCGAAACGAAAGGCAGCCGGGTGACGAGCACCGAAGTGACCACCGAATCCGAAGGCTCGGAACCCAGCAGCTACGCGGCGGCCCGGTTGCGTCTCCTCCAGGAGGAGACGCGGTCCGGGCCGCCGCGCCGTTCCGCCCTCGCCTCCCTCACCGACGACTGGCTCACCGCGCTGTTCACCGCCGCGGCCGCACAGACCGGCGTGCGCGGCGCCGCCCTCGTCGCCGTCGGCGGATACGGCCGCGCCGAACTCTCCCCGCGCAGCGACCTCGACCTCCTGCTCCTGCACGACGGAAGCGCCGACGCCGGGGCCCTCGCCTCCCTCGCCGACCGCATCTGGTACCCCGTCTGGGACCTCGGACTCGCCCTCGACCACTCCGTACGCACCCCCGCCGAAGCCCGCAGGACGGCCGGCGAGGACCTCAAGGCCCAGCTCGGGCTGCTCGACGCCCGGCCCGTCGCCGGAGACCTCGGCCTCGTCGCCGCCCTGCGTACCGCGGTCCTCGCCGACTGGCGCAACCAGGCCCACAAACATCTGCCCGCCCTCGACGAACTCTGCCGCGAACGCGCCGAACGCCAGGGCGAGCTGCAGTTCCTCCTCGAACCCGACCTCAAGGAGGCCCGGGGCGGACTGCGCGACGTCGTCGCCCTGCGCGCCGTCGCCGCGTCCTGGGTCGCCGACGCCCCCCGCGAGGGCCTCGCCGAAGCCCGCCGCATCCTCCTCGACGCCCGCGACGCCCTCCACCTCACCAGCGGCCGCGCCACCGACCGCCTCGCCCTCCAGGAACAGGACCAGGTCGCCGGCGCCCTCGGCCTGCTCGACGCGGACGCGCTGCTCCGCCAGGTGTACGAAGCCGCCCGCACCATCTCGTACGCGACCGACGTCACCTGGCGCGAGGTCAACCGCGTCCTGCGCGCCCGCTCCGCGCGCCCCCGGCTGCGCACGATCCTCGGAGGCGGCAAGGCCGCCGCCGTGGAACGCACACCGCTCGCCGAAGGCGTCGTCGAGGCCGACGGCGAAGTCGTCCTCGCCCGCTCCGCCCGCCCCGACCGGGACCCCGTGCTCGTCCTGCGCGCCGCCGCGGCGGCCGCCCAGTCCGAGCTCCCGCTCTCCCGCCATGTCGTACGCCACCTCGCCACCGCCGCACGTCCGCTGCCGGTGCCCTGGCCCGCCGAGGCCCGTGAGGAACTCGTCACCCTCCTCGGCGCGGGCGAGGCCACCGTCCCCGTCTGGGAGGCGCTCGAAGCCGAAGGGCTGATCACCCGGCTGCTCCCCGACTGGGAACGCGTCCACTGCCGCCCCCAGCGCAACCCCGTGCACACCTGGACCGTCGACCGCCACCTCGTCGAAGCGGCCGTCCGCGCCTCCTCCCTCACCCGGCGGGTAGGCCGCCCCGACCTCCTCCTCGTCGCCGCGCTCCTGCACGACATCGGCAAGGGCTGGCCCGGCGACCACTCCGTGGCCGGGGAGGTCATCGCCCGTGACATGGCCGCCCGGATCGGCTTCGACCAGCACGACGTGGGCGTCATCGCCACCCTGGTCCGCCACCACCTGCTGCTCGTCGAGACGGCCACCCGCCGCGACCTCGACGACCCGGCGGCCATCCGCGCCGTCGCCACCGCGGTCGGCACCCCCTCCACCCTGGAGCTCCTGCACGCCCTCACCGAGGCCGACGCACTGGCCACCGGGCCCGCCGCCTGGTCCCGCTGGCGCGCCTCCCTCGTCGCCGACCTCGTCGCACGCGTCGCCGCCGTGCTCGCCGGCCGGGCCCCGGCGGAACCGGAACCCGCCGCCCCCAGCGCCGAACAGGAACGCCTAGCCGTCGAGGCCCTGCGCACCGGCGAACCCGTGCTCGCCCTGCACACCCAGGCCGAGCCCCCGCTGGAGGACGGCGAACCGGAACCCGTCGGCGTCGAGCTCCTCATCGCCCTGCCGGACCGTCCCGGAGTGCTTCCCGCGGTGGCGGGCGTGCTGGCCCTGCACCGCCTCACCGTGCGGGCAGCCGACCTGCGGGCCGTGGAACTCCCCAGCGAGCTCGGCGCGGCCGACTCCGACGCCGGCCTGCTGCTGCTCAGCTGGCGGGTCGCGGCCGAGTACGGCTCCCTGCCGCAGGCCGCCCGGTTGCGCGCCGACCTGGTGCGCGTCCTCGACGGCTCCCTGGACATCCGGGCCCGCCTCGCCGAACGCGAGGCCGCCTACCCCCGGCGGCGCGGGCTGAAGGCCCCGCCGCCACGGGTGACGGTCGCGGCGGCCGCCTCACAGCTGGCGACGGTGATCGAGGTGCGGGCCCAGGACGCCCCGGGGCTGCTGCACCGGATCGGCCGGGCACTGGAGCAGTGCGAGGTCCGGGTGCGCAGTGCGCATGTGTCGACGCTGGGGGCGAACGCGGTGGACACGGTCTACGTCACCCGGGAGGACGGCAGTGTGCTTCCGGACGAGGAGGCGGCGGCTCTGGCCAAGGCTCTGGAGGAAGCCCTGCGCTGAGGCGTGGCCAGGGCGTGCTTCGAAAGTGGCGTCGTCTGCCCGAAGGGCAGGCTCGGCGGCGTCTGGTGCGTGCGATCGCAAGGCGGAGGGTCGCCCCGATACCGGTGTATCGGGGTGAGCCCGACAACGCGGCGAGCGTGCGTGCCAGGCGTCGCCGAGCAGGCGGTACTTTCGAAACACGCCCTAGGGGCGACCGCCCCGGTCCCCGGCCCGGTTCGACGGGCAAGGGCGTTCGCACCCCGGAGCCAGATACCCTAGAGGGCGATCCACCGACCCCGACCCCAGAGGACCGACGAGCGCCGTGTTCGATACTCTCTCCGACCGCCTTGCCGCGACTTTCAAGAACCTCCGGGGCAAGGGCCGCTTGTCCGAGGCGGACATCGACGCCACGGCCCGCGAGATCCGTATCGCCCTGCTGGAGGCGGACGTCGCGCTGCCCGTCGTCCGCTCCTTCATCTCCAGCGTCAAGGAGCGGGCGCGCGGCGCCGAGGTCTCCCAGGCGCTGAACCCCGCCCAGCAGGTCGTCAAGATCGTCAACGAGGAGCTCGTCGGCATCCTCGGCGGCGAGACCCGGCGGCTGCGGTTCGCCAAGACCCCGCCCACCGTGATCATGCTCGCGGGTCTCCAGGGTGCCGGTAAGACCACCCTCGCCGGAAAGCTCGGCCTCTGGCTCAAGGGCCAGGGCCACTCGCCGCTGCTCGTCGCCTGTGACCTCCAGCGCCCCAACGCCGTCAACCAGCTCAGCGTGGTCGCCGACCGCGCCGGGGTCGCGGTGTACGCCCCGCAGCCGGGCAACGGCGTCGGCGACCCGGTCCAGGTCGCCAAGGACTCGATCGAGTACGCGCGGTCCAAGCAGTACGACGTCGTGATCGTCGACACCGCCGGCCGTCTCGGCATCGACCAGGAACTGATGCAGCAGGCCGCGGACATCCGCGACGCCGTCAGCCCGGACGAGATCCTCTTCGTCGTCGACGCGATGATCGGTCAGGACGCGGTCAACACCGCCGAGGCCTTCCGCGACGGCGTCGGCTTCGACGGCGTGGTGCTCTCCAAGCTCGACGGCGACGCCCGCGGTGGTGCCGCCCTCTCGATCGCCCACGTCACGGGCAAGCAGGTCATGTTCGCGTCGAACGGTGAGAAGCTCGAGGACTTCGACGCCTTCCACCCCGACCGCATGGCGTCCCGCATTCTCGACATGGGTGACCTGCTCACCCTGATCGAGCAGGCGGAGAAGACCTTCAGCCAGGAAGAGGCCGCCAAGATGGCCTCCAAGCTGGCGTCCAGCAAGGGCAAGGACTTCACGCTCGACGACTTCCTGGCCCAGATGGAGCAGGTCCGGAAGATGGGCTCCATCTCCAAGCTGCTCGGGATGCTGCCCGGCATGGGGCAGATCAAGGACCAGATCAACAACATCGACGAGCGCGACGTGGACCGCACCGCCGCGATCATCAAGTCGATGACCCCGAAGGAACGCGCCGAGCCGACGATCATCAACGGCTCTCGCCGGGCCCGTATCGCCAAGGGTTCCGGGGTCGAGGTCAGCGCTGTGAAGAACCTCGTGGAGCGGTTCTTCGAGGCGCGCAAGATGATGTCGAAGATGGCCCAGGGCGGCGGCATGCCGGGGATGCCCGGGATCCCGGGCATGGGCGGCGGTCCCGGCCGGCAGAAGAAGCAGGTCAAGCAGGCCAAGGGCAAGCGCAAGAGCGGCAACCCGATGAAGCGCAAGGCCGAGGAGCAGGCGGCCGCGGCCCGTCGTGAGCAGGCGGCGCAGGGCGGCGCCTTCGGTCTGCCGGAGCAGGGGGGCAAGGACTTCGAGCTGCCGGACGAGTTCAAGAAGTTCATGGGCTGACCGCCCGGCCCGACATGCCCGAGGGGCGCCCGCCATCGGCGGGCGCCCCTCGGGCATGTACGCGCGGTCCTACGCGGCGAGCCGTCCCGGCCGCAGCGTGGTGCCGTTGGCCAGGCCCGCCGGGTCGAGGGACAGCGACTGGGCCGCGGTGGCGCCGACGTCGGCGAGACTGTCCGCGTCGGGCAGCAGCTCCACGCCGTTCGTGCCGGGCCGGTGGATCAGCACCGGCACGTACTCACGGGTGTGGTAGGCGTGCCCGATCGTCGGGTCGTTCCCGTGGTCGCCGGTGACGATCAGCCGGTCTCCGGGGTGGTCGAGCAGCGCCAGGAGCCCGGCGAGCCCGGCGTCCACCTGTTCCAGCAGGTGCCCGTAGCGCTCGGTGTCCTGCTGGTGTCCGGCCAGGTCGGTCTCCTGGACGTTGGCGACGACGAGCGCGTCCCCGGTGGCACGCACCGCCTCGAGGGTGTGCGCGAACACGTCGGCGGTCTTCACCGCCGGGTGCCGGCGCGCCGCGTCGCAGGCCAGGATGTCCGCGGCCTTGCCCACCAGGGTGACCGGGATGCCGGCGCGGGCGGCCAGCTCGGGAAGCTGGCGGGAGTGGTCGAGCGGGGCGCCCAGGTGCTGGACCTCCAGACCGCCGTTGCGGTAGAAGCCGGTGGCGGGGGTGTCGAGGCCGACGGTTCCCGCGTCGCCGGGGCGCACGAACTGCGCCAGCGGGCCGTCCGCGTGCCCGCCGACGGCGATGACCCGGGCGACCGGCGCGACCGCGCGGACGGTCCGGGCGATCGCCACGATCCCGCCGGGCCCGTCGAAGGACCGGTCCTCCAGGCGGCCGGAGGCGTTCCAGTTGATCCCGGGGTCGGCCTCCAGGTTGTCGTGGACGAGGACCGCCCCGTCGACGGCGAGCAGGGGCTTGCCGTCCAGCGTGGTGACCTGGTGACCGGCCGCTTCGAGGGCGGCGGTCACCTCGTCCAGGTGGTCGGCGAGCCGGGCCACGGTGACCCGGCTGAAGTCGGCGCCCATCATCGTCTGGTGACCCGCGAAGGTGTCGGCGCCCGGGTAGCCGAGCGCGGCACGGCCCGCGGCCACCGGCAGCGGGGTCCGGCGGGCGAGGTCCGGGTGCGGGTGGACGAGGCCGAGCCCCAGCGAGCCGAGCACTGGCAGGCGCAGCGGCCGGCCGAGGGCCTCGCGGCAGTGGTCGAGGACGTGTCCGCAGGTGTCGGCGGTGATGTCGCCGGGGCGCAGGGCGCCCGCGTCGGGCATGGCGCCGACACCGAATCCGTCGATGACGACGATGACGGTCTTGGCCATGGGTGCCTCCTGTTCAGGGGCCGGTCTCACAGGGCCCGGCCCTGGGCGTCGTACAGACCGTTCAGCCGGGGGCTGCCGGAGGCGAGCCCGGAGACGACGGCGACGGTCGAGCGGGTGACGAAGATCTGGGTGCGGAAGGCGAGCAGCGCGGTGTCGCCGAGCTGGACGTCCTGGCCGTCGGCGGGCGCGTCGAGCAGCCGGTAGTAGTCGATGTTCTCGGCGGGCGCGTCCTGGACGCCGAGGCGTACGCCGGTGCGGGGCAGCAGGGCGCTGCGGATGTGGGACCGGGCGTAGAAGCCCCCGCCGCGGATCGCCGGGCGGCCGTCGTCGAGGGTGTGCGCGATCTCGCTGACGTACACGTACGCGGGCTTCTCCGGCTGGTGCGGGTCGAGCGCGTGCAGCGGGGTGGTGCCGGTGAGGGCGTGACCGGGTTCGCCGTGGGTGGCGCCGAGTTCGGCGAGCAGCGGGAGGGAGGCCATCGAGGTGGCACTGGGGGCGCTCAGCTTCAGGTGCTCGTGCCCCCGCGCGGCCAGGACCTCGCGGGCCTTGAGCGCGAGCGCGAACGACGGGGTGGCGCGGGGGGTGCCGGTCGCCGGGTCGCACAGGACGCACGGGAAGGCGGTGACGCCCGCGATCCGGATGCCGGGCAGCTGCTCGGCGGCTTCGGCGAAGGCGTCGAGGCGGGGGAGCGGAACGCCGCCCTCCTGGCCGGGGTAGACGGTGCCCTCGGCGCCTTCGAGACGGACCAGCACGTCCTGGACGAAGCCGAGCCGCTCGGCCGCCTCGGACACCGCCCGGGCGTTCGCGAGGTCGAACACCGTGACGGTCTCGGGACGCCAGGCCAGCATCTCGGGCAGCTCGTGACGCGGGATCTGGACCAGGTGGCCGAGGTTGCCGGGCCGGGCGCCCGCGGCGTGCAGCGTACGCGCCTCGGGCGGGTCGATCGCGGCGGACCGGGGGATGTGCCGGGCGACGGCCCTGATCAGTTCGGGGTTGCGGCCCAGCTGTTTGACGACGAACCAGAGGCTGATACCGAGCCGTTCGGCCTCGGCGGCCAGCAGCGCGGCGTTGGCCTCGACGGCGTCGAGGTCCATCACATACGTGTCCGGCGGGATGTCACCCCGCCGGTGCAGCAAGGCCGCGGCGTCGACGAGCTCGGGGTTGCGGGTGAGCACGGTGTCGAGGAACACGGTCAGTCGTCCTTCGGGTCGTTCAGCGCGTCGAGCGAGCGGCGCAGGATGTCGATGACGAGATCCGCGCCCGCCCGCATCGGGTTGATGCGTACGGTCCAGTCGGCCAGCTCGGGGGAGTCGTCCAGCGCGGAGCTGGACATGCGGTAGAAGAGCGGCGCGATCTCGTAACGCGAGTTGGAACCCACGGGGTACGGGGCCGCCCCGAAGCGGGCGGCGACGGCGGGCAGTTCCTTCGCGACGGGCCGGTCGAGGCGGACCAGCAGGCAGCGGTCCTGGGCGTTGGCGATCCGCACCTCGGCGACACCGTCCACCTCGCCCGCCGCGAGCCGCTCGGCGACCTCGGCACCGACCCGCGACTGCACGGACCACATCACCGGTACATGGGTGAGGGCGCGCAGGGCGTCGAGCGCCTGATGGCCCTGGACCTGCCCGCCACCGGAGTAGTTGTCGCGGCGGATGTGCTCGACCAGATCGCGGGCGCCGACCACGATGCCGACCCCTTCGGGGCCGTGCAGTTTGAACAGGGAGAAGCAGGAGGCGTCGGCGCCGAGTTCCACCCCTGCGGCCGGGGTGCGCATGACGGCGTAGTTGTCGTCCACGAGGGTGCGGACTCCGGCGGCCCGGCAGGCGGCCAGGACCTCGGCGGGGTCGTAGGAGTCGGCGAGCCGCTGCCGGGTGTGCTGGACGTAGGCCCAGCGGAACCGGCCGGATGCCAACGCCTCGTTCAGCGCCTGCGCGTCGTTGAAGTCGACCTCGACGGTCTCCACACCGATGCCGCGCAGGGTGACCTCGGTGGTGCGGTAGACGGGGGCCCGGTGGATGAGCAGCGGGTCGCCCGCCTGTACGGCGGCGTTCAGCGCGGCACGGATCGCGCCGGTGCCGGCGCCCTGGACGAAGGCGGCGTCCTCGGCGCCGAAGAAGTCCGCGAGCACGGCTTCGACCCGGGCGGTGGTGCGGGGGCGGCCGAGTCCGGGGACGACACCGGCGTCCGCCTCGAAGAGTTGGGGGCCCTCGAAGTGCGCGGCGGTGGCCTCCAGGAGCCGGAACTGCCGGGCGATCGCGTCGTCCAGCTCCACCGTCGCGAGCGGAAAGGTCTGCGGAAGTACGGGGTTCATGGTCAGGACTTCTCCTCGCGCGCGCCGGTCAGGAAGCGCAGCGGATTACGGCGGGTCATCAGGTCGATCAGGTCGTCGTCGACACCGGCCGCGCGGACCCTGGGCAGGAAGTTCCGGAAGAGATGTCCGTATCCCTGGCCGCCCTCGTCGCGGAGGTAGCCGTGGCGGGAGATGTCGCAGCTCAGCAGTGCTCGGTCGGCGTGCCCGGCCTCGATGAGCGCGAGCAGCAGCCGCAGCCGGGTGTCGTCGCTCTGGTAGCTGTCCTTGCCGACGGTGTCGAAGGCCACGTACGCCCCGCTCGCCGCGAGTTCCCGGTGGACGGCCGGGTCGTCCAGCAGGTCCTGGTGGCCGATGGCGATGCGGTGGGCCGGCAGGCCCTCGCCGGTCAGCAGCTCCAGCTGGGCGAGTCCGCCGTGGCCGAGCTGGGCGTGGGTGGAGACGGAGAGCCCGGTGGCGAGGGCGGCTCGCGCGCTGGCGCGCAGCACCTTGGTCTCGGGCCCGGTCGGGGTGTCGCCGTGGCTGCCGATCTCGCCGAGCACCCCGGGGCGGATACCGGTGGAACCGATTCCGCCGTCGATCTCCCGGACGAGGACGGCAGTGAGCTCCTCGACGCTGCCATCGTCGATCTCCGGGGTGTGGAACGGCTCGTAGTACCAGCCGGTCGCGGCGACGACGGCGATCCGTGCGTCCCGGGCGATGCGGGCCAGCGCCTCGATGTCGCGGCCCATGCCGCGGCAGGTCAGCTCGACGACGAGAGCGAGGCCGAACTCCTCGCGCAGGACGGCGAGTTCGGCGGTGACCGCCGCGGCATGGCGGACCGGATCGAGGACGGCCGCGCCATCGCCCCTGTGGTCCAGGTCGAGGACGAGGTGCTCATGGGCGAGGGCGGGGCCGGCCACGGAACCGACTGCGAGATCACCGGTGACGGTGCGCAGGACGTGCGGTGCGGGGGGAATCATCGTGGGGGGTTTCCTTCTTCGTGTACGTAGCCGGCCTCAGCCCTTGATCGGGGTGAACAGGTCGAGCCAGTACAGGAGGTTGAGGACGATGCCGCCGACGATCACCGCGGCGGGAGCGGCGGCCATCTTGACGACCGGCCGGCCCATCGACTCGTTCAGCAGGTAGAGCCCGCCGACGATGAGGATGCCGAGACCGCCGCCCATGGCGTTGGCGGCCATCAGCGAACCGAAGAGGATCGCGAGCTGCAGGGTGTCGCCGATCGCGCTGCGCAGGTGCTCCGAGGAGTCACGGACGCTGGGGAGCTTGCCGAGGAGCTTGCCGATGTACGACAGGGCCAGGACCTCGACGGCGAAGACGGCGGCACCGACGACCACGGCCAGGATCGGGTTCGGCAGCAGGTAGCCGATCGGGTACACCAGCGTGAATCCGGCGATGCCGTACGCGCCGGAGGCCAGCGCGGTCGTCGCGATCAGCGGGATGAAGCCGAAGACACGGTAGAAGTCGACCTGGGCGGCCTCGGAGTACTGGCCCTTGGCGATCAGGAAGCTGGTCGCCTCGCCACCGCCGAAGATGTGCATCTGGGCCAGCAGACAGACCCCGCCGCCGAGCACCATGAACAGCGGGAGGTACCTGCGCAGCCGGGCCGCGCTGGCACTGAACAGCGAGGCCATCGGGTCGTCGTCCGGCACGACCACGCTGGTACCGGCCGCCTGGTCGGCCTTGCGCTGCTTCACGTCCTTGGCGACGGCGAGAGCGATCAGCATCAGCACACCGACGGCCATGGCCAGCGCCCCGGCGAACATCTTCGGCCAGACGTTCATGGTGAGGACGACCAGCGCGAGTTCGAGAACACCCGCGATGCCGCCCCACTTGCGGCCGAACTGCTTGGTGATGGCGAGCACCGGGAACAGCGTGAAGAGGAAGAGGATCGGCGTCGACATCTGCTGCATGGCAGTGATGAAGTCGACGGGCAGGTCGTGCGCGACGTTGTTGGCGCCGTTCAGCCCGAAGACGACGACCGCGCCCCACGCGCCGCCGAGGATCGGAGCGAGCCACTTCTTCGGCGACAGGATGCCGAGGATGTCGGTCGGCAGGAAGACGAGCCAGGGGTTGAGCACCCCGGTGGAGAGGGCCATCGGCGCACCGAGCCCGAAGATGAATCCGGCGGAGAGACCGAACGAGACCGCGGTCGTCGCGCTGCGCGTGGTACGCCCCTGGATGAAGTCCAGCAGGAACGGCCGGACACCGTCGTTGAAGACGGCCAGGGCCATGTGCGAGATGTACGCCGTCAGCGCACAGAGGGCTATCACGGTCAGCTGCTGGGCCAGCGTGAAGTCGAGGCTGGTCCCAGCGGCGAGGGTGGTGCTCATGAATTACTCCTACGTGCCCGGGAGAGGGGGAGGTGGCCGGTCAGCCGCGGGCGGCGATGGCGCGCGCCATGAGAGGGGCGATGGCGTCGATCTGGTCCATCGAGAAGCCGAAGACCTTCTTGCCCTCCGCGATCAGAGCGGTGATCTCCTCCTCGGTGGGCACGCTGCGGCCGAAGGTGTGGCAGGCGGCGCCGCCCATGAGTCCGACGAGGACGCCGAGGGAGGCGCCGGCGCCGGTGTGGCACGTACCGAGGTAGAAGTCGGCCTGGCCGACGCGGAGCTTCATCGCGGCGTCCATGTCGCTGGAGGTCACGACGTCGAGGGAGTCGATCCCGAGCTTGCCGATGGCCTGCGTGACCTCGACCTTGCCGACTCCACCGGTGAGGATCTTCGTCATTGCTGTCTCTTCTCTGTGCGTGGTGCTGTGCGCCTCTGCGCGTCGTGCTGTCCCCCCGGGGTGTGTCCGTACGGCTGACGGACGGTCAGGGGGTGGCCGTGGCCGGCGGCTGCCAGTGCCGTGGCAGGCAACGTTCGCCCCGTCGCGACGCCCGGCACGCACTCTCGCTGCCCCGGCCGACAGCCCACGTACGTCCAGTACGAGGACTTCCGGCCGGCACACCGAGAGCACGCACCGGACGCCGCTCCTTCGCGGGCGAACATTGCCTGCCACGGCACTAGGCCAGTACGGCCAGGTGCATGCCGAGGAAGTTGACCTCGGACTCGGGGAGCGCGGCGCCCAGTTCCCGTTCGGCCCGCGCGGATACGGCGCGGGCGCGTGCGACGGCGTCGGGGTGGCCGGCCAGTTCGGCGGCGACCTCCTCGTCGGTGAGGAACTGTTCGATCGGTTCGCCGTCGAGGAGCCGGGTGAGCGCCATCATCAGATGGCTCGTCAGCATGCCCGCGGTCGCTTCGGTGACGGTGCGGCCGTCGGCTTCGAGGGCGGTCAGCTCGGCGGCGACGAAGTCGGCCACCTCGGGCCGGACCTGACCGCCTTCGCGGAAGAGCTGGATCCGCAGTGCGAGCTGGTCGTCCATGACGATCCTCCTCATATCTCCAGTAGCCAGGATTCTGTATTTTCTAGCTGCCCGACGGGGGCCCCGTCGGAGATCGGGGGTCAGTACGAGGGCACGCGTGCGCCCCGCAGTACTTCGCTCTGCAGCTGGGTCACCAGGGACAGGTCGAGCGAGTCCCGCACCGCGGCGAGGGCCTTCGCTCCCTGGGTCCGGCCGATGACGGCGGCGCTGGAGTTGCGCAGCGACAGCTCCCGGGTGACCTCGTCGCCGAGCGGGAGCACATCGATGCCGGGCCCGATCCGGTCCTGCACCTCGTCCAGGTTCCAGACCGTGGCGTCCACCTCGTCGCGGGCGAAGAGGTCGCGCAGCTGCATGTACGAGACCTCCAGCCACTCGATGTCGTCCCGGCCCGCGAAGGTCCGCTCCACGAGCATCCGCAGATCCTCGGACGCGTGGTCGACGGCCACCCGCAGTCCGGGGGAGTCCAGGTCGACGCCGTGCCGCACCAGCATGCCGTGCGCGCCCACATAGGTGGCGGGGCCGAGATCGGCGACCAGCTCCACCGGGTGCTCGGCGATCAGCTGGTCGGCCGCGAAGCGGGACAGCACGACGAGGTCGACCTTGCCCTCCAGCAGGGCGGCCGTACGCGCCCCGGCGCCCCGCATGAACGTGATCGCGAACGGAGCACCCGCCTGCTCGAAGGCGGTGCGCAGGCCGGTCGCCAGACCCTCGTACCTGCGTGAGTACGGCAGCGGCATCGCGGCGAGCAGGGTGCCGAGCCCCGAGAGGCGCCACAGCACGCCGCGGTCCGAGCGCACCAGGAAGGTGCCGAGGTGGCCCCGCGCGGTCGTCTCGATCGCCCCGGAGTCCTCCAGCAGTTGGAGGGCCGCCTGCACCGTTCCGTTCCCACAGCCCAGTTCCTCGGCGAAGTCGCGCACGCGGGGCAGACGGGTGTCCGGCTCATGGTTGAGCAGCAGGACGGCGAGCTGCTGGGCTGCGAGACCGTTCCGAGTGAGGAAGCGGGCATCGAAGTCGTTCACCATCCAGACAATAAACAGGATCCTGGATATTGGCAAGAGCGGATATGGCGGACATCGAGGGATGTGCGGGCGGGGGGCGCAGGGCTGCCCCCGCCGTCGCTGCTGTCTTCGCTCGCCGTTCCTCCTCGGGCGAGCGACCCGATGCCGGTGGCGCCGGGCTCACGTGGTGCACACGAGATAGCGGAAGACGTTCGGCAACCAGACCGTGCCGTCCCGGCGCCGGTGCGGATGCAGGGCCTTGGCGACCACCTTCGCCAATCGCTCCCGGTCCGTCGCCCGTACCACCGTGTCGAAGAACCGCGTCGACAGCAGCCCCCGCACCGCACTGTCCAGGTCCGCGTACCCGAACGGGCACGCCACCCGGCCGGAGCCGTCCGGATTCAGGCCGGCCCGGAACGCGACCTCTTCCAGATCGTCCCGGCCCGACGGACGCCAGCCACCCCTGCGCCGCGGGGCCCCGCCACCCAGCCGGCCCGCCACCCGCAGCACCGGCGTCGCCGCGCACCGCTCCGGCGGCCCCCAGCCGGTCAGGACGACCGTGCTGCCCCGAGCGGCCAGCGGTACCGCGGACCGCAGCGTGTCCACCAGCCTCTCCCCGTCGCCGGGCGAGCAGCCGATCGGAGTGAACGCGGTGATCAGGTTGTACGGGGTCCCGTCGGCCGGAGCGGCCGACGGCGGATCACCTTCGAGGACCCGCGGACGTCCGGCAGCGGGCCCGGTGCCGCTCCCCGAATCGGGCAGCAGCAGGTTGCGCGCGAGTGCCAGCCGCTCGGGGTCGGTGTCGACGCCGGTGACCTGCGCGCCGCGCGCGGCCGCTATCAGCAGCGCGAGGCCGGAGCCGCAGCCGAGGGAGAGCAGTCTGGTGCCCGTCCCCACTTCGAGCCGTTCGTAGACCGCTTCGTACAGAGGTGCGAGCATGCGCTCCTGGATCTCGGCCCAGTCCCGGGCGCGGTCACCGGATTCCACCGAGGTGGCCGGGTCCGCGCAGCTGTGGTGCCGGACGAGCGTAGGGGTCATGGAAGCGCTCCAATCCGCCGAGAGGTCGAGTCGTGTCCGATCGGTCGTGCCCGAGCGCCCCCGGTGTGTGCGCCCGCTCCCCCCGTGTGTTCCCAGGAGCCGCTGCTCCCAGGGGCCGCTGTCTCAGCGACCCGTGAATCCGCGTCGTCCGAGCCCGTTTCCCAGGGTCGGACGACCGTACTCGTCTGCTCCGGTGCTGCGTCTGTGCGGACCGTCCGGGGAGGCAGGGCCCGTCGCCCCGCGTGGCGGGCGGTGTCGCCGTACGATGCGCGCCATGGCAAAGGCACCCGTTCTCACGCCCCAGGCCGAGGACTTTCCCCGCTGGTACCAGGATCTGATCAACAAGGCCGAACTCGCGGACAACGGTCCGGTGCGCGGCACCATGGTCATCAGGCCGTACGGGTACGGCCTGTGGGAGCGGATGCAGCAGGAGATGGATGCCCGGATCAAACAGGCCGGCGCCCGGAACGCCTACTTCCCGCTCTTCATCCCCCAGTCTTACCTGACACGCGAAGCCCAGCACGTCGAGGGCTTCGCGCCGGAGCTCGCGGTCGTGACCCACGGGGGCGGGAAGGAGCTCGAAGAGCCCGTGGTGGTGCGGCCGACCTCCGAAACGATCATCAACGAGTATTTCTCGAAGTGGGTGCAGAGCTACCGGGATCTGCCGCTGTTGATCAACCAGTGGGCGAACGTCGTGCGTTGGGAGATGCGTCCGCGGGTCTTTCTCCGTACGACGGAGTTCCTCTGGCAGGAGGGGCACACCGCCCACGCCACAGCCGAGGAGGCCCGGGACTACGCCGCGTACATCCACCGTGACGTCTACGCGGACTTCATGGCCGAGGTCCTGGGCATCGATGTGGTCCTGGGGCGCAAGACCCCGGCCGAGCGGTTCGCGGGCGCGGTCAACACCCTCACCCTCGAAGCGATGACGGGCGACGGCAAGGCCCTGCAGATGGGCACCAGCCATGAGCTGGGCACCAACTTCGCCCGCGCCTTCCACACCCGCTACCTGTCCCGGGAGGGCCGGGAGGAGTTGGTTCACCAGACCTCGTGGGGCTCCTCGACCCGTATGGTCGGCGGCCTGATCATGGTGCACGGCGACGACCACGGGCTGCGGGTGCCGCCGCGGCTGGCGCCGGTCCAGGTGGTCGTCCTCGCGGTCAAGGAGGACGAAGCGGTGCTCGCCGAGGTCCGGTCCATCGGGCAGCGGCTGCAGGCCGCGGGGATCCGGGCCGAGGTCGACGACCGCACCGCCACCCCGTTCGGCCGGCGCGTGGTCGACTGGGAGCTGAAGGGAGTGCCGGTACGGATCGAGGTCGGGCCCCGCGATCTGGAGAACGGCACCGCGATGCTGGCCAGGCGGATCCCCGGCGGGAAGGAGCCGGTGGCCATCGAGGCCCTGCCCGCCCTGCTCCCGGCGGTCCTGGAGGAGGACCAGGCGACTCTGCTGCGCCAGTCCCGGAGCCGGCGCGAGTCGTCCACCCGCGAGGTCTCCTCCGAGGCGGAGGCCGTGGAAGCGGCGGCCGCGGGCGGCTGGGCACGTATCCGCTGGTCGGCCCTCGGGCCGGCGGGGGAGGCCCGGCTCGCGGAGCACGGCGTGTCCGTGCGGTGCCTGGTTGCCGAGGACGGGTCGGTTCCGGAGGCGGACGACACCCCCGGTACTGTCGCCCTGGTGGCCCGCGCCTACTGACGCGGGGCCGCCCGTGGCCGCCGACTACGTAGCTGGACGTATGAGCGTCTACGCACCACCTTGGTGCGAGCTGTGAGACTTCTCCACAGATCGGCGTAGCCGCCCTCGTCAGGATGTATGAATGGCAACTGACTGGTACGTGCAAATTATTTGGGATGGCCCGGAATCGGAACACCGGGGCCCTTGCGCTCGTTCTCACGACGTGAGCACGACACCACCTGTACTTGCCGCAGAACTGGCGCAGGCGTGGGCCGACATTCAGCGGTACCACCCCGAGCTGCCGGATCTGGCCGCACCAGAGTCCCTGATCGGAGAGTCCTCGTCCGCCTGTGGCGCGGAACTCTCCTTCGAACGACTGCTCCACGAGGCAGTCCATGGCATCGCCGCCGCGAGAGGTGTCCGTGACACCTCGCGCGCGGGCCGCTACCACAACCGTCGATTCCTTGCGATCGCCGAGGAGCTGGGTCTCGACCACGCCGAGGAGCCCCATCCCAGCAGTGGCTTCTCGCTGGTCACGCTCAACCCCGAGGCGAAGCGCCGGTACCGGCCGACGATCGAGCGGCTCCAGCGCGCCCTCAAGGCGCACACGGTCGCCACCGCCGCCGACACCAAGCGCTCCTTCCGTGGCCCGGCCGCCCGGCACGGCTCCTCCGGCGGAGGGGTCCGCGTCAAGGCCGTCTGCGACTGCGGACGCAATGTGCGCGTCGTCCCCTCGGTCCTGGCGCAGGCGCCGATCGTCTGCGGTGGCTGCGGAAAGCCGTTCCGTATCCCGGAAGCCGCGGTCGCGGTGGGGTGACCCGATGGGGTGTGGCACAATGGCTAGCTGTACTCGACAGTCGCACAGGACCCCTCTCTCCTCCGGCTGACGCGTCCATCGGGCACCCGAGTACCGCAACCCCACGTGGCATCTTCGTTGTGCCCAACCACGCAGAGACCAGGAGACACCACTTCCGTGGCAGTCAAGATCAAGCTGAAGCGTCTGGGCAAGATCCGTTCGCCTCACTACCGCATCGTCGTCGCCGACTCCCGCACCCGCCGTGACGGCCGGGCCATCGAGGAGATCGGCCTGTACCACCCGGTGCAGAACCCCTCGCGCATCGAGGTCAACTCGGAGCGTGCGCAGTACTGGCTGTCCGTCGGCGCCCAGCCGACCGAGCCGGTTCTCGCGATCCTGAAGCTCACCGGTGACTGGCAGGCCCACAAGGGTCTCCCGGCCCCCGCGCCGCTGCTGCAGCCGGAGCCGAAGGCCGACAAGCGCGCCCTGTTCGAGTCTCTGGGCGACGCCACGGAGGCCAAGGGCGAGGCCATCACGCAGAAGGCGAAGAAGTCCGACAAGAAGGCGGACGAGGCTGCTGACGCAGCTGCGTCGGCCGAGTCGACCGAGGCCTGAGCATGCTCGAGGAGGCTCTCGAGCACCTCGTGAAGGGCATCGTCGACAACCCCGACGATGTGCAGGTCGCCTCGCGCAACCTGCGCCGTGGTCGCGTGCTGGAGGTCCGGGTGCACCCCGACGACCTCGGTAAGGTGATCGGTCGCAACGGCCGCACCGCACGCGCACTGCGTACCGTCGTGGGCGCCATCGGCGGCCGCGGTATCCGTGTCGACCTCGTCGATGTGGATCAGGTTCGCTGACAGAGTTGAACACCGGCACGGGCCGGGGAGGGCCAAGCGCCCACCCCGGCCCGTCGTCGTATGACAGGAGAGACACAAGGTGCAGTTGGTAGTCGCGCGGATCGGCCGTGCCCATGGGGTCAAGGGCGAGGTCACCGTCGAGGTGCGGACGGACGAGCCGGAGCTGCGGCTCGCGCCCGGGGCCGTGCTCGCCACCGAACCGGCCGGCGCCGGACCGCTGACGATCGAGACCGGCCGGGTGCACAGCGGGCGGCTGCTCCTGCGCTTCGAGGGAGTACGCGACCGTACGGCCGCCGAGGCCCTGCGCAACACGCTCCTGATCGCCGAGGTCGACCCGGCGGAACTCCCCGAGGAACCCGACGAGTTCTACGACCACCAGCTCATGGACCTCGATGTGGTCCTCACCGACGGCACCGAGATCGGCCGGATCACCGAGATCTCCCACCTGCCCTCCCAGGACCTCTTCATCGTCGAGCGGCCCGACGGCAGCGAGGTGATGATCCCGTTCGTCGAGGAGATCGTCACCGAGATCGATCTGGAGGAGCAGCGCGCGGTGATCGCCCCGCCGCCCGGCCTGATCGACGAGACCCAGGCGGTGATCGCCTCCTCGCGCGACGCGGAGAACGACGCAGGAGAAGACGGGGACGAGACGCCCGGGCCGGGGAAGGACGCCTGATGCGCCTCGACATCGTCACGATCTTCCCCGAGTACCTGGAACCGCTGAACGTCTCCCTCGTCGGCAAGGCCCGCGCACGCGGTCGCCTCGATGTGCACGTGCACGACCTGCGGGACTGGACGTACGACCGGCACAACACGGTCGACGACACGCCGTACGGGGGCGGCCCCGGCATGGTCATGAAGACCGAGCCGTGGGGCGAGGCCCTGGACGACGCGCTGGCGGGCGGGTACGAGGCCGGAGCGCACTCCCCGGTGCTCGTGGTCCCCACCCCCAGCGGCCGCCCGTTCACCCAGGAACTCGCCGTGGAGCTCTCCGAGCGGCCCTGGCTGATCTTCACACCGGCCCGTTACGAGGGCATCGACCGACGGGTGATGGACGAGTACGCGACCCGCATGCCGGTTGTCGAGGTGTCCATCGGCGACTATGTGCTGGCCGGAGGGGAAGCGGCGGTACTGGTGATCACGGAGGCGGTGGCCCGGTTGCTGCCCGGCGTGCTCGGCAACGCCGAATCGCACCGGGACGACTCCTTCGCCCCCGGCGCGATGGCCGACCTGCTGGAAGGACCCGTCTACACCAAGCCGCCCCAGTGGCGCGGCCGAGGCATCCCGGAGGTCCTGCTCAGCGGTCACCACGGGAAGATCGCACGGTGGAGGCGGGACGAGGCGTTCCGTCGTACCGCGCTCAACCGGCCCGATCTCATCGAGCGCTGCGAGGCGAGCGGCTTCGACAAGAAGGACCGCGAGATCCTCTCCATACTCGGCTGGTCGCCGGAGCCCGGTGGCCGATTTTGGCGCAGACCGGAAGCCGTGGAAGAATAGGCCGCTGCTGTACGTCCGGCGTGCGCCCCTGCCACAGGGGGAAGTGACCGGCCCCATGCACATGGGGAAGGTCCCGACGCCCGTCCGACGCGATCAGCGCTTCCAGATCCTCACTACCTCCCGTCGATGACCTGTGGCATCGGCGAAGAAAGCAGACACCATGTCTTCCCTGCTCGATGGCGTCAACGCCGCATCGCTGCGCACCGACGTCCCGGCGTTCCGCGCCGGTGACACCGTCAACGTCCACGTCCGCGTGATCGAGGGCAACCGCTCCCGTATCCAGCAGTTCAAGGGCGTAGTCATCCGTCGCCAGGGTGCGGGCGTCAGCGAGACCTTCACGGTCCGCAAGGTCTCCTTCAGCGTCGGCGTCGAGCGCACCTTCCCGGTGCACAGCCCGATCTTCGAGAAGATCGAGCTCGTCACCCGCGGTGACGTCCGTCGCGCCAAGCTGTACTACCTCCGTGAGCTGCGCGGCAAGGCCGCGAAGATCAAGGAGAAGCGCGACCACTGAGCTCACTCCCGCGTCCACAGGACAGCCGGTTAAGCTCTGGCCCCGATGGACACGGAAGCCAAGCCCTCGGAGCGCGATCGCTCCTGCGCACCCCCGACCGGGTCGCAGGAGGGGTCGCGCTTCTCGCGTATCCCGGACCGGCTGACCGCCTCGATGTCGTGGCGGCGCACCGCCGTGGCCGGGGCCATCTGCTCGGTCTTCGTACTGCTCCTCGGCGCCTTCGTGGTGCAGCCCTTCCTGATCCCCAGCGGATCGATGGAGCCCACGCTGCGTGTGGGGGACCGGGTGCTGGTCAACAAACTCGCGTACGACTTCGGCTCCGCACCGCAGCGCGGCGATGTGGTGGTCTTCGACGGCACCGGATCGTTCGTACAGGAAGCCCCCGAGGAGAACCCCGTCACCGGGTTGCTGCACAAGGCGGCAGCGTCGGTCGGACTCGCAGAGCCTGCCCAGACCGACTACGTGAAGCGGGTGGTGGGGGTAGGGGGCGACCGGGTCGTCTGCTGCGACAGGCGCGGAAGGATCGAGGTGAACGGCACGGCGGTCGACGAGGGCTATCTGTACCCGGGAGACGCCCCGTCCGAGGTGCGCTTCGACGTCATCGTCCCCCAGGGCACGCTGTGGATGATGGGCGACCATCGCGGCAACTCCCGCGATTCGCGTGACCACCTGGGAGAACCGGGCGGTGGCATGGTTCCGGTCGACAAGGTGATCGGCAGGGTCGACTGGATCGGCCTGCCGTGGGGCAGGATGGGCTCGCTGCCGGACGGCGCGGCCGTCGCCGGCGCACGGGCGACGGGCGGGTCCGGTGGGTAGCCGCGGTCGGCGGCAGGGCGACTCCGGGATACCGCCGACGAGCGGCGGCCGACCGGCCGGCCGCTCACTGCCGACCAGGGCGGAACGGCGCAAGCTGGCCCGCAAGGTGAAGCGGCGGCGGCGCAGGTCGGCGATCCGGGAGATTCCGCTTCTCCTCACCGTGGCACTGGTGATCGCGCTCGTGCTCAAGACCTTTCTGGTGCAGGCCTTCGTGATCCCGTCGGGGTCGATGGAGCAGACCATCCGGATCGGCGACCGGGTGCTCGTGGACAAGCTGACGCCCTGGTTCGGATCCAGGCCGCAGCGCGGCGAAGTCGTCGTCTTCAAGGATCCGGGCGGCTGGCTGCAGCAGGAGAACACCGGCACGAAGGAGTCGCCCGTCGTCGTCAAGCAGGTGAAGGAGGTGCTGACCTTCATCGGACTGCTGCCGTCCGACGACGAACAGGATCTGATCAAACGGGTGATCGGAGTGGGCGGCGACACGGTGAAGTGCTGCGACAAGGACGGCCGGATCACGGTCAATGGCGAGCCGCTCGACGAGCCCTATCTGTATCCCGGTAATCCGCCCTCCCTCGTCAAATTCGAGGTAAAGGTTCCGGCGGGCCGCATCTTCGTGATGGGCGACCATCGGTCCAATTCGGCGGATTCGCGCTACCACCTGGACGAGCCCGAACACGGCACGGTTTCCGAGGATGAGGTCGTGGGGCGCGCTGTGGTGATCGCCTGGCCCTTCGGCCACTGGGGCAAACTGGAGATACCGGCAACATTCGACTCGATTTCTGACGCGCGCGCCGGGTCGCCTGCTGCGTCGGGCCGGTCGAATAGTGTGTCGTACCAGGATCCCAACAGAACGATCCCTCTCCCGACCCCTGCGGAACTCCCGCTCGTTATGGGAGTGGTGGGCCTGCACCGGCTCGGGCGCAGGCGGACGCACGGAATAAGGAGTGGATGTGGGGGATTTGGCGGTCGGCGCACGATCCGGACACGAGGAACCCGAGGACCGGCCGGACCAACCGGAGGCCGTGGAGTCCGCCGGGGCGGCGGACCGGGCGGAGGGGGATGACGACTCCTCCGGCACCGGCGGCACGTCCGACAAGAAGCCGCGCTCCTTCTGGAAGGAGCTGCCCCTCCTCATCGGTATCGCCCTGGTCCTCGCGCTGCTCATCAAGACATTCCTCGTCCAGGCGTTCTCGATCCCCTCGGACTCGATGCAGGACACCCTCCAGCGGGGTGACCGGGTGCTGGTGGACAAGCTGACTCCTTGGTTCGGCGCGGAGCCCAAGCGGGGCGAGGTCGTGGTCTTCCATGACCCGGGCGGTTGGCTCGAGACCACCCAGACACCGAATCCGAACGTCGTGCAGAAGTTCCTCAGCTTCATCGGGCTGATGCCCTCCGTCGAGGAGAAGGACCTGATCAAGCGGGTCATCGCGATCGGCGGCGACACGGTGGAGTGCAAGAAGAACGGCCCGGTCACGGTCAATGGCAAGGCCCTGGACGACCAGTCGTACATCTTCCCGGGAAACACTCCCTGCAACGACGAGCCGTTCGGTCCGATCAAGGTGCCCGAGGGCCGGATCTGGGTGATGGGTGACCACCGCCAGAACTCCCTCGACTCCCGTTACCACCAGGAACTGCCGGGTGGCGGCACGGTCTCCAACGACGAGGTCGTCGGCCGGGCCATCGTGGTGGCCTGGCCCGTCAACCGCTGGGCGACCCTGCCGGTCCCGAAGACCTTCGACCAGGCGGGGATCAACGACCAGTCGATGGTCAACACAGCGATGACCCTGGCCCCCGGAGCACTGGGCGTAGCCGGTGCGCTGCCGCTCGTGTTCTGGCGCCGCAGGAGGCTGACCAGCGGACGTACCGCCGGGTAGGGTGCCGACTCGGATCAGCGATTGTCGATCTCCGAGGTGGGGGACGCTGGGATGAGCGGAACAGGACGTACGGGCAACGGCCACGGTCGGCTCGGCAGCATGCTGTCGGGGCTGGCCGTGGCCGTGGGCTGTGTGCTCTTCCTCGGCGGCTTCGCCTGGGGGGCCGTGGTCTACAAGCCCTACACCGTGCCGACCGAGTCCATGACACCGACGGTGCACGCCGGTGACCGAGTGCTCGCACAGCGGATCGACGGCAGCGAGGTGCGCCGGGGTGACGTGGTGGTCTTCACCGACTCCGGGTGGGGCGACATGCCGATGGTGAAGCGGGTGGTCGGCATCGGCGGCGACAAGATCGTCTGCTGCGACAAGGGCCGGCTCACCCTCAACGGCACACCTCTTGAGGAACCGTATCTGCAGACCAAGGGCCTTGCCTCGGGGAACGACTTCACCGCCGATGTGCCCCAGGGGCAGCTCTTCCTGCTCGGGGACGACCGCACCGCCTCGCTGGACTCCCGGATCCATCTGGACGACCCGGGGCACGGTTCCGTACCCCGCAGCGCGGTGCAGGCCCGGGTGGACGCCATCGCCTGGCCGCTGAGCGGCATGATCGGGCGGCCGCAGACCTTCGCCTCCCTCCCCGGCGGGGTGTCCTCGCCCGGGCCGCTGCGCCTCCAGCTCGGGGCCGTGGTGGCGGGACTGATCCTCATCCTCGGTGGTACGGCATACGGGCCGATCGCGGCCCGGTTCAGGCGTTCGGCACCGAACAGGCGGGAAAAGGTGTCCACCGGTGGGCACTGAGCAGCGGAAGGTCGCCCGCCTGGTGCTCCTGGACCCCGACGACCGCATTCTCCTCCTGCACGGGTACGAACCGGAGGACCCGGGGAGCACCTGGTGGTTCACCCCCGGTGGCGGCCTGGAGGGCGACGAGACCCGGGAACAGGCCGCCCTGCGCGAGCTCGCCGAGGAGACCGGGATCACCGACGTGGAACTGGGACCGCTCCTCTGGCAGCGGATGTGCTCGTTCCCGTTCGACGGGCGCCGCTGGAACCAGGACGAGTGGTACTTCCTGGCGCGTACGACGCAGACCGTCACCGACACCAGGGGGCTGACCGCGCTGGAGCAGCGAAGTGTCATGGGTATGAGGTGGTGGACCTCCGCCGAACTGTCGGCGGCACGTGAGACGGTGTACCCGACCAGGCTCGCCGAGTTGCTGCGCACGCTGCTCGACGAGGGCCCGCCTCGCACGCCACTGCTTCTGGACCCCGAAATCGCTTGAGTGCCCAGGGGACCGAAGCCTGGCGCACAATGGGGGCACGCACGGCTGAAGGGGAACATGCCAATGAGCGCCGAGGACCTCGAAAAGTACGAGACCGAGATGGAGCTGAAGCTCTACCGGGAGTACCGAGACGTCGTCGGTCTGTTCAAATACGTGATCGAGACCGAACGGCGCTTCTACCTCACCAATGACTACGAGATGCAGGTGCACTCGGTCCAGGGCGAGGTGTTCTTCGAGGTATCGATGGCGGACGCCTGGGTCTGGGACATGTACCGGCCCGCACGGTTCGTCAAACAGGTACGGGTACTGACGTTCAAGGACGTCAACATCGAGGAGCTCAACAAGACCGATCTCGAACTCCCGGGTGGCTGAGGACGTTCCGCCGGGGGAGTGATTCCCCCGTTGGGGTGGCCGGGTTATCCACAATTCCGAGCTTGTCCACCAAGATCCACCAGTCCGGACCCGACGCGGCAGAGTCGGTGCCGGAGGTGGTGCCGATATGAACGCACGGGGGGCACTCGGGCGGTACGGCGAGGATCTGGCGGCACGGCTGCTGACCGACGCCGGCATGTCCGTACTGGTACGGAACTGGCGCTGTCGCGCCGGTGAGATCGACATCGTCGCCATGGACGGCGACGCACTCGTGATCTGCGAGGTGAAGACCCGCAGGACAAGCGCCTTCGAGCATCCGATGGCGGCCGTCACCCCCGCCAAGGCGGAGCGGCTGCGGCGGCTGGCCGGGATCTGGCTCGACCGGCACGGCGGGCCGCCGCCCGGTGGGGTCAGGATCGACCTGGTGGGAGTGGTGCTGCCCCGGCGCGGGGCACCTCTCGCCGAGCACGCGCGGGGGGTGGCCTGATGGGGTTCGCACGCGCGTGTTCGGTTGCGCTCGTCGGCGTCGAGGGCGTGGTCGTGGAGGTCCAGGCCGACCTGGAGGCTGGGGTGGCCGCGTTCACCCTGGTGGGGCTGCCGGACAAGAGTCTGACCGAGAGCCGGGACCGGGTGAGGGCCGCGGTCGTGAATTCCGGGGCCGAGTGGCCACAGAAGAAGCTCACGGTGGGTCTGTCACCGGCCTCCGTACCGAAGGGCGGCTCCGGATTCGATGTGGCGGTCGCCTGTGCGGTGCTGGGCGCGGCCGAGCGTATCGACCCGGCCGCCATCGCCGATGTGGTGATGATCGGCGAACTCGGGCTGGACGGCAGGGTGCGGCCGGTGCGCGGCGTGCTGCCGGCCGTGCTCGCCGCGGCCGAGGCCGGGTGCCGCCAGGTCGTCGTGCCCGAGGAGACCGCGGGAGAGGCCGCGCTGGTGCCCGGGGTCTCGGTTCTCGGGGTGCGGAGCCTGCGGCAGCTGATCGCGGTGCTCTGCGACGAGCCGGTGCCGGACGAGCCGGAGGCTCACGACGAGAGGCGCCCCGACGCGATGCCGTCCGGGCTGGTGATGCCCGGCACGGGTATCGGCACCGGGCTCGCCCGGCCCGGGCAGGGCGGTGGCAACCCGTCGGATCTGATGGACGTGGCGGGCCAGGAGCGGCCCCGCAAGGCGCTGGAGGTCGCGGCGGCGGGCTGCCACCATCTGCTGCTCACTGGACCTCCGGGCGCCGGCAAGACCATGCTGGCGGAGCGGCTTCCGGCGATCCTGCCGACGCTGACCAGGAAGGAGTCCCTGGAAGTCACCGCGGTGCACTCGGTGGCGGGCGTCCTCCCACCGGGGGAACCACTGATCACCCGCGCGCCGTACTGCGCGCCGCACCACTCGGCGACGATGCAGTCACTGGTCGGCGGCGGCAACGGGCTGCCGAGGCCCGGTGCCGTCTCCCTGGCCCACCGGGGGATTCTCTTTCTGGACGAGGCACCGGAATTCTCCATGCGGGTGCTGGACGCGTTGCGCCAGCCGCTGGAATCGGGACATGTGGTGGTGGCCCGCAGCGCCGGGGTGGTGCGGCTGCCCGCCAGATTCCTGATGGTGCTGGCCGCCAATCCCTGCCCGTGCGGTCGGTACTCCCTCACCGGCGCCGGCTGCGAATGTGCGCCGTCGACGGTCCGGCGCTATCAGTCGAGGCTCTCCGGGCCCCTGCTCGACCGGGTGGATCTGCGGGTGGCCGTCGACCCGGTCCGGCGCAAGGACCTGATGGGGCAGGGCGGCAGGGGAGAGCCGACGGCCGTCGTCGCCGCCCGGGTCAGGGAGGCCAGGGCGCGGGCCGCGGAGCGGCTGGCGGGCACCGCGTGGAGCACCAACAGCGAGGTGCCCGGACACGAGCTGCGTACCCGGCTGGTCCCGGCCCCGGGGGCGCTCGCGGAGGCCGAACGGGACATGGAGCGGGGCCTGCTCACCGCGCGGGGCCTGGACCGGGTGCTCAGAGTGGCGTGGACGGTCGCCGACCTGCGCGGCGCGGACCGCCCCGACGCCTCCGACATCGCCGTGGCGCTGGAACTGCGCACCGGTATCCCGCGCGGCGGCCTGACGAAGGCCGGGGTGTCATGACTCCGCAGGCAGATCCCGGGCAGGTACGGGGACCGGGGCACCCGCCGGTACCGGTGCCGGAGCCAGGGGCGGAGATCGAGCGGGGTACGGGCGGCGGCACGGGGCCGGAGGCGGGGTGTCCTCCGGGGCGGGCCCCGGATCCTGGCGCGGGGCCGGGTACGGCGGCGCGTGAGGGGGAGAGGCTGGCGAGAGCCGCGCTGACCCGCATCCTGGAACCGGGGGACGAGCGCGGTGGCCGCTGGTTGCACGAGTGCGGCGCCGTCGAACTGCTACGCCGGATCACTTCCAGGGACGGAGCCGCGGAGCGGTTGCGCGGCATGACTCCGAGACGCCTCGACGGCTACCGGTTGCGGGCCGAGGGCGTGGAGCCCGAGCGGGACCTTGCCACGGTCGCCGAGCTCGGCGGGCGGTTCGTGTGCCCGGGTGACCGGGAATGGCCGAGTCAGCTCGACGACCTGGCGGACGCCAGGCCGACCGGTCTCTGGGTGCGCGGGCCTCGCGATCTGCGCCTCTGGGCGCTGCGTTCGGTCGCCGTGGTCGGTGCCCGCGCCTGCACCCCGTACGGCTCCCACATGGCGGCGAGTCTGGGCGCGGACCTTGCCGAGCTGGGGTGGGTGGTCGTTTCGGGCGCCGCGTTCGGGGTGGACGGCGCTGCGCATCGTGGGGCGCTCGCCGTCGACGGGGCGACGATGGCGGTCCTGGCCTGCGGGGTGGACGTCGCCTACCCCCGCGGACATGCCGAACTGATCGGACGCATGGCCGAACAGGGACTCGTCATCGGTGAATTGCCTCCGTCCGAACATCCGACCCGCAGCAGATTCGTTCTCCGGAACCGAGTCATCGCCGCGTTGACACGCGGCACGGTCGTGGTTGAGGCCCAGTACCGCAGCGGCTCGCTGGTCACCGCACGCGACGCACAGCGGCTCGGCCGCTTCGTCATGGGCGTGCCGGGCCCCGCCACCAGTGGGTTGTCGTCAGGGGTCCATGAACTCCTCCGTGAAGAGGGCGTCCTGGTGACGGACGCCTCGGAGGTCGTCGAACTGGTGGGTGGGATCGGAGAACTCGCTCCGGCCAGACGCGGTCCTGTGTACCCCAGGGACCAGCTCGAAGCGGTCTCCGCCAGGGTTCTCGACGCGCTGCCGTACCGCGGCGCCGTCAGCGGGCGCGATGCCGCCCGCTCCGCGGGAACCAGCACCGACGAAGCGCTCGGCAAGTTGTACGAACTGCTCTCACTGGGGTTCGTCGAACGCGATGGCGACGGATGGCGATTGACGTCGAGAGCAAGATGCAATGACGACGCGCGGCGAGGCGGTACTTGACCTGGAGCATTCGGGTGAAAAGGTGATGCCGATGACCTCGGCGGATCCTTCAGCGACGCCTCCGGGGCCGGCGCACGCGGCGACGGCCCCGGACCGCAGTCGTGTTCGATCGGCCGGGACAGCACAGCGCCGATCGACCGCCCTGCGCGGAAAGCGACGGCCCAGTCACGCTACGCTCGCAAGGAAACCGGTTCAGGCACACGTCCCCAGTACTTCACAGCAGAACGGCTCAAGGCACGACATGCCCCAGCACACCTCCGGGTCTGACCGTGCGGCAGCACCACCGGCTGCGCGTGGCACTGTGCGGCCCCCTGCCCCCTCCTCGCTCGACGAGTTGTGGCGTTCGTACAAGTCGACGGGTGACGGGCGACTGCGTGAGCAGCTGATCCTGCACTACTCGCCGTTGGTCAAGTACGTCGCAGGCCGGGTGAGTGTGGGCCTGCCTTCCAACGTCGAGCAGGCGGACTTCGTCTCCTCAGGGGTGTTCGGACTGATCGACGCGATCGAGAAGTACGACATCGAGCGCGCGATCAAGTTCGAGACGTACGCGATCACCCGCATCCGTGGCGCGATGATCGACGAACTCCGGGCGCTGGACTGGATTCCACGCTCGGTGCGTCAGAAGGCACGAGCCGTGGAACGCGCCTACGCGACGCTGGAGGCGAAGCTGCGGCGCACCCCATCGGAGCCGGAGGTCGCCGCGGAGATGGGGATCGCGCTGGAGGAACTGCACGCGGTTTTCAGCCAGTTGTCGCTGGCGAACGTGGTCGCGCTGGAGGAGTTGCTGCATGTCGGCGGCGAGGGCGGCGACCGTCTCAGCCTGATGGACACGCTGGAGGACACCGCCGCCGACAATCCGGTGGAGGTCGCCGAGGACCGCGAGCTCAGACGGCTGCTCGCGCGGGCGATCAACACCCTTCCGGAGCGCGAGAAGACGGTCGTCACGCTCTACTACTACGAGGGCCTCACTCTCGCCGAGATCGGCAATGTGCTCGGGGTCACCGAGAGCCGGGTCAGCCAGATCCACACCAAATCGGTGCTCCAGCTGCGCGCGAAGCTGGCCGATGCCGGCCGCTGAGCCGGCCGGCGGCCCGCCCCGGCAAGGGCGACTTCGGCCACCGATCGGGGCAGCGCGCTCCCGCTCCAGGACCGGTCGCCGTACAGTGGACGGGTGCCCAGGATTCGAGCGGCCTCGGTGGCCGAGCACAGGACCATGCAGCGCGGCGCCCTCCTGGACGCCGCTCGTTCCCTGCTGTCCGAGGGCGGTACGGAGGCGCTGACCTTCCCCGCTCTCGCCGAACGCACTGGCCTCGCCCGGTCCTCCGTCTACGAGTACTTCCGCTCCCGCGCAGCCGTCGTCGAAGAGCTGTGCGCCGTCGACTTCCCCGTCTGGGCGGCCGAGGTCGAGAACGCGATGGAGCAGGCCACCACACCCGAGGCGAAGATCGAGGCCTATGTGCGACGGCAGCTCGATCTCGTCGCGGACCGCCGCCACCGGGCGGTCGTGGCGATCTCGGCGAGCGAGCTGGACGCGGGTGCACGCGAGAAGATCCGGGCCGCGCACGGCGGGCTGATCGCCATGATCGTCGAAGCTCTCGGCGACCTCGGCCACGAACAGCCGCGGCTGGCGGCGATGCTGCTGCAGGGCTCGGTCGACGCTGCGGTGCGGCGTCTCGAGCTCGGTGTGGCGGAGGAGCCTGCCGTGATCGCAGACACCACGGTCGCCATGGTCCTGCGCGGCGTACAGGGCGCACCGGACTGACGTCGTCGCCGCGCGGCGGCCACGACGAGCAGCACGCCGGGGGCGGCGAGTCCGTCCCCGGCTCCCGCGGCCGAGGACCGGGGCTCCGGTACACCGAACACCGGCAGCAGCCGGGACGGTCCCCGGCGCAGCAGTTCCCCAGGCAGCAGCGACAGCGGGTCCAGATACGTGTCACCGCGTCGTAGCCCCCAGTGCAGACAGCCCGATGCGCAGTGGAAGGGCCCCGCTTCCAGGACTGCCACGGGTTGGCCCGCTTCCACCTCGTCGTCCTTCGTGACCAGTGCCAGCACCGGCTCGTACGTGGTCCGCAACGGCGGATCGCCGGTTCCGGCGACTTCGATCGACATCACCCCGCGCCCCGCCACACGCCCTGCGAACGAGACCCGGCCCGAGGCCGCGGCGAGCACCACCGCGCCCCGCTCCGCGGCCAGATCCACCCCTCGGTGGCCCCGCCCGTACGCGCTGCCCGGCGGCTCCCACCCCCGTACGACCGCAGGCAGCCCCGCCAGTGGCCAGAGCCGGGCACCGTCCGGCCGGGGCGCCGGCGCAGGAGCGGGCAGGGGTGAGGAGGCGGGCGCCGGCGCAGGGAGCGGGGGCGCGGGCCCCTCGGCCGCCGCGCCCGGCGCGCCGTACAGCGCGGCGAGGAGCACCACCACCGCGACGGCCGCGACGGCTGCGGCCGTGCCGAAGCCTGCACTGCGCCCGGCAGCGACCGCGTCCCGGCGCCCTCCGCGCCGCTGCCCGCGCCCGGGAAGGAAAACAGCGGGAAGGAAAACAGCGGGAAGAGAAGCGGCCGGATCAGGTGTGCATCGCATGGCAGAACCGTCCCGCACCGGCCCGGAATCCCGGGGATCATGAACCGGATCTGTGGACAACCGGCCCGTTGTGGACAGCGCCGTCACCCGGCACCCGACCCGTCCCGTACACTTCCTATGGCGATCCGGGTCACCGGGTCGACTTCGCACGCCCCGCCACCTCCCTCTCAGCGGACGGTGGCCGCGCTCCTCGGTCCCTTGTGGCACGGCGCGTCGGGGCGTCAGGCGCGACAGCAATCCTGCGGTCGCGACAACCGAGCACCTCAAGGAGTACGGCCATGGCCGTCGTCACGATGCGGGAGCTGCTGGAGAGCGGCGTCCACTTCGGTCACCAGACCCGTCGTTGGAACCCGAAGATGAAGCGCTTCATCTTCACCGAGCGCAACGGCATCTACATCATCGACCTGCTCCAGTCGCTGTCGTACATCGACCGCGCCTACGAGTTCGTCAAGGAGACCGTCGCGCACGGCGGCTCCATCATGTTCGTCGGTACCAAGAAGCAGGCCCAGGAGGCCATCGCCGAGCAGGCGACGCGCGTCGGCATGCCGTACGTCAACCAGCGTTGGCTCGGCGGCATGCTCACCAACTTCTCCACCGTCTACAAGCGCCTTCAGCGTCTGAAGGAGCTCGAGCTCATCGACTTCGAGGACGTGGCCGCCTCCGGCCTCACCAAGAAGGAGCTCCTGGTCCTCTCCCGCGAGAAGGCCAAGCTGGAGAAGACCCTCGGTGGTATCCGCGAGATGCAGAAGGTGCCGAGCGCCGTCTGGATCGTCGACACCAAGAAGGAGCACATCGCCGTCGGTGAGGCGCGCAAGCTCCACATCCCGGTCGTCGCGATCCTCGACACCAACTGCGACCCCGACGAGGTCGACTACAAGATTCCGGGCAACGACGACGCGATCCGCTCCGTCACCCTGCTCACCCGCGTGATCGCCGACGCCGTCGCCGAGGGCCTCATCGCCCGCTCCGGTGCCGCCACCGGTGACTCGAAGCCGGGCGAGAAGGCCGCCGGCGAGCCGCTCGCCGAGTGGGAGCGCGACCTGCTCGAGGGCGACAAGAAGGCCGCCGAGACCGAGAAGGCCGCCGACGCCGAGAAGCCGGCCGAGGCCGCTGCCGAGGCTCCGGCCGCGGACGCCGAGCAGGCCTGACACCCGTCACGGCTGATGACGGCGGGGGCCGGTGCCACAAGCGCCGCCCCCGCCGTTCACCCGTAGATCTTTCAGACTTCGAGAGAGAAATACAGACTCATGGCGAACTACACCGCCGCTGACGTCAAGAAGCTCCGCGAGCTGACCGGCGCCGGCATGATGGACTGCAAGAAGGCGCTCGACGAGTCCGACGGCAACGTCGACAAGGCTGTCGAGGAGCTCCGTATCAAGGGTCAGAAGGGCGTCGCCAAGCGCGAGGGCCGTTCTGCCGAGAACGGCGCTGTCGTCTCCCTCATCTCCGAGGACAAGACCTCCGGCGTTCTGCTCGAGCTGAAGTGCGAGACGGACTTCGTCGCCAAGGGCGAGAAGTTCCAGACCGTTGCCAACACGCTCGCCGCCCACGTCGCCGCGACCTCCCCGGCCGACCTGGCCGCGCTGCTCGCCTCCGAGATCGAGGCCGGCAAGACCGTCCAGGCGTACGTCGACGAGGCCAACGCGAACCTCGGCGAGAAGATCGTCCTGGACCGCTTCGCGCAGTACACCGACGGTTACGTGGCCGCGTACATGCACCGCACGATGCCCGACCTCCCGCCGCAGGTCGGCGTCCTGGTCGAGCTCGACAAGGGCAACGCCTCGGACGAGGCAGTCGCCGCGGTCGCCAAGGACGTCGCGCAGCACATCGCCGCCTTCGCCCCGAAGTACCTCAACCGCGACGAGGTCCCGGCCGAGACGGTCGAGAACGAGCGTCGTGTCGCCGAGGCCACCTCGCGTGAGGAGGGCAAGCCCGAGGCTGCCCTTCCGAAGATCGTCGAGGGTCGCGTCAACGGTTTCTTCAAGGACGTCGTCGTCCTGGAGCAGGCCTTCGCCAAGGACAACAAGAAGTCCGTCCAGAAGGTCCTGGACGAGGCCGGTGTCACCCTGAAGCGCTTCTCGCGCATCAAGGTCGGCATCTGAGTCCGTCCGCGAAAAACGGTGGACCCCGGATAGGGTCTGGTGCAGTCGTCGGCCGCACACATGCCGTACGACCGCAGAACTGACGAGGAGGCCATTGCCGCTGAGGGACACCAGACCCGCCGGCAGTGGCCTTCTTCGTATGTGCACGAGGAGAATCTCCATGAACAAGGGCGCGGACGCCGCAAAAGGTGACCACAAGCGCGACGACGGCAAGGTACCCGGACGCTTCATGCTGAAGCTGTCCGGCGAGGCGTTCGCCGGAGGCGGGGGGCTCGGCGTCGACCCCGACGTCGTACACGCCATCGCCCGGGAAATCGCGGCAGTCGTCCGCGGCGGTGCGGAAATCGCGGTCGTCATCGGCGGCGGCAACTTCTTCCGTGGTGCCGAGCTCCAGCAGCGCGGCATGGACCGGGCCCGCTCCGACTACATGGGCATGCTCGGCACGGTCATGAACTGCCTGGCGCTCCAGGACTTCCTGGAGAAGGAGGGCATCGACTCCCGCGTCCAGACCGCCATCACCATGGGGCAGGTCGCGGAGCCCTACATTCCGTTGCGCGCCGTGCGCCATCTGGAGAAGGGCCGCGTCGTCATCTTCGGTGCCGGTATGGGGATGCCGTACTTCTCCACCGACACCACCGCCGCCCAGCGGGCCCTGGAGATCGACGCCCAGGCGCTGCTAATGGGTAAGAACGGGGTGGACGGGGTCTACGACTCCGACCCGAAGACCAACCCCGACGCGGTGAAGTTCGACGCCCTTGAGTACAGCGAGGTGCTCGCCCGCGATCTCAAGATCGCCGATGCCACCGCCATCACGCTCTGCCGCGACAACCAGCTGCCGATCCTCGTCTTCGAACTGACCGCAACCGGCAATATCGCCCGTGCGGTCAAGGGTGAGAAGATCGGCACGCTCGTGAGTGACCAGGGCACCCGGGTCTGAGAACCGGGAGACCTTCCCAGGAGCACAGGGAAGGTCCGGGACCTGCGGGGGAGCGCTTCCCCGGCAGGTCCTGAAGGATGGACAACGGCCTGCCGGTCGGACACCGTGCAGGTGAGGACGCGACGCAGGACCCGCCGGGCCCGAGCACGCCGGGCCCGCTCAAGACACGCAGGAGCACGTGGTGATCGAAGAAACCCTCCTCGAGGCCGAGGAGAAGATGGAGAAGGCCGTCGTGGTCGCGAAGGAGGACTTCGCGGCGATCCGTACCGGCCGTGCGCACCCGGCGATGTTCAACAAGATCGTCGCCGACTACTACGGCGCGCTGACCCCGATCAACCAGCTCGCCTCGTTCTCGGTGCCCGAGCCGCGCATGGCCGTCGTGACGCCGTTCGACAAGAGCGCGCTGCGCAACATCGAGCAGGCCATCCGCGACTCGGACCTCGGCGTCAACCCGAGCAACGACGGCAATATCATCCGGGTGACCTTCCCGGAGCTGACCGAGGAACGTCGTCGCGACTTCATCAAGGTCGCGAAGGGCAAGGCGGAGGACTCCAAGATCTCCATCCGGGCCGTGCGTCGCAAGGCCAAGGAGGCCCTGGACAAGCTGGTCAAGGACAAGGAGTCGGGCGAGGACGAGGTGCGGCGCGCCGAGAAGGAGCTCGACGACACCACCGCGAAGTACGTCGCGCAGGTCGACGAGCTGCTGAAGCACAAGGAAGCCGAGCTGCTCGAAGTCTGATGAACGACTCTTCCTGGGGCGCCCATCCGGGAGCCGGCCACTGGGGTGCGCCCGAGATGCAGACCCCTTCGGCGGGTCCTGCCTACGATGTGCATGATGCCCAGCAGACTCGGCCCATGCCCGTCGTGCCGGACGTTCCCGGCGCAGGCAGAGACGCTGACGACCGTGATGACCGGGGCCGGGGGGCCGTCCGCCTGAGCAGCGGCCCCCTGTTCCGTGACGAGAAGCCGCAGGAGCCCATGTCCACCGCGCCGCCGCCCCCGCAGAAGAAACGTGCGGGCCGTGACCTGCGATCCGCCATAGGGGTCGGTGTCGGGCTCGGCGTCCTGGTCGTCGCCTCGCTGTTCATCGTGAAGGCCGTCTTCGTCGGCGTGGTCGCCGTGGCCGTCGTCGTGGGCCTGTGGGAGCTCACCTCCCGCCTGGAGGAGCGCAAGGGCATCAAGGCCCCGCTCATCCCGCTGGCGGTCGGTGGGGCGGCGATGGTCGTGGCCGGCTACGCACAGGGCGCCGTGGGTGCGTGGGCGGCGATGGCGCTGACCGCTCTCGCGGTGCTCGTCTGGCGGATGACGGAACCTCCGGAGGGCTACCTCAAGGACGTCACGGCCGGTGTGTTCGCCGCGTTCTACGTGCCGTTCCTCGCCACGTTCGTCGCCCTGCTCCTGACCGCGGACGACGGTCCGCAACGGGTGATCACCTTCCTGCTGCTGACCGTGGTCAGCGACACGGGTGCGTACGCCGTCGGGTGGCGCTTCGGCAAGCACAAGCTCGCACCGCGCATCAGCCCGGGAAAGACCCGCGAGGGCCTCTTCGGCGCCGTTGCCTTCGCGATGGTCGCCGGTGCGCTGTGCATGCAGTTCCTGATCGACGACGGTTCCTGGTGGCAGGGGCTGCTGCTGGGGCTCGCGGTCGCCGCCAGCGCCACGCTCGGTGACCTGGGCGAGTCGATGATCAAGCGGGATCTCGGGATCAAGGACATGGGCACGTTGCTGCCGGGCCACGGCGGCATCATGGACCGGCTGGACTCGTTGCTGCCGACCGCGCCGGTGGTCTGGCTGCTGATGGAGCTGTTCGTCGGTTCCGGCTGATCCTTTACTCGCCGTACCGCTTTGACCTGGTCTTTTGCGAATGAGGGTCCGTTGTCCACAGGGCGGCGGGCCCTCATCGTTCTGTCTGCGACACTGGAAGAACCATGCCTAAGCCCGGAGAACTCACTTTCGTCGCGCCCCGCGGAGCCAAGAAGCCGCCGCGGCACCTCGCCGACCTCACGCCTGCCGAGCGCAAGGAGGCTGTCGCCGCGATCGGCGAGAAGCCGTTCCGTGCGCAGCAGCTCTCGCAGCACTACTTCGCGCGGTACGCGCACGACCCGGCCGAGTGGACCAACATCCCGGCTGGCTCGCGGGACAAGCTCGCCGAGGCGATGTTCCCGGACCTGATGTCGGTGGTCCGCCACATCAGCTGCGACGACGACACCACGCGCAAGACGCTGTGGAAGCTGCACGACGGGACGCTCGTCGAGTCCGTTCTGATGCGCTACCCCGAGCGCGTGACGATGTGTATCTCGTCACAGGCGGGCTGCGGGATGAACTGCCCGTTCTGCGCCACCGGACAGGCCGGGCTCGACCGCAACCTGTCGACCGCGGAGATCGTCCACCAGATCGTGGACGGCATGCGCGCGCTCCGCGACGGCGAGGTCCCCGGAGGCCCCGCGCGGCTCTCCAACATCGTCTTCATGGGCATGGGCGAGCCGCTCGCCAACTACAACCGGGTGGTCGGCGCGATCCGCCGGCTGACCGACCCCGAGCCCGATGGTCTGGGGCTCTCGCAGCGCGGGATCACCGTCTCCACCGTGGGCCTGGTGCCCGCGATGCTCCGCTTCGCGGACGAGGGCTTCAAGTGCCGCCTGGCTGTCTCCCTGCACGCACCCGACGACGAGTTGCGTGACACGCTCGTCCCGGTGAACACGCGCTGGAAGGTGCGCGAAGTGCTGGACGCCGCGTGGGAGTACGCGGAGAAGTCCGGCCGCCGCGTCTCCATCGAGTACGCGCTGATCCGGGACATCAACGACCAGGCGTGGCGCGGTGACCTGCTCGGCCGGCTCCTCAAGGGCAAGCGGGTGCACGTCAACCTGATCCCGCTGAACCCGACGCCCGGCTCCAAGTGGACCGCCTCGCGGCCCGAGGACGAGAAGGCGTTCGTCGAGGCGATTGCGGCACACGGGGTTCCGGTGACCGTGCGGGACACCCGGGGTCAGGAGATCGACGGAGCCTGCGGGCAGTTGGCGGCAGCCGAGCGCTGAGGCTGGGAAGGCCCGTGTAACCTGGGCCTGAAATCAACTTCATATTCCGACAGGGGAGCGCCACAGCGCTGAGAGTGCGGCACCGGTAACGGATGGGCCGCAGACCCTCTGAACCTCGCCCGGGTCATTCCGGGTAGGAAGTTCGGACATCAACTCATGCTGTTGTGCCCTGCCCGCTTTCTGCGGGCAGGGCCGCGTCTCTTCCTGGCCAAAACCCAGGAGGAATCAACAATGAGCACCACACGCAGAACCAAGCAGTGTGCGACGGCGGCCATCGCCGCCGCGCTCGGTATCACGACCCTTGCCGGATGCGGGAGTTCCGACTCGTCGGACTCGGCTTCCGGCGGCACCAAGGGCTCCGGCTCGAAGACCGTGACCCTCGTCAGCCACGACTCCTTCAACGCCTCCGCGGAGGTTCTCAAGGAGTTCACCGCGCAGACCGGATACACCGTCAAGGTGCTGAAGAGCGGCGACGCGGGTACCGCCCTCAACCAGGAGATCCTGACCAAGGGGTCCCCGCGTGGCGACGTGTTCTTCGGCGTCGACAACACCCTGCTCTCCCGCGCTCTGGGTAGCGGGCTCTTCACGCCGTACGAGGCGAAGGGGCTCGACCAGGTGGCGACCGATGTCCAGTTGGACGCCGCGAAGCACCGGGTCACTCCGGTCGACACCGGCGACATCTGCATCAACTACGACAAGAAGTACTTCGCCGACAAGAAGCTTGCGCCGCCGCAGTCCTTCGACGACCTGGCGAAGCCCGCGTACAAGAACCTGCTCGTCACCGAGAACGCCCAGACCTCCTCGCCCGGACTCGGCTTCCTCCTCGGCACCGTCGGCACCTACGGCGAGCAGGGCTACCAGGACTACTGGAAGAAGCTGAAGAGCAACGGCGTCAAGGTCGTCGACAGCTGGGAGCAGGCGTACAACGAGGAGTTCTCCGGATCCGCCGGTGGCAAGAAGGCCAAGGCCGACCGGCCGCTCGTCGTCTCGTACGCCTCCAGCCCGCCCGTCGAGGTGCTCTACGCGAAGCCGCAGCCGACCGAGGCCCCGACCGGGGTCGCCACCGGGACCTGCTTCCGGCAGATCGAGTTCGCGGGCCTGCTGGACGGTGCGAAGAACGAGGCGGGCGGCAAGGCCCTGCTGGACTTCCTGATCAGCAAGGAGTTCCAGGAGGACATGCCGCTCAACATGTTCGTGAACCCGGTCACCGAGAGCGCGAAGCTGCCGGAACTCTTCACGAAGTTCGGCGCGACTGTGGACAGTCCGGCGACCGTCACCCCCGACAGCATCGCCAAGAACCGTGAGCAGTGGGTCCAGTCGTGGTCCTCGCTGGTCGTGAAGTAACGAAGTCCCCCGTACGCGGACCGGGCGCGGACGGGAAGGACGCGAACGGGAAGCGTGCGCACGGGGAGGGGCCGCGCGGCAGGACGCCGCGCGCCCTCTCCGGGCCCGCGGACTCCGCGCGCGCGAAGGCGTGGCGCGGGAGCGCGGTGCGGCTCGGGCTGATGGCCGTGCCCGTCGCGTTCTTCGCGCTGTTCTTCGCCTACCCCGTGGCCGCGATCGTCGGCCGCGGCCTGAAGGCGGACGGCGTCTGGCAGTTCGGCCGGATCGGTGAGGTGCTGACCCGGCCGGACATCCGGGACGTCCTCTGGTTCACCACCTGGCAGGCGTTCGCCTCGACCGCCCTGACCCTGCTGATCGCACTGCCCGGCGCCTATGTCTTCGCCCGCCTGGACTTCCCCGGCAAACAACTGCTGCGGGCGGTGGTCACCGTGCCCTTCGTCCTGCCGACCGTCGTCGTCGGGACCGCCTTCCTGGCGCTGCTGGGACGGGGCGGGTTCCTCGACGAACTCTGGGGCGTACGCCTCGACACCACCGTCTGGGCGATCCTCCTCGCCCATGTCTTCTTCAACTACGCCGTGGTCGTCCGCACGGTGGGCGGGCTGTGGTCGCAGCTCGACCCACGCCAGGAGGAGGCCGCCCGGGTGCTGGGCGCCGGACGGTTCGCGGCCTGGCGGCGCGTCACCCTGCCGGCCCTCGCGCCCGCCGTGTCCGCCGCCGCGCTGATGGTCTTCCTTTTCACCTTCACCTCCTTCGGCGTCGTGCAGATCCTCGGCGGTCCGGGGTTCTCCACGCTGGAGGTGGAGATCTACCGGCAGACCGCCCAGCTGCTCGACCTGCCGACAGCCGCTGTGCTGACCCTGGTGCAGTTCGCCGCGGTGGGGGCGATCCTCGCCGTCCACGCCTGGACCGTACGGCGCAGGGAGACCGCGCTGAAGCTGGTCGACCCGGAGCGGACGGTCCACCGGCCCCGCGGCACCGGGCAGTGGGCGCTGCTCTGCGGCGTGCTGCTGAGCGTGCTCGTGCTGATACTGCTGCCGCTCGGGGTGCTGGTCGAACGCTCGCTGGAGACCACCGGCGGCCATGGCTTCGACTTCTACCGCACCCTCGGGTCCGCCGACGCGACCGGCGGTACGTTCCTGGTCGCACCGCTCGAAGCGGTCGGGAACTCACTGCAGTACGCGCTGGTCGCGACCGTGATCGCGCTGGTCGTCGGAGGGCTCGCGGCCGCGGCGCTGACCCGGCGCGCGGGCCGGCTCGTCCGCGGCTTCGACGCCCTGCTGATGCTGCCGCTCGGAGTGTCCGCGGTCACCGTCGGCTTCGGCTTCCTGATCACCCTGGACAAGCCACCACTGGATCTGCGGACGTCATGGATCCTGGTGCCGCTCGCCCAGGCGCTGGTCGGTGTGCCCTTCGTCGTACGGACCATGCTGCCGGTCCTGCGGGCCGTGGACGACCGGCTGCGGGAGGCGGCCGCGGTGCTCGGGGCGTCACCCCTGCGGGCCTGGCGAGAGGTCGATCTCCCGCTGGTACGGCGGGCGTTGCTGGTCGCGGCCGGCTTCGCGTTCGCGGTGTCGCTCGGCGAGTTCGGTGCGACGGTGTTCATCGCCCGACCCGACCGCCCGACGCTGCCGGTCGCGGTGGCCCGGCTGCTGGGGCGGGCCGGGGAGCTCCCCTACGGGCAGGCGATGGCCCTCAGCACGATGTTGATGGTGGTCTGCGCGGTCTCGCTGCTGTTGCTCGAACGTATCCGCACGGACCGATCCGGGGAGTTCTAGAGATGCTGACACTGGAATCGGCCACGGTGCGCTTCGGTGCGCGGGAGGCGCTCGACGCGGTGGATCTGGAGGTTGCCGAGCACGAGATCGTGTGTGTGCTGGGCCCGAGCGGCAGCGGCAAGTCGACGCTGCTGCGGGTGGTCGCCGGACTCCAACGGCCGGACGGCGGCCGGGTGCTGCTGGACGGCGCGGACCAGGCCGGGGTGCCGGTGCATCGGCGCGGGCTCGGCCTGATGTTCCAGGACCACCAGCTCTTCCCGCATCGGGACGTCGGCGCCAACGTCGCCTTCGGACTGCGGATGCGCGGGGTGTCGCGCCACGATCAGCGGCGCAGGGTCGGTGAACTCCTCGACCTGGTGGGCCTGCCCGGCTCCGAACGGCGGGCCGTCGCCGCGCTGTCCGGTGGCGAGCAGCAGCGGGTCGCCCTGGCACGGGCCCTCGCGCCGAGCCCGAAGCTGCTGATGCTGGACGAGCCGCTCGGCCAGCTCGACCGCGGCCTGCGGGAACGGCTGGTCGTCGAACTGCGCACGCTCTTCGGGCGGTTGGGCACGACGGTGCTCGCCGTCACGCACGACCAGCGCGAGGCGTTCGCTCTCGCCGACCGGGTGGTGGTGATGCGCGAGGGACGGATCGCCCAGGTCGGCACCCCGTTGGAGGTCTGGCAGCGGCCCGCCTCCTCCTTCGTCGCCCGGTTCCTCGGCTTCGACAACGTGGTGGAGGCGACGGTGGCAGGCCCTGCCGCCGACACGGTGTGGGGCAGGGTGCCGGTGCCCGAGGGCTCACCCCAGGGGGCGTGCCATCTGCTGGTGCGTCCGGCCGGAGTGCGGATCGTCGCCCCGGACGAGGGGCTGCCCTGCACGGTCGGGACGCGTACCTTCCGGGGCAACCATGTCGCCGTGCGGCTGACCCCGGTGGGCGGCGGCCCGGTCCTGGAGGCGGAGTGCGCGCTGGGGGACGTACCGCAGGAGGGCGCGACGGTCGGGGTCGGCTTCGACGCGACGGAGACCGTCGTCCTGCCCGCCGCCCGCTGACCGGACCCCGCGGGTCGGGCAGAGGGGCGCGGGCGCGTTCACCGAAACGGTCGAACCGCGCCCAACGGCGCCGTACGCCCCACCCCGACGCCGCGGACCGCCGGCCCGTCCGTGCCCGATCACGCGCGGCGGGCCGGTGCCGTGATGTCCGTGCACACTGGGGCAGGACATGCGGCAGATCCGGAACGGTTCGGGGACGGACGGGTCCGGACGACTCCGAGAGGGACCGGAATCATGACCGAGTCAGCACGTGAGGGCATCGACATCACCCGTGTCCTCGATGCCCCGCGGGAACGTGTCTTCGCGGCCTGGACGACGCCCGAGGACTTCGCCGCCTGGTACGGCGGCGACGCCGAGGTGCCGCTCGACCGGGTGTCGATGGACGTGAGGCCGGGCGGCGACTGGAGCCTGGTCATCGTCCTGCCGGGCACCGAGCTGCCCTTCCACGGGGAATACCGTGAGGTCGTCGCCCCCGAGCGGCTGGTGTTCACGCTGAAGGACACCACCGCGCCCGCCGACATCCAGGGCGAGACCGTCACGGTCGCCTTCACCGACCGTGGGGACCGGACCACCGAAATGGTCTTCCGGCAACGCGGCGGCAATCTCACGGCCGAGCAGTACGCGGCGGCGGGGGACGGCTGGGAGTCCTTCTTCGACGCGCTCGCGGCCCGCCTCGCGTCCCGGTGAACCGGCGCGGGTAGCCGGGCCGGCGCCTCGGGGGCGGCCGCGTCAGGCCGTCAGCGGCAGCGCGGCCAGTTCGGCGACCAGCCAGGTCAGCGGGACGAAGACGATCAGCAGCGCGACGCCGCGCAGGGTCGTCGCGGCCCACAGGGCCGTGGCCGGCGTGCCCATCTGCCGCAGTTCCTGCGTCGTGCGGGCCCGGTCCTGCTTCGCCTCCAGCGCCGAGGTGAGCAGGGTGGCCGTCGTGCAGCCGATGACAAGCACCGCGCCCAGCGCCGTGAGCGGGCCGAGCGGGCGCGGCTCCGTTCCGTACAACGCGTACGCGGCGACCGTCGCGGAGAGCACCGCGCAGACCACACCGAGCGGTGCGCCGATCCGGCGCGCCTCGTTCATCAGCACCCGTCCGGCCAGCAGGCGCACCGCACCGGGGCGCACCGCCTGCAGCAGTCGCCCGCAGTGGTACGCGAGGCCGGGCCCGGCCACGGCCAGGCCGATCGCGGTCAGGGTCCACCCCACCAGCACTCCGACCGGGGTGGCGTCGAGCCTGCCGGGGAGCGGGAGCAGCGTGTGCCCGTCGCCCCGGCTCATGTACGCCTCCATGGCGAGGCCGGCCGTGGTCAGCGCCACGCCCCACGGCAGCCCGGTCGGAGGCGTCGGCGCGGTGGGCGCCGGGTCCTGCGGTGCGGGGTCCGGGGAGGAGCCGGTGTCCGGGACCGGCCGGGCGCGGAGCGACAGCCCGCTCGCCGTCGCCGCGCTCACCGGGACCAGGGCCAGCAGCACCAGCACGGCCGCGATCGGCAGCGGGGCGTCCGCGCCGAGCAGCCCGGCGGCCGCTCCGTCGAACGGCAGCCCGGTCAGATCGCCGCGCAGATGCAGGAAGACCAGCAGCGCCACCGCCGAACCGAGGGTGCAGGAGATGGCTGTGGAGATCGTGGCGAGCACGGCGAGCCGGACCGGTCCGAGGCCCACGGCGGACAGTCCGGAGTGCGGCCGGGTGCTCGGATCGGTACGGGCCACCGCGACCGCGAACTGCACGGTGGCGGCCAGCGGTACGAAGCACCACAGCAGCCGCAGCGTGGCCTCGGCGGACTCTGCCGGGTGGCCCGAGGCGTAACCCAGGGTGCACAGCATCAGGAAGCCGACCCCGGCGGAGGCGGCCGCGACCAGCAGCCGTCGCATCAGGGCCAGCGGATGGGAGCCCCGGGCTAGACGGAGAGCGAGCACGCCGCGCGGCCCTCCGCATCGGAGAGGGCGGGCAGGGCGACAGTGGTGACGCAACGGCCGTCCAGCAGCGGGACCGTACGGTCGGCGAGGGCCGCGACCTCCGGGTCGTGCGTGGCGAGGACGATCGTGATGCCGTGCGAACGCGCCGCGCTGGTGAGGGTGCGCAGGACGTGGGCCCGGTCGGTGCGGTGCAGGGTCGCGGTCGGCTCGTCGGCGAAGATCACCGAGGGAGAGGCGGCCAGCGCGCGGGCCACGGCGACCCGTTGACGCTGCCCCTGGAGCAGGGCGTGTGGCCGGCTGCCGGCACACCCGTCGATGTCGAGCCGTTCGAGCCACTCCAGGCCGGTTTTTTTCGCCTCCCGGTGCGAGGCTCCGCGCAGCAGCAGCGGAAGCGCCACGTTCTCCCAGGCGTTCAGCTCCGGTACGAGCTGCGGTTCGGGGGCGATCCAGCCGAACCTGTCGCGGCGCAGCCGTTCGCGCAGCCGGGGACCCATGGTGTGGACGGGCACACTGTTGAACCACACCTCGCCCTGCTGAGGCACCAGTTGACCGGAGAGGCAGAGCAGCAGGGTCGTCTTGCCGCTGCCTCGGGGGCCGGTCACGGCAAGGATCTCGCCGTCGCGGACGCCCACGGAGACACCGCCGAGCGCGAGTGAGCCGTCGTGGGAGTGATGCAGGGAACGCGCCCAGATCACGTCGTTGTCCGGCGGGGCCACCATGGCGTACACCTCGGTTCAGATCGTATGTCCCGTCCCCCTTGCGGGGGAACGAAGAGGAGGACGATCGGTCACTCGGCACGGTAGGGATTCGAACCGTGGTGTGGGCACAGCACACGGCCCGGGTACGCTCCATCCCACTCGAATGGGCGTATCCGGGCCGTGGTGGACGGTGGGTCAGATCTTGGTCCACGCCTCGGTGAGGACGGAACGCAGGATGCCCTCGATCTCGTCGAACGTCGACTGGTCGGAGATCAGCGGCGGTGCGAGCTGGACGACCGGGTCGCCGCGGTCGTCGGCCCGGCAGTACAGGCCGTTGTCGTACAGCGCCTTGGAGAGGAAGCCGTACAGGACGCGCTCGGTCTCCTCGTCGGTGAAGGTCTCCTTGGTGGCCTTGTCCTTCACCAGTTCGATGCCGTAGAAGAAGCCGTTGCCCCGGACGTCACCGACGATCGGCAGATCGTGCAGCTTCTGCAGCGTCGAGAAGAACGCGCTCTCGTGGTCCAGGACGTGCTGGTTGAGGCCCTCGCGCTCGAAGATGTCGAGGTTGGCGAGGCCGACCGCCGCGGACACCGGGTGGCCACCGAAGGTGTAGCCGTGCAGGAAGGTGTTGCCGCCCTCGTAGAACGGCGCGGCGACGCGGTCCGAGACGATGCAGGCGCCGATCGGGGAGTAGCCCGAGGTCATGCCCTTGGCGCAGGTGATCATGTCGGGTACGTAGCCGAACTTGTCGCAGGCGAACATCGTGCCGAGGCGGCCGAAGGCGCAGATGACCTCGTCGGAGACGAGCAGTACGTCGTACTGGTCGCAGATCTCGCGCACGCGCTGGAAGTAACCGGGCGGCGGCGGGAAGCAGCCGCCGGCGTTCTGTACCGGTTCCAGGAAGACCGCGGCGACGGTGTCCGGGCCCTCGAAGAGGATCTGCTGCTCGATCTGGTCGGCGGCCCAGCGGCCGAAGGCCTCGGGATCATCGGGGTGAGCGTGGCTCGGGGCGCGGTAGATGTTGGTGTTCGGCACCTTGTGCGCGCCGGGGACCAGCGGCTCGAAGGGGGCCTTCAGGGCCGGCAGGCCGGTGATCGACAGGGCGCCCTGCGGGGTGCCGTGGTAGGCGACCGCCCGTGAGATGACCTTGTACTTGGTCGGCTTCCCCTGGAGCTTGAAGTACTGCTTGGCCAGCTTCCAGGCGGTCTCCACCGCCTCACCGCCACCGGTGGTGAAGAAGACCTTGTTGAGGTCGCCCGGTGCGTAGTCGGCCAGACGCTCGGCCAGTTCCACGGCCTTGGGGTGGGCGTAGGACCAGACCGGGAAGAAGGCCAGTTCCTGGGCCTGCTTGTAGGCCGTCTCGGCGAGCTCGTGACGGCCGTGACCGGCGTTGACCACGAACAGCCCGGACAGACCGTCCAGGTAGCGCTTGCCCTGGTCGTCGTAGATGTAGGTGCCTTCGCCCCGCACGATGGTGGGAACGGGCGCGTTCTCGTAGGCCGACATGCGGGTGAAGTGCATCCACAGGTGGTCGTACGCGGTTCGGCTCAGGTCCTTGCTCACGGCTATCGGGTTCCCCACATGTAGGTCTGCTTCTTGAGCTTCAGATAGACAAAGCTCTCGGTGGAGCGCACCCCGGGGATGGCCCGGATGCGTTTGTTGATCGTTTCCAGCAGGTGGTCGTCGTCCTCGCAGACGATCTCCACCATCAGGTCGAAGGAGCCCGCGGTCATCACCACGTACTCGCACTCGCCCATGGCCGACAGCGCCTCCGCGACGGGGTCGAGGTCGCCGTCGACGCTGATGCCGACCATCGCCTGCCGGCGGAAGCCCACGGTGAGCGGGTCCGTGACCGCCACGATCTGCATCACGCCCTGGTCGAGCAGCTTCTGGACGCGTTGCCGTACGGCCGCTTCGGACAGGCCGACGGCCTTGCCGATCGCGGCGTAGGGACGGCGTCCGTCCTCCTGGAGCTGCTCGATGATCGCGAGGGATACGGAATCGACCGTTGCGGACGGTCCGTTCCCGGTCCTGGACTCTGCGCTGCGACTGGCCACGGGTCCACTCTGCACCGGGACTCGTCGGTCTGGCAACCCTGGATCAATGAAATTCGTTGTCTGAAGGACCTGAAGAAACTGAATCCGAAGTTCGCGGCGGGTAGGCATGTCGAAAGCGATACCCGAGCCACTAGGCTGGATGTGTCTCACCCATTGGACGTGTCGACAGGAGGGGTGGCTGTGACCACCGAGGTGCGCCGTCTGCGCAACTACATCAACGGAGAGTTCCGGGACGCCGCCGACGGGCGGACCACCGACGTGGTCAACCCGGCGACGGAAGAGGTCTACGCGACCGCGCCGCTCTCCGGCCAGGCCGACGTCGATGCCGCGATGGACGCCGCCGCGGCCGCCTTCCCCGCCTGGCGCGACACCACGCCCGCCGAGCGCCAGAAGGCCCTACTGAAGATCGCGGACGCCTTCGAGGAGCGCGCCGAGGACCTCATCGCCGCCGAGTCGGAGAACACGGGCAAGCCGATCGAGCTCACCCGTACGGAAGAGATCCCGCCGATGGTGGACCAGATCCGCTTCTTCGCGGGCGCCGCGCGGATGCTCGAAGGCCGCTCGGCCGGGGAGTACATGGAGGGGCTCACCTCCATCATCCGGCGCGAGCCGGTCGGCGTCTGCGCGCAGGTCGCGCCGTGGAACTACCCGATGATGATGGCCGTGTGGAAGTTCGCCCCGGCGCTCGCCGCGGGCAACACCGTCGTGCTCAAGCCGTCCGACACCACCCCCGCCTCCACGGTGCTGATCGCCGAGATCATCGGTGACATCCTGCCCAAGGGCGTGTTCAACGTCATCTGCGGCGACCGCGAGACCGGCCGCGCGATGGTCGAGCACCGGATCCCGGCGATGGCCTCCATCACCGGCTCGGTCCGGGCCGGTATGCAGGTCGCCGAGTCCGCGTCCAAGGACGTCAAGCGGGTCCACCTGGAGCTCGGCGGCAAGGCCCCGGTCGTCGTGTTCGAGGACACCGACATCGACAAGGCGGTCGAGGGCATCTCCGTCGCGGGCTTCTTCAACGCGGGTCAGGACTGCACGGCCGCCACCCGGGTCCTGGTCCACGAGTCCGTCCACGACGCGTTCGTCGCCGCTCTCGCCAAGGCCGCCGCCGAGACGAAGACGGGTCTGCCGGACGACGAGGACGTGCTGTACGGCCCGCTCAACAACGCCAACCAGCTGAAGCAGGTCAGCGGCTTCATCGACCGCCTCCCCGCGCACGCCAAGGTCGAGGCGGGCGGCCACCGGGTCGGCGAGAAGGGCTACTTCTACGCCCCGACCGTCGTCTCCGGTCTGAAGCAGGACGACGAGATCGTCCAGAACGAGGTCTTCGGCCCCGTCATCACCGTCCAGAAGTTCACCGACGAGGCCCAGGCGGTCGAGTACGCCAACGGCGTCGAGTACGCCCTCGCCTCCTCGGTGTGGACCAAGGACCACGCACGGGCCATGCGGATGTCCCGGAGCCTCGACTTCGGCTGCGTGTGGATCAACACCCACATCCCGCTCGTCGCCGAGATGCCGCACGGCGGGTTCAAGAAGTCCGGCTACGGCAAGGACCTCTCCGCGTACGGCTTCGAGGACTACACCCGCATCAAGCACGTCATGACCTCGCTCGACGACTGACCCCTCGGCAGGGTGCGCGGCCCCGGGCAGCTGCCCGGGGCCGTCTCCGTTCCCGGCACCGGACACCGTCATGGACAGGGTGTGCGGACGGAGCGTGCGCCGCTGGACGGTTGGTCGATTGCCCGCGCCGTCACCCGACCGGCATGCTTCGCAGATGCGAGCGACCCCGAAGCCCCCGATACCCCGCCGGTCCCTGCTGCGTGCCCTCGGGGCTGGAGCGGCCGGTGCCACCCTGGCCGGCTGTGGAGTGCCCGCCGCTTATGTACAGCCCGGTGACCGCAGCGGACGCGATTTCTCCGCCACCGACCACACGCTGCACTTCGCCAACTGGCCGCTGTACATCGACACCGACGACGAGGACGGGTCCAAGCGGCCGACCCTCGACGCGTTCGGCCGGCGCACCGGGATCTCGGTCACGTACACCGAGGAGATCAACGACAACGACGAGTTCTTCGGGAAGATCAGCCCGGCCCTGATGAACCACCAGGAGACCGGCCGGGACCTGATCGTCATCAGCGACTGGATGGCCGCCCGGTTCGTGCGGCTCGGCTGGGTGCAGGAGATGGACCGGGCCAAGCAGCCCCATGTCGCCAAGTACCTGGACCCGCAGCTGCGTTCGCCCGCCTTCGACGAGGGGCGCAGGCACAGTGTTCCCTGGCAGTCCGGGATCACCGGGATCGCGTACAACCGGAAGAAGCTCGGCCGGGAGATCCAGCACCTGAGCGATCTCTGGGCGGACGACCTGCGCGGCAAGGTGACCCTGCTGTCGGGGCTCGACGAGTCCTTCGCGCTTCTGATGCAGGGCAACGGCGTCGACGTCACCCGCTGGAAGCGGGACGACTTCTACGAGATGTGCGAGCAGGTGGAGAAGCTGGTGAGGAAGAAGCACATCCGCCGCTTCACCGGCAACGACTACATCAAGGACCTGGCGACCGGCGATGTGCTCGCCTGCCAGGCCTACTCCGGCGATGTCATCCAGCTCCAGGCCGACAACCCGGAGATCGAGTTCGTGGTGCCCGAGGAGGGCGCCGAACTCTGGGCGGAGTCCCTCATGATCCCCAACCTCGCCCGCCACAAGCGCAACGCCGAGAAACTCGTCGACTACTACTACGAGCCGGAGGTCGCCGCGGAGCTGGCGGCCTGGGTCAACTACGTCTGCCCCGTCCCCGCCGCCCGCGAGGTACTGGCCTCCTCCAAGGACGAGGAGACCGCCGCGCTGGCCGAGGACCCGCTGATCTTCCCGGACGACGCGATGCGCAAGCGTCTGGCGATCGCCCGCGACATCACGTCCGAGGAGCGCACCGAGTTCGCGAAGAAGTGGAACTCCGTCGTCGGCCTGTGAGCCGCCGTGCGTGGCGGCCGTGAACGGACTGGCCATCGGAGGGGCCGCGGAGCTGACCCTCTGCTTCGATCGCAGGGTCGGCTCCACCGACACCTCCTACCGCTTCCCCGAGAACGCGATGGGCTTCACCATCTCCCACGCCTCTTCGATCCTGCTCCCGAGACTCGTCGGAGCACCAACCGCCTGGACGTCATCCTCAGCGGCACCGAACTCGACGCAACCACGTGCCTGGGCATCGGTCTGCTCGACGAGGTCGTGGAACCGAGCTCGCTGATCACGTCGTGTCTGCGTGCCATCGACCGCTGGACCCCTCAGGGCAACACCGCCCACCTGCACCTCCCACTTCTGCGCCCCGACCTCGCGGCGGTGCGCAGCGCATTCGCGCGAGAAACGGCCGCGGCCGAACAAGCCTGGGCCTCCGGCGCCATGAGCGCCCAGATCTCACGCTTCGACGGCTGACACGACTGATGACGAAATCGACGAGCGCACGACAGAACACGTGCCCATCACTGGAGAGGACTCGGAGTGGTCGAGGCCGGCGCGGCAGCCGATTTGATCGCCGTCGACGGTGATCCGCTCGCCGATATCGGTTTGCCGGCCGAGGGCTCGACGCACATCCCGCTGGTGATCAAGAGGGGGAGGTAGTGAAGGATCTCCGTTGACGCCGAGCTCGCGCCTGCCCCCAGCGAAGCGGATGGGCAGGCACCGGCGAGGTCAACGGTGAGCCGTCACTGCTGGAACAGTGTCATGCCAGCCTGACCAGGGCCGGCATCGACGCGTCGAACACCGTCACCTGGGCACGGTGATCACCGCTGGCTACAGTCCCGCCTGGACACTCAGTGTGCTCTTGGCACGCAAGCTCGTCCGCAGCGGTCTGTGGGAAAGCTGGTCCGAGGTGACTGAGCGTCGCCGAGCGCCGTGCATGTCAGCGGGCGTCGAAGTCGCGGCGGGCGGACTCGATCTCGTCGTTGCGGTCGGTAGCCCATTGCGCGAGTGCGGTCACGATGACGCGAAGGCTCTCGCCGAGTGGGGTGAGTGCGTATTCGACGCGTGGCGGGACTTCGGCGTAGGCGGTGCGAGTGACCAGGCCGTCGCGTTCGAGGCGGCGCAGGGTGAGGGTGAGCATGCGCTGAGAGATGCCAGGGACGCGCTGGTACAGGGCGCCGAAGCGCAAGGGGGCGGAGGCTGCGAGGACTCCGATCACGAGGACGGTCCACTTGTCGCCGATGCGGTCGAGGGTCTGGCGGATGTTGCGTCCCCCGTCCGGCCATATTGCGCACGCGTCCGCTGCAAGCTGGTCGTCCGGGGCCTGGCTGGTGTCGTCGATGTGCGTTGCTGACATGAAAGTGCCTTTTGTAGACGTCGCTTCCTGTCCCTACCGTGGGCTACTTACTCATCGTAAGTATCAGGAGGTGTTTCGCATGGCTCCCGTCATCGCAGTGGTCGGTGCCGGCCCGGGCCTGGGGCTGGCAGTGGCCCGGGTCTTCGGCGGTCACGGCTTCGACGTCGCTCTCATCGCCCGCACCAAGGAAAAGCTCACCGCCCTGGTCAAGGACCTCGCCGAGGACGGGATCAGTGCGGCCGCGTTCCCTGCCGACACCGCTGATCCGGTCCAGCTCACGGACGCTCTGCAGCAGGCGGCTGAGCGCTTCGGCCGGATCGATGTGCTGGAGTTCTCCCCGCTCCCGGGCCTGCAGGTGGTGCAGCCGCAGGACGTCACGGTGGAGAACCTGCGGCAGCAGACCGATGCACTGCTCTACGGTGCCGTGACCGCGGCTCAGGCGGTGCTGCCCGGCATGCGGGAGGCAGGATCAGGAACGCTCCTGTTCACGACCGGCTCAGGAGCCATCGACCCCGTCCCGATGCTGGCGAGCATCAACATCGCCCAGGCCGGACAGCGCAACTGGGCCCTGAACCTGCACCAGACCCTTGCCGACGAAGGCATCTACGTCGCCAACGTCGCCATCGGCGTCATGATCGGCGATCAGGCACCGGAGGGCGTGCCGCACCGCACCGCGGACGACATTGCCCAGGAGTACTGGGAGCTGCATACCCAGCGCGAGAAGGCCGAGCACGTCATCTCCGCATGACCGCCGCCCCGACTCCGAGGGAGCACCCCATGCCGACCTCTGACGAACCCGCGATCACCATTGACGATCAGGTTTCTGCCCTGCGAGCAACTCTCACCGGGCGGGGCATCGCCCCCGGAGATGTACTCCCCGGCGCCGATGCCGCCGTCGGCCGCCCCGACGGGGCCCCAGACGCTGGAGGGTCCCTAGTAGGGCTTGGTCAGCTCGGTGTGAGGGCTGGTATGTCGCGGTGGCAGGTGGGGCAGACGCCGGTCCATACCGCGAGGAGGGTCTGTAGCTCGCGGACGACTTGGTAGAGGCTCAGGCCGGAGCCACGTCTTTTGGTGCTCTGGCCAGTCGCTGCAGGGTGCAGAAGGCGTGGGCGACGGAGAAGAGGGTGACGTGGTGGTGCCAGCCGTTCCAGGTGTGGCCCTCGACGTGGGTCAGGCCCAGGGCCTGTTTCATCTCCCGGTAGTCGTGCTCGATGCGCCAGCGGAGCTTGGCGATTCGGACGCCGCCCATGGGGAAGAGGATCAAGTCGTCCGAGCTTCTCGCTTCGGGCCGCTATGACTTTCGGCGCTGTTGCTGCGCGATGAACAGCAGAACCACGAGAGAGCAGACAGTGGAGAGCAGTCGCCATCCCGCTGTGGGAAAGGCCGCCGGAATCGCGAAGCCGCCGACCAGCAGCACGGCTGCGGCGGCCCGCAGGGTGCGATCTGAAGTGCCCTTTGAGGCTACGACAATTTTCGCGGTGAGAAGGAGGCACAGGATGCCGAGGATCACTTGGAGAGTGCTCAAGATGGCTCCTTGGTGAGTGGTCGAGGGGCGGGGCCCAGGACATCCCGGTCACAGGGCGCGCGAGGCGGCCGGCCTTCCCGCGCGCATCCGCGGCCGGCCAGCCCCGCCGGTCACACCGAGGGCTTCGCGGCGGCGGGGCGCACCGGGTGCTTGCTCATGATCGACACCCGGTTGAAGGCGTTCATCGTGATCGCCACCCAGATCACCGCCGAGACCTCCTCGTCGGAGAGAGCGGCCCGCGCCGCTGCGTAGGCGGTCTCCTGCGCGCCGGCATCCTCGGGATGCGTGGTGGCCTCGGCCAGCGCGAGCGCCGCCCGCTCCCGGTCGGTGAACAGCGCGGTGTCGCGCCAGGCGGGCAGCACTCCCAGGCGCTGCGTGGTCTCGCCCGCGCGCAGTGCTTGCCGGGTGTGCAGATCGAGACAGAACGCGCAGGCGTTGAGCTGGGACACCCGTATGTTGATCAGCTCGACGAGCGTCCGGTCGAGTCCGGCCTCGGCGGCGACCCCTCGAACCGCCTCGGCCGTAGCGGTCAGCGCGCGGTAGGCCTTGGGGCTCTGCTTGTCGATGAACACGCGCCCGCTGGTGGCTGCCACTGCGGTTTCCGTCACATGAACTCCTTCATCGCGCGGTCTCTCGTTGCTCGTATCATCTACCAGTGAATGTTGAAAGTGTAACTTTTCTTGGTGGAGGGGGAGCTGCCCAGTGAGCAACACGGAAACCCGTCCCGCCGGTCCGGACGGCGGAGCACCTGCGAACAGCCCGTCGCGACCGGGGACCCACGTGCTCACCGCGCGGAACGTCCCGCTGGGCGGCCCCCGGGCGATGACGGTGCGTCGCACCCTGCCCCAGCGGGCCCGGACGTTCATCGGCGCCTGGTGCTTCGCCGACCACTACGGTCCCGACGACGTCGCCGAGACCGGCGGCATGGATGTCGCGCCCCATCCGCACATCGGTCTGCAGACGGTCAGTTGGCTCTTCAGTGGCGAGATCGAGCACCGTGACAGCCTGGGCAGCCATGCGATCGTCAGGCCCGGTGAGCTGAACCTCATGACCGGAGGCTGGGGGATCAGTCACTCCGAGACCTCCACCCCGGAGACCACGGTGCTGCACGGCGTGCAACTGTGGGTGGCCCTGCCCGAGGCGCACCGCCACGCCGACCGGGACTTCCAGCACTACGTCCCGGACACCGTGGAACTGACGGGCGGCGAGGCCCGTGTGTTCCTCGGCTCGCTCGTCGGCGACACCTCTCCCGTACGCACCTTCACGCCCCTGCTCGGCGCGGAACTCATCGTGCGTCCGGGCGCCGGCCTGACCCTCGACGTCGACACGGGCTTCGAGCACGGTGTCATCGTCGACAGTGGCGACATCCGGATGAACGGTACGCCGCTGCGGCCGGCCGAACTGGGCTACGCGGCCCCCGGGCAGTCGACGCTCACCCTGACGAACGCCTCCGACGCGGATGCGCGACTGATCCTGCTGGGCGGGCCGCCGTTCCAGGAGGAGATCGTCATGTGGTGGAACTTCATCGGCCGCAGCCACGAGGACATCGTGCGGGCCCGCGAGGCCTGGCAGGCCGAGTCGGACCGCTTCGGCCGGGTCGAGGGCTACCCCGGCGAGCGGCTTCCCGCACCTGTGCTGCCCAACTCCATCCTCACCCCGCGGAAGAACCCCGCCCCCGCCCCAGCCCCCGCCCACGAAGGAACCCCGATGACGGACCAGACCCCTGCACCCCTCGTCCGGAACGTTGCCGACCGGCACCGCTACGAGATCCTGGTCGCCGGTGAGTCCGGTGGCTTCACGGCCTACCGCGACCGCGGCGCGCAGCGCGTCTTCTACCACACCAAGATCCACGAGGCCTTCTCCGGCCGCGGACTGGCCTCCCAGCTCGTGCGCGAGGCCCTGGACGACGTACGGGCTGCCGGGAAGCGCGTGGTTCCCGTCTGCCCGTACGTGAAGGCATTTCTGTCCAAGCACGAGGAGTTCGCGGACATCACGGACGCGGTGACGCCCGAGATCCTGCAGTGGCTCGACGCGGAGCTGAAGTGACGGTGTGCGCCATGGCGTCGGCCATCACGCGCTGAGTGCCGCCCGGTGGTACGTCCTCGCGGGATGCCGGGCGGATGCGGCCCCGCGGCGGCCCGGCCGCCCCGGCGTCCCGCGCTCCCCAGGCCCGGACCAGTGGTCTTTCGATCAGGTGATCGGCCAGTAACCGCGCCGCAGTTCCCTGGTTCTGATGCCCCGTCAGGAGAAGGTCCTGGTGTCGTCGCTCCCTCAGTCGGGGCGGCCTGAAGAGCCCGTGAACGCGGGCGTACGCTGCGGGCATGAGCGAGCGAAGAGCCTTGCTGAGGCGCATACGCGTGTGGTTGGCCGGCTTTGTCGTCTGTCTGGTGCTGAGCGGGGTGACCGCTTTCCCGCTTGTTCATGAACTCCACTGGGTCGAGGATCTGTTGAGGTCATCGGTCTCTCCTGTGCCCGAGCACTTCCCTGCCCTGATGGAGTGGATCACGCGTGTGCGTACCGGTCTCGACGAGGCCGACGCGACGTACCCCTTCGTGCTGTACGGCACCGACTGGCTGGCCTTCGCGCACCTCGTCATCGCGGTCGCCTTCTACGGCCCCTACCGCGACCCGGTCCGCAACATCTGGGTCATCGAGTTCGGCATGATCGCCTGCGCCGGGATCATCCCGCTCGCCCTGATCTGCGGACCGATCCGCGACATTCCCTTCTGGTGGTCCGTCATCGACATGTCGTTCGGAGTCTTCGGGGTGATCCCGCTGCTCGTCGTCCGCCGCATGATCAAGCGGCTGGAGGCGATGCCGCGGACGGCGGACCCGGTGGACGGACCTGCGGCCCCAGTGACGGTCTGAGTCACCGGGCCGACGGGGCGCCGAAGGCGGCCACCACGAGCATTCCCGTGATGCCGGACCGTCAACGAACCGGTGCGGCAGGGGAGTCGGCGAGGACGCTGCGCAGGGCGTCCACCCGGTTGGTGGTGACGGAGTCGACGCCCGCCCGCACCAGACGGCGCATGGTCCGCTTGGTGTCCACCGTCCAGACGGAGACCAGCAGTCCGTCCCGGTGCAGACGGTCCGTCAGGTCACGGTCCACCAGGCCGAACCGGTAGTTCAGCCACCGTGGCCGCACCGCGTCGAGCAGCGCGGCGCGGGGCGGCGCGAGGGTCGTCCGGGTCAGCGAGATCTCGGCGTGCGGATCGGCGGCGCGTACCCGCAGCATGGCATCGGCGCCCGCGCAGTAGTAGACCTGCTCGGCGGCCCCGTACTCGTGCACCGCACCCACGATCCCGGGTACGGAGTCATCCGTGGAGCCCGGCAGGTCGATCATGACGCGGTGCGTCCCGGCGGCTTGCAGCGCGTCGCGCAGTGTGGGTACACCGCCTCGGGTCAGCTCGGTGAGCTCCTCGAGGGTCAGCCGGTCGAGGCGCACGTCATGCCCCCACAGCCGCTCCAGGGTGGCGTCGTGCAGCAGCACGGGTACGCCGTCGCGGGTGACGCGCACATCGATCTCCACCGCGTCCGCGCCCCGTTCGAGGGCGGACCGGATCGAGGGCAGGGTGTTCTCGCGGACACGGTAGGGATCGCCGCGGTGGGCCACGGCGGTGACGGTGGTGACCATGCGCCCATTGTGGCGCCGGAGTCAGCGGCCCGCGCGCTCCAGCCAGTTTGCCGTGTACGTGTCGATCTCGGCGGCCAGCGCGCGCTTGCCGGCGGTGTCGAGGTAGGACGCCTCCACCGCGTTCTTCGCGAGCGCGGCGAGACCGGACTCGTCCAGATCGAGGAGCCGGGCCGCCACCGCGTACTCGTTGTTGAGGTCGGTGCCGAACATCGGCGGGTCGTCGCTGTTGATGGTGACCAGGACGCCCGCCTGCACCATCTCCCTGACGGGGTGCTGCTCGATGTCGGCCACCGCCCGGGTAGCGATGTTCGAGGTCGGGCAGACCTCCAGCGGGATGCGGTGCTCGGCGAGGTGGGCCAGCAGCTTCGGGTCCTGGACGGAGCTGGTGCCGTGGCCGATGCGCTCGGCCCGCAGATGGGTCAGCGCGTCCCAGACCGTCTGCGGTCCGGTGGTCTCCCCGGCGTGCGGCACGGAGTGCAGGCCCTCGGCGATCGCCCGGTCGAAATAGGGCTTGAACTGCGGTCGCTCCACACCGATCTCCGGGCCGCCGAGCCCGAACGAGACGAGCCCCTCCGGCCGCAGGTCCACCGCGAGCCGGGCTGTCTCCGCGGCCGATTCGAGCCCCGCCTCGCCGGGAATGTCGAAGCACCAGCGCAGGACGACCCCGAGCTCCGCCTCCGCGGCCTTGCGGGCGTCCTCTATCGCCTCCATGAACCCCTGCTCCGGGATGCCGCGACGGGTCGAGCTGTACGGGGTGACGGTCAGTTCCGCGTAACGGATGTTCTGCCGGGCCATGTCACGGGCGACCTCGTAGGTCAGCAGCCGGACGTCCTCCGGGGTGCGGATCAGGTCCACGACGGAGAGATAGACCTCGATGAAGTGACCGAAGTCCGTGAAGGTGAAGTAGTCGGCCAGGGCCTCGGGATCGGTCGGGACCCTGGAGTCGGGATGGTGCGCGGCCAGCTCGGCGACGATGCGGGGCGAGGCGGAACCGACATGGTGGACATGCAGTTCCGCCTTGGGCAGCCCAGCGATGAAGGGGTTCAGATCGGTCATCGGATGCTCCGGGGCGTGGACGGTTCGGTGCCGGGCACGCGACGGCCGGGCAGGGGACGGGCATCATCGTAGGCCGGGTCCGGCCGGGCGAGGGCGGGCCGTAGCATGACGGGATCACGATGGGGGAGGCCCATGTCACACAACGAAGAGCAGCCCGAGAGCGGGGCCGCGCCGCGCGATCCCTGGGCCCCGCCGGACAGCAGGGTGCCGCTGGAGAAGCCGGCCGGTGATCCCCGGCCGCCCGCTGTGCATGATCAGCCGACGGTCGCGGCGATACCGGGGGAGGACGGTCCGGCCCCGGCCCCGGCCCCGGCCCCGGTCGCGGGACCGGAGTCCGGGGCGGGAGCGCAGAGCGGGCCGGCGGCCGGGTTCGGCCCCGGGTTCGGGGGCGCGCAGGTGCCGCCGCCGCCGATCGCGCCGAACGGACCGGGGCAGCAGGTCCCGCCGGCCGCGGGACAGTACGGCTACCCGGCCGCCCCGGCTCCGCAGTACGTCAACTACCCCGGATACACCGGCTACGGCCAGGCCCCCTGGGGCGGGCCCGCGCCGTCGAACGGCATGGGTACGGCGGCCATGGTGCTGGGCATCCTGGCCCTCTGCATGTTCTGCGTCTACGGGATACCCAGCCTGATCCTGGGCATCCTCGCCCTGATCTTCGGCATCCTGGGCCGCGGCCGGGTGAAGCGCGGTGAGGCGACCAACAGCGGTCAGGCTCTCGCCGGAATCATCATGGGATCCATCGGCATCGTCCTGGGGGTGGTGATCATCGGCTTCTTCGTCTGGCTGTTCGCGACCCACGCCGACGAGTTCGACGACGACCCCTACATGGACGACCCGTACGCCACGTCCCTGGTCGTCGACGTCACGCGATAGTCGGCGCCGAGCACCGGTGCCCCGCCTCTGCGGGCACCGCGCCGTATCCCTCCCGGTGGCCGGGGCCGGACCCTGGCCCCGGCCACCGGACCGTTCCCCGGGGCGTCTCATCGGGCGCGCAGCGCCGTGCGGGCGTCCATCAGCGCGAACCCCAGCAGATTCAGCCCCCGCCAGGTCGCCGGATTCTCCGCGCGCGGGTCGTCCGCCGCCAGCCCGATGCCCCAGATCCGGTCCATGGGGCTCGCCTCGACCAGGACCCGGTCCCCGGTGTTCAGCAGGAACTCCCGCAGCTGCGGATGGCCGCCGAACTTGTGGATGCTGCCGGCCACCACCAGGGCGTAGCGCTCGCGCTCCCACACCGCTTCGTCGAAACCGCGGACCAGTCGGCCCACCTTCTTCGCCTGGGCCGGGCTCTTCGCGGCCACCGCGCGGTCCTCGGCCTCCGCGTCGCCGAAGAGCCGCGCCTTGCCGGCCATCATCCAGTGCTCCGCCGACGCGTACGTCACGCCGTCGACTGTGAAGGGAGCGGGCCACCACTGACTGAGGCAGCTCGCACCGATGCGGCCGTCGGGCCGAGGACGGTGTCCCCAGAAGCGCAGGTACTTCACCCGCTGGCCGCGTGCGGTCCGCGCCAGGAGATCGTCCATGGGTTTCATGGCAGCCGAGTCTGGCATCCGCCACGGACACTCCGTACGGGAATTCCGCGGTGACGCGACACATAGTCGACAGATTCCGTCGCGTAACCAAAAGGCAACAACGGAATCACTTGTTGGGACCGATCCACTCTGTCAGGATCGTCACTCAAATCGGGCAGAAGCTACGCCGCCCGGGTTTCCGGGAGCTGCGGCGGAGGAGAGCGTGATGGGCAACGGCATCCAGGTGCAGGACCGCTTCGCGGACGGTGCACAATACATCGGCGGAAAGCTGCGATCCGGCACGTCGGGACGACAGCACGCAGTGGTGAACCCGGCGACGGGCGAGACCGTCCTCACGTACGAGCTGGCAGGCACCGCCGACGTCGACGCGGCCGTCGCCGCCGCCCGCGAGGCGTTCCCCGGCTGGTCGGGCCTGGCCCCGGCCGAGCGGGCCGAGGTGATGCACCGCTTCGCCGCCGTGCTCGCCGAACAGGCCGACGACTTCGCCCACGTCGAGTCGCTCCAGTGCGGCAAGCCGATCAAGCTCTCCACCGAGTTCGACGTGCCCGGCACCGTCGACAACACCTCCTTCTTCGCGGGCGCGGCCCGTCATCTGGAAGGCAAATCGGCCGCCGAGTACGACGGTGACCACACCTCGTACGTACGCCGTGAGGCGATCGGTGTCATCGGCTCCATCGCCCCCTGGAACTATCCGCTCCAGATGGCCGCCTGGAAGATCCTCCCGGCCGTCGCCGCGGGCAACACGATCGTGCTCAAGCCCGCCGAGATCACCCCGCTGACCTCGCTGATGTTCGCCCAGGCGGCCACCCTGGCGGGCGTCCCGGACGGGGTCATCAACATCGTCACCGGTGCGGGCAAGGAGGCCGGCGAACACCTCGTCGGCCACCCGGACGTCGTCATGACCTCCTTCACCGGCTCCACCGCGGTCGGCAAGCGGGTCGCGGAGATCGCCACCTCCACCGTCAAGCGGCTCCATCTCGAACTCGGCGGCAAGGCCCCCTTCGTGGTCTTCGACGACGCCGACCTCGAAGCAGCCGTCCACGGCGCGGTCGCCGGAGCGCTCATCAACTCCGGCCAGGACTGCACCGCCGCCACCCGCGCCTACGTCCAGCGTCCGCTGTACGACGCCTTCGTGCGGGACGTCGCCGCACTGATGGAGACCGTCCGGCTCGGCGACCCCTTCGACCCGTCGACCGACCTCGGCCCGCTGATCAGCCACGCCCAGCGGGACCGGGTCGCCGGATTCGTCGAGCGCGCCCGCGCCCACGCCACCGTCGTGACCGGCGGCGAGGCCCCCGGCGGCGCACTCGCGGCCGGCGCCTACTACCGGCCGACCCTGATCACCGGTGCCGCCCAGGACAGCGAGATCGTCCAGTCGGAGATCTTCGGCCCGGTCCTGGTCGTGCTGCCCTTCGACACCGACGACGAAGGCATCCGCCTCGCCAACGACACCCCGTACGGACTCGCCGCCTCCGCCTGGAGCCGCGACGTGTACCGGACGGGCCGCGCCACCCGCGAGATCAAGGCGGGCTGTGTCTGGGTCAACGACCACATCCCGATCATCAGCGAGATGCCGCACGGCGGATACAAGGCCAGTGGCTTCGGCAAGGACATGTCGTCGTACTCCTTCGAGGAGTACACGCAGGTCAAGCACGTCATGTACGACAACACCGCGGTCGCCCGGAAGGACTGGCACCGCACGATCTTCGGGGACCGATAAGCAGGCCGCCCCGGCCCCACTCCCGAAAGGGCATTGCACATGGAGCAGTACGAGCCCGAGTGTCTCTCCGCGGCCCAACTGGCCGCCATCCGACGTAGCCTGACCCATGGCCGGGGCGCCATGACCCGCCGGTCGCTGCTGCGCGCCTCCGGCATGGGGGCGCTCGCGATCGGCGGTCTCGGTACGCTGAGCGCCTGCGGCATCCCGGCCGCGAAGCGGGAAGGCGACGCCGCGGCGGCCTCGGACGACCACTCGGCACAGGAGAAGCAGATCAACTTCTCCAACTGGACCGAGTACATGGACGTCACTGAGGACGGGAAGGGCCGGCCCACCCTGGAGGCGTTCACCAAGCGCACCGGGATCCAGGTCAAGTACACCGAGGACATCAACGACAACGTCGAGTTCTTCGGCAAGATCAAGCCGCAACTGGCGGCGGGCCAGGACACCGGCCGCGACCTCATCATCGTCACCGACTGGCTGGCCGCCCGGATCATCCGGCTCGGCTGGGCCCAGAAGCTCGACCCGACGAACCTGCCGCATGCCTTCGCCAACCTCTCGTCCCAGTTCCGCACCCCCGACTGGGACCCGGGCCGCGCCTACTCCTATCCATGGACCGGCATCCCCGCCGTCATCGCCTACAACTCCAAGGCGACCGGCGGACGCAAGGTGGACTCCATCACGCAGCTGCTCGACGACCCGGCGCTGAAGGGACGGGTGGGGTTCCTCTCCGAAATGCGTGACTCCGTCGGCCTGACCCTCCTCGACATGGGCAAGGACCCCGCCTCGTTCACGGACGCGGACTTCGACGCCGCGATCGGCCGGATCCAGAAGGGCGTCGACAAGAAGCAGATCCGCCGCTTCACCGGCAACGACTACACCGCGGACCTCGACAAGGGCGACATCGCGGCCTGCGTCGCCTGGGCCGGTGACATCATCCAGCTCCAGGCCGGAAACCCGGACATCAAGTACGCCATTCCGGCCGCGGGGTACGTCACGTCGACCGACAATATGCTGGTCCCGGCCCAGGCACGGCACAAGACCAACGCCGAGAAGCTGATCGACTACTACTACGAGCCCCCGGTCGCCGCGGAACTCGCCGCGTACATCAACTTTGTCTGCCCGGTCGACGGTGTCCGCGAGGAACTCGCCAAGATCGACAAGGGCATGGCCTCCAATCCCCTGATCCTCCCCGACAAGGAGATGGCGGCCAGATCGCACTCCTTCCGCTCTCTGTCGGCGGAGGAAGAGACCGCGTACGAAGAGAAGTTCGCCAAGCTCATCGGCGCCTGACCGCCTCGCCCCGCCCCCCGACTTCCCCCTGACACCACTGGGACTGCGATCCATGACACAGCAGCAGACCGGCGGCGACGTCCGCCTCACCGGGATCAGCAAGACGTACGGTTCCTTCACCGCCGTCGAGCCGCTCGACCTGACCGTCCCGCAGGGCTCCTTCTTCGCACTGCTCGGCGCGTCCGGTTGCGGCAAGACCACCACTCTGCGGATGATCGCGGGCCTGGAGGAGGCGAGCACCGGCACCATCTCGCTCGGCGACCGGGACATCACCGACCTGCCCCCGTACAAGCGGCCCGTCAACACGGTCTTCCAGAGCTACGCGCTCTTCCCGCACCTGGACATCACCGAGAACGTCGCCTTCGGTCTGCGCCGCCGCGGCATCAAGTCCGTGAAGAAGCAGGTCGACGAGATGCTGGAGCTCGTCCAGCTCGGAGACTTCGCCAAGCGCAAGCCGCACCAGCTCTCCGGCGGCCAGCAGCAGCGCGTCGCCGTCGCCCGCGCTCTGATCAACCACCCGCAGGTGCTCCTCCTGGACGAACCGCTCGGCGCCCTCGACCTCAAGCTGCGTCGCCAGATGCAGCTGGAACTCAAGCGCATCCAGACCGAGGTCGGCATCACCTTCATCCATGTCACCCACGACCAGGAGGAGGCCATGACCATGGCCGACACCGTCGCGGTGATGAACGCGGGCCGGGTCGAGCAGCTCGGTGCCCCCGCCGATCTGTACGAGAACCCGAGGACCACCTTCGTCGCCAACTTCCTGGGCACGTCCAACCTCATCGAGGGCGAGATCGTCTCGGCCGGCCCGGAGGTCGTCGTGGAGGCCGGCGGCGGGAAGCTGCGGCTGCCCGCCGACCGGTGCGCGGCGCCCGCCGCCTCTGGCGGCAAGCTGCTGCTCGGCGTACGCCCGGAGAAGATCGCGCTCGCGCACGCCGACGAGGCGGACGCGATAGCCGACGGCCGCAACCGCGTCACTGGCCGGATCGTCGACTCCAGCTTCATCGGCGTGTCCACGCAGTACCTGGTGGAGAGCCCGGCGGGCAAGGCGCTCCAGGTGTACGAGCAGAACATCGAGCGGGACGCCCGGCTCACGCCGGGGGCCGAGGTCGTGCTGCACTGGAACCCGGCGCACACCTTCGGCCTGGACGCCTCGCAGGACATCGACGCCGGCGTGGAGACGGTGGAGGACGCGGCGTGACCGTCACCCAGGCGCCGCCCGCCGCGCCCGTCACCGAGCCGCAGATGCGCAAGCCTGCCGTCCGCAAGCGTCTCGTCCCCTACTGGCTGCTGCTCCCCGGCATCCTGTGGCTGGTCGTCTTCTTCGCGTTGCCGCTGGTCTACCAGGCGTCGACCTCCGTACAGACGGGCTCCCTGGAGAAGGGGTTCGAGGTCACCTGGCACTTCCAGACGTACTGGGACGCGCTGAAGGAGTACTACCCGCAGTTCGTCCGGTCCCTGCTCTACGCCGGTACCGCCACGATCCTGTGCCTGCTGCTGGGCTACCCGCTCGCGTACCTCATCGCGTTCAAGGCCGGCCGCTGGCGCAACATCGTCCTGGTGCTGGTCATCGCGCCGTTCTTCACCAGCTTCCTGATCCGTACGCTCGCCTGGAAGACGATCCTCGCGGACGGCGGCGCGGTGGTCGGCGCGCTGAACACCCTGCACGTCCTGGACGTCACCAGCTGGCTCGGCTGGACGGAGTCCAACCGGGTCCTGGCCACACCGATGGCGGTGGTCTGCGGCCTCACGTACAACTTCCTGCCGTTCATGATCCTGCCGCTCTACACCTCGCTGGAGCGGATCGACGGCAGACTGCACGAGGCGGCCGGTGATCTGTACGCCACCCCCGCGACCACCTTCCGCAAGGTGACCTTCCCGCTCTCCATGCCGGGCGTCGTCTCCGGAACGCTGCTGACCTTCATCCCGGCCAGCGGTGACTACGTCAACGCGGAACTGCTGGGCTCCACCGACACCAAGATGGTCGGCAGCGTCATCCAGACCCAGTTCCTGCGCGTCCTCGACTATCCGACGGCGGCCGCGCTCTCGTTCATCCTCATGGCGGTCGTCCTGATCATGGTCACCGTCTACATCCGCCGCTCCGGGACGGAGGACCTGGTCTGATGCCCGTACTGCGCTGGTTTCGCCGGAACCTGATCGTCATCGCGGGTCTGCTGACCCTCGCGTACCTGATCCTTCCGAACGTCGTCGTGATGGTGTTCTCGTTCAACAAGCCGAAGGGCCGCTTCAACTACGCCTGGCAGCACTTCTCCCTCGACGCCTGGAAGGACCCCTGCGGCGTCGCCGACATGTGCGGCTCGCTCTCGCTGTCCCTCCAGATCGCGGCGTGGGCGACCGTCGGCGCGACCGTCCTGGGCACGATGATCGCCTTCGCGCTGGTCCGCTACCGCTTCCGGGCGCGTGGCGCGATCAACTCGCTGATCTTCCTGCCGATGGCGATGCCCGAGGTCGTCATGGCCGCCTCGCTGCTCACGCTCTTCCTGAACATGGGCGCGCAGCTCGGCTTCTGGACGATCCTCATCGCGCACATCATGTTCTGCCTGAGCTTCGTGGTGACGGCAGTGAAGGCGCGTGTGATGTCGATGGACCCGCGACTGGAGGAGGCGGCCCGCGATCTGTACGCGGGGCCCGTGCAGACCTTCCTGCGGGTGACGCTGCCGATCGCCGCCCCCGGAATCGCTGCGGGAGCGCTGCTCGCCTTCGCGCTCTCCTTCGACGATTTCATCATCACCAATTTCAACGCGGGCTCCACCGTGACCTTCCCCATGTTCGTCTGGGGATCGGCGCAACGCGGTACGCCCGTGCAGATCAACGTGATCGGCACCGCGATGTTCGTCATCGCCGTGCTGATCGTCGTCGCCGGCCAGCTGATCGCGAACCGGCGGAAGAACAGCACATCCCAGTAGGTTCTGAAGGAGTTGGAAACCATGGCCCCAGCTGCCATGCGTAGTGCTGCACAATCACTCTCCGACGCACAACCCCTCGCGTTCTGGCTGGACGACCCCGGCAAGCCCGAAGCGCTGCCCGCGCTCACCGGCGACGAGCACTGCGATCTGCTCGTCATCGGCGGTGGCTACAGCGGTCTGTGGACCGCGCTGATCGCCAAGGAACGCGATCCCGACCGGGACGTCGTACTCATCGAGGGGAACGAGGTGGGCTGGGCCGCCTCGGGTCGCAACGGCGGATTCTGTGCCGCCTCCCTCACCCACGGTCTGCCCAACGGCCTGGAGCGCTGGCCGGACGAGATCGGGAAACTGGAGGAGCTGGGCGGGCGGAATCTCGATGCCATCGAGGCGGCCGTCGCCCGCTACTCCATCGACTGCGCCTTCGAGCGCACCGGTGAGATCGAAGTCGCCACCGAACCCCACCAGCTCGAAGAGCTTCACGCCTGGCACCAGGAGGCCGAACGGCTCGGCTTCACGGGGACGGAGTTCCTGGACCAGGACGCCATGCGTGCCGAGGTCGACTCGCCCACCTTCCTGGGCGGTCTCTGGGACCGGGACGGCGTCGCCATGCTGCATCCCGCCAAGCTGGCCTGGGGCCTGAAGCGGGCCTGCCTCGACCTCGGTGTGCGGATGTACGAGCACACCCGGGGCCTCGAACTGGCCAGGTCCACCTCCCACATGGCGGTCCGCACACCGTACGGACGGGTCCGCGCACGCCAGGTCGCGCTCGGGACGAACATCTTTCCCTCCCTGGTCAAGCGGGTACGCGCGTACACCGTGCCGGTCTACGACTACGCGCTGATGACCGAACCCCTCAGCTCCGACCAGCTCGCCTCGATCGGCTGGGGGAACCGGCAGGGACTGGGCGACAGCGCCAACCAGTTCCACTACTTCCGGATGTCCGCCGACCACCGGATCCTGTGGGGCGGCTATGACGCGATCTATCCGTACCGGGGCCGGCTGAACGCCGATCTCGATCAGCGGCCGGAAACCTTTCTCAAGCTCGCGGGCCAGTTCTTCGAGTGTTTCCCGCAACTGGCCGGGCTCCGTTTCAGCCATGCCTGGGGCGGGGCGATCGACACCTGTTCCCGCTTTTCCGCGTTCTTCGGTACGGCCCATCGGGGCCGGGTCGCCTACGCCGCCGGATACACCGGACTCGGTGTCGGAGCCACCCGGTTCGGGGCCGAGGTGATGCTCGATCTGCTGGCGGGCGAACAGAACGAGCGGACCGCTCTGGAGATGGTCCGCAGCAAGCCGATGCCGTTCCCGCCGGAGCCCTTCGCCTGGACCGGGATCGAACTCACCAAGCGGTCCCTGGCCAGGGCCGACCGCAACGGCGGCCACCGCAACCTCTGGCTGCGGACGATGGACCGGCTGGGGCTCGGCTTCGACAGCTGAGCACGGCGCTGCGCCCGCTCCCACGGGCGCGCGACGCAGGACGCGGACGCCTGTCGACGGGTAGCACGAATCCGCGCGAGGGGTCGTCGCCACTCCTGTCTCCCGTGTGGACCGGCCATGGATGGTCGGTCCACACGCCCTGGGGGAGTGGCGGGGCCGTGAGGAGGGAGCGGCGGGCCTGCCTCGACGAGGCCCAGGAACTGTCAGAAGCCTTGACAACCTGATTGGTCTGGACCATGTTGTGGCGGCCGCACTCAATTCCCCCCTGCACGGAGGCCGTTGTGGAACGCACGGGACCCCCCGCCCGATTTACCGGACTTCTGGCCGCCTCGGTGGCGGCCCTGCTCGCCGCCGGCGGTCTGGCCGCCACCGCACCGTCCGCCACCGCCGCCGACTCCGATCTGGCACGCAACGGCGGCTTCGAGGCCGGTCTCGACGGCTGGAGCTGCACCGGTGGCGGCGGAGCGGCCGTCAGCACGCCCGTACACAGCGGTACGTCGGCGCTGAAGGGGACCCCGACCAGCAGTGACCACGCCAAGTGCTCCCAGTCCGTGACGGTCAAGCCGGACTCCACGTACACGCTGAGCGCCTGGGTGCAGGGCAGCTACGTCTACCTCGGCGCGGAGGGCACCGGCACGACCGACGTGTCCACCTGGACGCCGTCGGCGGCCGGCTGGCAGCAGCTCACGACCACGTTCACGACCGGGCCGTCCACGACCTCGGTGACCGTCTACACCCACGGCTGGTACGGCACCCCCGCCTACTACGCCGACGACCTCACCCTGATCGGACCCGGCGGCGATCCGGTCACAGTCCCGGCCGCCCCCACCGGGCTGAAGACCGCCACGGTCACCGACTCCTCGGTCGGCCTCTCCTGGACGGCTGCCTCCGGGGCCACCGGCTACCACGTCTACCAGGACGGCACGAAGGTCCTCGCCGTCACCGGCACCTCCGCCACCGTGACCGGCCTGGCCGCGTCGACCGCCTACAGCTTCCAGGTGGCCGCGACCAACTCCGCGGGCGAGTCCGGCAAGTCCGCCGCGGTCTCCGCCACCACCACGGCGGGCGGCGGAGGCGAAGGCGGCGGGGACCTGCCCGCGCACGCCCTCGTCGGCTATCTGCACACCAGCTTCGCCAACGGCTCCGGCTACACGCGGATGGCGGACGTGCCCGACTCCTGGGACGTCATCGACCTGGCCTTCGGCGAGCCGACCTCGGTCACCTCGGGCGACATCCGCTTCTCGCTCTGCCCGGTCACCGAATGCCCGAACGTCGAGTCCGTGGCCGAGTTCAAGGCGGCCATCAAGGCCAAGCAGGCGGCGGGCAAGAAGGTGCTGATCTCCATCGGTGGCCAGAACGGTCAGGTGCAGCTCTCCACCACCGCCGCCCGGGACACCTTCGTCTCCTCCGTCAGCAAGATCATCGACGAGTACGGTCTGGACGGCCTGGACATCGACTTCGAGGGGCACTCGCTCTCGCTGAACACCGGGGACACCGACTTCCGCAACCCCACCACCCCGGTCATCGTCAACCTGATCTCCGCGGTGAAGACCCTCAAGGCCAAGTACGGGGACACGTTCGTGCTCACCATGGCCCCCGAGACCTTCTTCGTGCAGCTCGGCTACCAGTACTACGGTTCGGGCCCGTGGGGCGGCCAGGATCCCCGTGCCGGCGCCTATCTCCCGGTCATCCACGCGCTGCGCGACGACCTGACCCTGCTGCACGTCCAGGACTACAACTCCGGCTCCATCATGGGTCTGGACAACCAGTACCACTCCATGGGCGGCGCGGACTTCCACATCGCCATGACCGACATGCTGCTCACCGGATTCCCGGTGGCCGGCGACCAGACCAAGGTCTTCCCGGGGCTCCGCCCCGACCAGGTCTCCATCGGTCTGCCGGCCTCCACCCAGGCGGGCAACGGCTACACCGCGCCCGCCGAGGTCACCAAGGCACTGAACTGCCTGACCAAGAAGACCGACTGTGGTTCCTACGCCACCCACGGCACATGGCCGGGGCTGCGCGGACTGATGACGTGGTCGATCAACTGGGACCGCTTCAACAACGGGGAGTTCGCGAAGAACTTTGACGCCTACTTCGGTAGCTGAGGCCCAGCGGCAGCAGCAGCGGCCCGCACAGCAACCAACTGGCCACCACGTCCAGCGGCCAGTGGTAGCCCCGTCGGACCAGCCCGAACGAGACGCCGAGGACGAGGACGGCACAGAGGGTGAGAAGGGCGAGGCGGGCGAGGGCCGAACGCAGCCACGGCAGGAGGAGCAGGGTCGCGGAGCCGTACGCGATGGCGGCGGTGGCCGTGTGCCCGGAGGGGTAGTAGTCGCCGCCCGGCGGCATGACCGGGGTGCCGTGGCGGCCGGTCCACTCCTTCAGGGGCACGATGATCGCCGGCACCAGGGCCATGAGTACGCACGCGGCGAGCGGCGGCAGCCACCAGCGGCCCGCCCCGTCTGTGTGGCCCCGCCAGGAGACGTACACCGCGACCAGCGCCAGCAGGGGCACGGCGATCTGACCATTGCCTAGGTCGGCGAGCAGCTCGGACCACCGGTCCGGGTGGACCAGCGCATGGCTGACCCGTTCGTCCACGCCCAGCAGCGGGCCATCGGCGAGCACCTGCCAGGTGATCAGCGCGAAGAGGAGAACCGACAGGCCGCACAGCAGGAGGAACACGCGCAGGGAGAGCCGGAGGGAGCCCGGTCGCTCGGCGACCGGCGGGGTGGGGGCGCTCTCGGACTGCGGGGCGGGGCGGGTCGGCGACATGGGGTCCAGCGTCGCAGATCCGGCCGGGGCGGGGCGGCCGGAGCGCTGCCCCGGGTCCTGGGCTCCGCACCGAAGCCTTGCCGGCGCCGAATCTGCGCTGGGTGCTCAGGTTCTGGGCGCGGACATGGAGGGGCAACGGTGTGCTCCGGCCGGGACGTCGAAGCGTCGGCATGGAGGGGGAAGGGGAGGCCGACCGCCCAGGAACAGGGGGGGTGGTTCCGGGGCGGCCGGGCTGATCGGTTGCCGCGCGCCCCGGGGGGTCTGGGGCGAGCGGCCATCCGATCGGTGAGGAGTTCCGGAGCCGGAGGCTCCAGTGGTGTGCGCGAGGGCACGGCCAGGACGGTGCTGGGGGAGCTCCGGCCCGGCGTCGCCGGCAGTCCCCTGCGGGCGGGGTCTTTCTCTCATCTGCCCCGACCGTACGCCAGTCGAAGGGGGAACCGACAGACGGAAGCAGATCCCGCCATCGGCCCCCCACACCTTCTTCACAGGCCCTCACGCGGGCCCTTCGCAACCCCGGCGGAACGCCCGTGGGAGCCGCCGGGGGATCGCACGGCTCAGATCTGGCCGAAGGACTCCTCGATGACGTCGAGCGCCTCGTTCAGCAGGTCCTCGCCGATCACCAGCGGAGGCAGGAAGCGCAGGACGTTGCCGTACGTGCCGCAGGTGAGGACGAGCACACCCGCCGCGTGGCAGGCCTTCGCGAGCTTCGCGGTGGCCTCCGGGTTCGGGTCCTTCGAGCCGGACTTCACCAGCTCGATCGCGATCATCGCGCCGCGGCCGCGGATGTCGCCGATGATGTCGCCGTTCGGCAGCTTCGCCTGCATCTCGGCGAGGCGGCCCTTCATGATCTCCTCGATGCGCTTCGCCTTCCCGTTCAGGTCCAGCTCGCGCATCGTCTCGATGGCGCCGAGCGCGGCCGCGCAGGCCACCGGGTTGCCGCCGTAGGTGCCACCGAGGCCACCGGAGTGGGCGGCGTCCATGATCTCGGCGCGGCCGGTCACGGCGGACAGCGGCAGACCGCCCGCGATGCCCTTGGCGGTGGTGATCAGGTCGGGGACGATGCCCTCGTCCTCGCAGGCGAACCACTGGCCGGTGCGGCAGAAGCCGGACTGGATCTCGTCCGCGACGAAGACGATCCCATTGTCCTTGGCGAACTGCGCGATCGCCGGGAGGAAGCCCTTGGCCGGCTCGATGAAGCCGCCCTCGCCGAGCACCGGCTCGATGATGATCGCGGCCACGTTGTCCGCGCCGATCTGCTTGGTGATCTGGTCGATGGCCTGGGCGGACGCCTCGGCACCGGCGTTCTCCGCGCCGGTCGGCCAGCGGTATCCGTACGCCACCGGCACCCGGTAGACCTCGGGCGCGAACGGGCCGAAGCCCTGCTTGTACGGCATGTTCTTGGCGGTCAGCGCCATCGTCAGGTTGGTGCGGCCGTGGTAGCCGTGGTCGAAGACGACGACCGCGGTGCGCTTGGTGTAGGCGCGGGCGATCTTCACCGCGTTCTCCACGGCCTCGGCGCCCGAGTTGAACAGTGCGGACTTCTTGGCGTGGTCGCCCGGCGTCAGCTCGGCGAGCTGCTCGCAGACCTCGACGTACCCCTCGTACGGCGTGACCATGAAACAGGTGTGGGTGAAGTCGTTGAGCTGCGCGGACGCCCGGCGCACGACGGCCTCGGCGGAGGCGCCGACCGACGTCACGGCGATACCGGAACCGAGGTCGATCAGGCGGTTGCCGTCCACGTCCTCGATGATCCCGCCACCGGCGCGGGCGGTGAACACCGGCAGGGTGGAGCCCACGCCTGCGGCCACCGAGGCGAGGCGGCGGGTCTGCAGCTCCACCGACTTCGGGCCGGGAATGGCAGTGACGACGCGGCGCTCCTGCGGAATTGCGGTCATGAGGGGCTCCTGTGGGGTGTTTCGGACGCTTCTCTTTCTGCAGGCTAGGGGCGGGGCCCGGGGTTCGGCATGTTCCGTTCGGGAGTGATGGCCGTGCGGCGTTGTCCGTCACGGACATAGCGAGGGGATCCGGGCCGGGCCGCGGCGGAGCACGGACGGGTCCGGAGACCCCGGAGCGTGGGCGGAGACATCCGGCCGGACGGCGTCCGACGGGGTGGTTCGGGGCACTAGATTGATGACTTCGGGCGCGTGCGCCCGGAGTTACCGGTCGGCGCTGGTCAGGGGACGAGGGACAGCAGATGGACACCGAGGGCACGTACGGCTCGCGCGACACCCGCTCCGGTGGTCCGGTGCCGCGCCCTGCGGGCCCGCCACCGCCCCAACTGCCGCCGAGGCCGGGATACGCCCCGGCGTCCGGCCCCTCGCAGGGGAACTACGCCCCGGCGTCCGGCCCCTCGCTGGGGGACTGGCTCCGCACCCCGCGCGCGGCGGCCGAACCCGGCCTGTGGCGATTCGGCCACACCCCCCGGCCCGACGCCGACCCCGACCGGGTGCCCGACCGGGCACTGATCGGCGGTGCGGTCGTGGCGCTGCTCGCCGCCCTGCTGGTGTGGTCGCTGTGGCGCAACGGATATGTGCCGCACCGCCTGATCCTGCTCCAAGTCGTCACACCGTCCGACTGGTGGGGGCTCGAACGCCCCGCTGCGGCCCTGACCGCCCTCGCCGTCTACAACAGTCTGGTCGCCCTCCTGGTGATCGTGGGCTTCGGACGGCTGGGCAACTGGCGGGAGGTGTTCCGCCGGTACGCCGCCGACCACCCCCAGCCGGGCCGGGCGGTGCGCACCGCGCTGGTCGGGGCCGTCCTGGTCTGGTGCTTCGTGAACTCCGACGACCTGCTGCCCTTCGACGACCTGGCCCTGGGCCTGACGCCGTACTCCTGGCTCTACGGCGGCACGGCCATGGAGACCCGGGATCGCGTGGAGACCTTCAAGACCGTGTACCACGTGGTGGGCGCCGTCGCGATCCTCCTGCCGATCGCCCGGGCCGGCGGCTGGTTCACCCTCGTAACCGAGCTGCGCGGCCGTGCGAAGAAGGGGCCGGAACCGGAGAGGGCGCCCGGAGAGAGCCCCGCCGACTGGCCGCAGCTGCGCGCCGCGGGCCGGCACGCGGCCGCCGACCGGCTGGTGGCGGACGAGCGGACCGGGCGGATGAACGACGTCGACTGGGTACGGATCCGGCGCGCCTGGGCATCCGTGGAGGCCGACCCCTCGCGCGTCGGCCCGTTCACCGACGCCGTGCTCGGCCAGGGCGCACGGGCCTGTCCGCACCCCTCGGGCGACCGGGACCTGCCGGCCCGTACCGCCACCCACGACCTGCTCACCTCGCAGGTGCGGCTCGGCCGCTACACGGACTTCGACCGCAACCCGGCGGCCCGACGGGGTGCCGGGGCCGCCGTCGACCCGGCGTGCCTGGGCTCCTCGCTGCTGGCCGTCGGCCCCTTCGGGTCGGGCAAGACCCGGCACCTGGTGCGGCCCGTCGTGGAGTCGCTCGCCCTGCAGGCACTCGCCGGGAAGGCCGTCGTCGTGGCCGTCTGCGCGGCAGGTACCCCGCTCGGGGCCGACGAGGGCTACGACGTGGTGATCAGGCCGGGCGACCCGTCCAGCGCCCACGACCTCGACCTGTACAGCGGAACCGACGACGCCGACGAGGCCGCCGCCCTGCTCGCCGAGGCGGTCGCCGGCGACCTGCCCGACGTCGACGCGCGGCGGGCCACGACCGCACTCGCCCAACTGCTCGGCGCGTACCGGGCGGTCCACGACCGCTTCCCGTCCGTCCCGGTACTGCGCGAACTGCTCGACGGCGCTCCCGGCGCCCTGGCCGAGCTCCGGGCCCTGCTCCACACCGACGCGCACCGCTCGTATCTCCGTGAACTCGACACCCGGGCGCGGCAGACGGGCACCCCCGGCGACCCGGGACTCCTTCTCGCCGACCGGCTCGCCGTCCTGGACCGGCCCGCCTTCGCGGGGTTCTTCGACACCACCGGCACGACCCGGCCCTTCTCGGTACGCACCCTCGAACACCCGCTGCGGGTCCGCATCGACCTGCCGGAACGCGCCCACCCCGAGGCCGCGCGCCTGATCGCCCGGCTGGTGCTCGCCCAGTTCACCACCGGGGCGGCCGCCCGCACGGACCGCTCGCTGTTCGCCTTCCTCGCCCTGGACGACGCCACGCACACCGTGACCGGCGAGTCCGTACGGGCCGTGCAGCGGCTGCGGAACTGCAACGCCGGAGTCCTGCTCACCCTGCGCGGGCTGGGCGACGTACCGGAGAGCCTGCACACGGCGCTGCTCGGCTCCGTCGGCTGCCACATGACGTTCTCCGGCGTCACGACCTGGGACGGACGGCTCTTCGCGCAGGCGTGGGGCACCGAATGGGTGGAGACGACCGAGGTCGCCAAGCACACGGTCTTCGCCGACCAGCCGCTCACCCGGGCCGTGCACGCCCTGCGCAAGCTGGTCACCGGGAAGGCCGTCACGACGGACGCGGTGACCGTCCGCCAGGTCGAGCGGGAACGCTGGTCGGCCTCCGAACTGGCCCACCGGGTGCCGGCCGGGCACGCGGTGCTGTCCCTGACGACCGTACGGGGCGAACACGCGCCGCCGCTGCTGGTGGATCTGACCGGCTGAACCGCACGGGACGTGCCCCCTACCAGGACAGCGGTTCCTGCAAACCCTGCCGCCCTGGCAGAATCGACCGGAGCCGTTCATACGGGACGGCGAAAACCGACTCCCCGAGGTTCCGCAGTCCCCATGCCCCCCACTCTCGCCTCGCTCGTCCAGCATTCGGCGCTCAAGCTCACTGTGCGTGCGGGGGCGGACCGGCTCGACGCGCCCGTTCGCTGGGCGCACGCCAGCGAGCTGGCCGACCCCGTCCCGTACATGGAGGGCGGTGAGCTCCTGCTCGTCACCGCCACCAATCTCGACGCCGACAACCCCGAGGCGATGCGGCGGTACGTGCGGCGGCTGGCCGGTGCCGGGGTCGTCGGCCTGGGCTTCGCCGTCGGCGTCCACCACGACGACATACCCCAGGCCCTGGTCGACGCCGCCGAGGAGACCGGGCTGCCGCTCCTCGAGGTGCCGCGCCGCACCCCGTTCCTCGCCATCGCCAAGGCCGTCTCGTCGGAGATCGCCGCCGATCAGTACCGGGCGGTGACCGCGGGCTTCGAGGCCCAGCGGGAGCTGACGAAGGCCGCACTCGCGGGCGACGGCCCCGGCGAACTCCTCACCCGGCTGGCCGCGCACGTCGACGGCTGGGCGGCGCTGTACGACACCTCCGGCGCGGTCGTCGCCGCCGCCCCCGACTGGGCCGCCCGCCGGGCCGCCCGGCTCGCCCCCGACGTCGCACGCCTGCGGGAGCGCCCCGCACCGGCCAGCATGGTCGTCGGCAACACCGACGACCGGGTCGAGCTCCAGTCCCTGGGCAGCGGCCGCCGGGTCCGGGGCGCCCTCGCCGTCGGCACCGGCGCGGCGCTCGGCACCGCGGAGCGGTACGCCGTGCACGCGGCGGTCTCCCTGCTCACCCTGACCACGGCCCGCTCCCGGTCCCTCCAGGACGCGGAGCAGCGGCTGGGCGCGGCAGTGCTGCGCATGCTGCTCGCCGGCCAGCCGGACCACGCACGGGCCGTCGCCGGGGATCTGTACGGAGCACTGCTGGACGCCCCCTTCCGGCTGGTCATCGCCGAGGCACCGGCCCCCTCGGCACCGGCGGCGGCGCTGGGAGCGCTGGGCGAGGCGATGGAGGCGGCGGCCTTCCGGACCGGCGAGCCCCTGCTGGCCGTGCCCGACGGCGAACGGCTCGTCGTCCTCGCCGCCGACGGCGGCGCGGCGGTCGCGGCCTGCACGGCCTACGCGGATGCGCGGGAAGCTCGGGCGGCGAGGTCCTCGCACGAACCGGCGACGACGGAGGAGGACGAGGTGGTCGTGGGGCTGTCCGCACCCGCGGGCCCGATCGCCGTGTCCGCCGCGTACAAGCAGGCCGAACAGGCCCTGTCGGTGGCCCGCCGAAGAGGCAGGACCCTGGTCGAGCACGAGGAGCTCGTCGCGGGCTCGGTGCTGCCGCTGCTCGCGGACGACGCCGTGCGGGCGTTCGCCGACGGGATGCTCCGCGCCCTGCACGAGCACGACGCCAAGGGGCGCGGTGACCTGGTCGCCTCGCTGCGGGCCTGGCTCGCCCACCACGGGCAGTGGGACGCGGCAGCGGCCGACCTCGGCGTGCACCGCCACACCCTGCGCTACCGGATGCGCCGGGTGGAAGAGATCCTGAGCCGCTCACTGGACGACCCGGACGTCCGGATGGAACTGTGGCTGGCCCTGAAGGTCACCGGTTCCGCGCCGACGGCGGAGGCGTAGCGGCCGGTCCGCCGGTCTGCCGGCCCGCCCGCACCCCGCACCCACCAACGCTTCCTTACAAACCGTCGTGAACCCCCGGCGCTCTGCTCCACACCGGACAAACATCAGGTCCGCCGTGCGGCCCTACGGTGGGGGGCAACGCACCAACGACTCCGAAGGGCCGGACTCCATGACTTCCACCCACGCCTTCTGGCTCGCCGGCCGCCAGGCCACCGGCGAGGACAGCTTCGACGTCACCAACCCCTGGGACGGCCGTCTCGTCGGCACCGTCAGCGTGCCGACCGACGCCCAGATCGAGGAGGCCGTCGCGGCCGCGCACGCCGTGCGCGAGGAGTTCGCCGCGACCCCGGCCCACGTCCGGGCCGCCGCCCTCGACCACGTCGTACGGCGCCTGGTGGAGCGCACCGAGGAGATCGCCCAGCTGATCTCCGCCGAGAACGGCAAGCCCATCAAGTGGGCGCGCGGCGAGGTCGGCCGCGCCGTCTCCGTGTTCCGGTTCGCCTCCGAGGAAGCCCGCCGCTTCAACGGCGGCGACGCCCAGCGCCTCGACACCGACGCCGGTGGCACCGGCCGCCTCGGCCTGACCCGGCGCTTCCCGCGCGGCACGGTCCTTGGCATCGCCCCGTTCAACTTCCCGCTGAACCTGAGCGCCCACAAGGTGGCCCCGGCCATCGCCGTCGGCGCCCCGATCATCCTGAAGCCCGCCCCGGCCACCCCGATCTCCTCGCTGATCCTGGGCGAGCTGCTGGCCGAGACCAACCTGCCGGCCGGCTCGTGGTCCGTGCTGACGGTCCCCAACGACCGGATGCCCGCCCTCGTGCAGGACGAGCGCCTGCCGGTGATCTCCTTCACCGGGTCCGGCCCCGTCGGTTACTCGATCATGGAGTCGGTGCCGCGCAAGCACTGCACCCTGGAGCTCGGCGGCAACGCCGCCGCGGTCGTCCTCGGCGACTACGCCTCCGACGAGGACCTGGACTGGGCCGCGAACCGCATCGCGACCTTCTCCAACTACCAGGGCGGCCAGTCCTGCATCTCGGTGCAGCGGGTCATCGCGGACGCCGCGGTCTACGACCGGCTCGTCCCGAAGATCGTCGCCGCCGTCGAGGCCCAGGTCACCGGCGACCCGTCCGACGCCGCCACCGACGTCGGCCCGCTGGTCAGCGAGGACGCCGCCCGGCGCGTCGAGTCCTGGGTCGACGAGGCCGTACAGGCCGGCGCCCAGCTCCTCACCGGCGGCAAGCGCGACGGTGCCACGTACGCCCCGACCGTGCTCGCCGAACTCCCGGACGGCGTCACCCTCTCCTGCGAGGAGGTCTTCGGACCGGTGCTCTCCGTGCAGAAGGTGGACGGCGAGGCCGAGGCGTTCGCCGCGGTCAACTCCTCCAAGTACGGCCTGCAGGCAGGTGTGTTCACGCACGACCTGCAGACCGCCTTCCGCGCCCACCGCGCCCTCGAGGTCGGCGGCGTGATCATCGGCGACGTCCCCTCCTACCGCGCCGACCAGATGCCGTACGGCGGCGCCAAGCAGTCCGGCGTCGGCCGCGAGGGCGTCCGCTACGCCATGGACGACTACACCTACGAGCGCGTGCTGGTCCTGACCGGCCTCGCCCTGTAGGACCGCGAAACCGGATCGATCCGGATCGGCCCGGATCGATCCGGGCCGATCCGACAGACACCGCCTGCCAACCGCCCGGACAGCACGACAGCAGGCGGCAGAAGGACGGCCTGAGCCCACTGTGCGGGGGCTCAGGCCGTCTTCTGCGTATCCGCTTTTCGCGGCGCTGGGGGTTGCAGGCGGCGAGTGGCGCACGGGCATAGCGAGGGTTCAGCTGCACCACCCCGGAGGCGGGGCCGCAATTCCAAATGGCCGCCGTCACTTGTTGGTTAGGCTCCCGACCATGACTGAATACGTGCAGGTATCCACGGCCACGGAGACGAAACAGCAGGCGATTGACCTCGCGGGTTCAGCGGTGAAGCAGCGGCTTGCCGCAGGCGCCCAGATCATCGGGCCGGTCACCAGCGTGTTCTGGCACCTGGGCGAGTACGGCAGCGGTGAGGAGTGGCGGCTCCTCCTCAAGACGACGACCGACCGTTACCCGGAGCTGGAGGTGCACCTGCTTGAGCGCCACCCATGGGACAACCCCGAGCTGTGTGCCGTACCGATCGTTCTGGGCGCCGAACGGTGCAAGCAGTGGATCGGGGAGTCGGTCTCCCCAGAAGCGCCCTAATCGGCGGCGCGTTCCAAGATGTCCCGGACCGTGCCGAGAGCCGCGTGGGGTCGCAGCTTGGTGAGGAGCGGGTCGATGCGCTGCCGGGGCCGCACGGAGGCGACGCCTGATGCGAGTTCGAGCGCGCGGCCGGCCTTCTCGGCTGCCTGCTCCACCTCGCCGGCAGTGAGGTAGGCGTCGGCAAGCCAGGACAGGTAGAGCGCCTTGTCGCGGGCGTGGTCGTCGGAATACCGATCGAGGGCGTCGGTGAGGACCGGCACCGCGCGCAGGGGCCGCCGGAGTTCGGTCCAGCAGCGGCCGGTCATGATGTCGAGCTCAGTGCGGTCGACCCAGGCAGACCAGTCGGGTTGAGGCTCGCCGTCCTGTGCGCCATCAAGGGCCTCGCGTGCGGCATCGAGGGCGCGTTCTGTGTCTGTTGGCTGGTTGTCGACGGCGCAGACCCAGGCGAGACGCTCGTAAAGGAGGGCTCGGACCGAAGATGGTGTCCGGACGGTGATCGTCGCGCAGGAGTCTTCGGCCAGGGCGACGGCGGTGCGCCGGTTGTCCGCGAGGGTTTTGTAGGCGAGGAACGCGAGGCTGTTGGCGTAGAGATCGGAGTCCTGCGCTGTGCGCGCAAAGTCGCGACTCTCCTCGTAGAGGGATCCGGCGTCCTTCGTGCGCCCTCCGTCGAAAGCCGCCCAACCTGCTTGCTGGGCTTGCTCTGCGAGGAGCGCAGTGAGACGGCGACGAGCGTCGTCGGTGAAGCTGGCGCGCTGTAGAAGGCCCTTGGTGTACTGCACTTCGCCGAGGTACGTGCGGTAGGTATCGCCGCCGCCGAGGATGTCGTCGAGACGCCGAAGGCGGGTGGTGCGTTCGTGGAGCCGGTCGATGTAGGCGTCGGTGACGCGGCGCGGCTGGTCTGGCCGGTGGAGGGCGGGGAGGGCGGCAGCGAGACCAGTACTGGTCGCTGCCTGAAGGACGGTCCGGCGGCGGAGGTGCGGTCCGTTCTTGGTGCTGGCTGTTCCAGCAGGAGCGTCGTTTGCCTCCCAAGGACGGGGAGCGAGGCCGAGTAGGCGCCCGGGGACGCGTAGAGCATCTGCGATCTGCGCGATCTTCTCGAAGGATGTGATGCGTCCTTGGCCCCGTGCGAGTGTTCCGACCCGGTCAGGTTTGATGTCGCACTCGGTGGCGAGCTTCGAGTAGCTGATTCCTGCCCGCTCGCGGGCGATTCGGAAAACCGCCCCGAAGTCGTGGCCCGTCAGTGCACGGTGCATGCCCTCGTCATCGAGGAGGTCCCGCGGCAGGGCCGTAGATGGCTGGTAGATCATGCGGCACCCTTCCTGCTGGCCTGAGCCTGCGCGGTGGTTGTCCAGCGTGTGCACCCATCATGGGTATACCCCGCGACAGGAGGCGGCGTTTTCGCGGAGAAGTCACTCTGTGCGTTGAGGCCCCGAGACCAGGCTCGCCGACCCCGGGGCATGGATGACTGGTGAGGAGCCGCCATGTTTGAGTGCACCCAACTCGTGGGCGCTGCGGATGAGGTCAAAGAAGACGCCGACCGCTTTTCCACGGGGACGGCGCGGTGAGGGGCGTACGAGCTTCGCCCGAACCGAGCCCTGGAGCGTTCGTGCGCACCAGGAAGGACCGGGAGTCGGTAGTAGGCGACTGGCTACTCGGCGCAGCTCCGGACCTGGACGAGGCCCGCACCGAGTGGGCGACGACGGGTATCGCGCTGCTGCGATGCGGCGGAGCGTTCACCGCGGTCCGTATCCAGGCCGACATCGTGCAGGCCGCCGCCGGCACCGAGGACCCCGAGCGCGTCGACGCCTTCCTCGCGGAGGCGCTCCACGGCGGTCCCGTGTTCATCGACAGGTCCTCCCGGCGGTATTACGCGTTGGTACCGGCGAGCACGTCACGGCTGCCGCAATGGGCCGGCTGTGCGGTGCCGGGCGCTGAGTGCCTCGGCTCCGGTTGCTTCCTCGGTGTCCCGTGCTTGCAGCGGACCGAACCGGAGGAGTCCCGGTGCTACTGGTGTGTGCCGATGAGCGGCCCCGGTGCTCTGTGCAGCCCGGATGCGGTCTCGCAGCTCGTCGCCTACGGCCGCTTTCGGCGAGCCCACAGGGAGCACCTGGTCGCGGAGGCGGACGAGGACGGTCATGGACAAGACGACCGTGGATGATGAGGAGACGGCGTACCGCGTGCTCCTGGGCCACACCCTGGTGTGTGCGGTCTGCCGTGTTGATGCGCCGTGCGAGAGAAGGCGTGCGCTGAGGCGCGCGTGGAGATCCTCCTGCCACCTCGACAGCCGGACGCCTCCAGGGCACGGCCGATGACCACGGCGCCCACAGGTGGATCAGCCCTTCGCCCCCGACCGGCTCCGCTGGGTGCTCAGCAAGGCCCAGCAGTGGCAGCCGTACGCGGCTGCCGCATAAACCTCCTCCTGGTGGCCCGGAAGACATCAGGCCTGGCCATCAGGCAGGCACAACCGGGACCACCGCCACCCGGTTCCCGTTTTCGCCCAGGCTCGAACCGGCAGCCGAGCCGCGTCCCCGGCGCACGCCCCGGCCCCTCTGTCACGGCGCGGCTGTCCAGTGGAGTGGCCCGCGACCCGATCGGCGTCCGGGGGATGGTGGAGGTGCCGGTGTCCGGGTACATCAGACACGTAGCACCGGTCGGTCACGGCACGGCAGACGCGCCGCGCGCGCTCCGTGCGGACCGGCCGCGTCCGCCCACCCCACAACGCGGCGAGGTGAGCTCCTCATGTCCGCACCATCCGCTCCCAAGAACACCCCCCGGGTCACCGAGCGTGAAGCCCGGCAAGTGGCCGAGGCCGCACGCGAACAGGACTGGCACAAGCCGAGTTTCGCCAAGGAACTCTTCCTCGGACGCTTCCGGCTCGACCTGATCCATCCGCATCCGCAGCCGGCCGTGGACGACGTCCGGCGCGGCGAGGCGTTCCTCGCCCGGCTGCGCGACTTCTGCGAAACCCGGATCGACAGCGCCCGCATCGAGCGCGAGGCGAGAATCCCCGACGAGGTGATCAACGGCCTCAAGGAACTCGGCGCGCTCGGGATGAAGATCGACCCGAAGTACGGCGGCCTGGGCCTCACCCAGGTCTACTACAACAAGGCACTCGCCCTGGTCGGTTCCGCCAGCCCCGCGATCGGGGCGCTGCTCTCGGCCCACCAGTCCATCGGTGTGCCCCAGCCGCTGAAGCTCTTCGGCAGCCAGGCACAGAAGGACGCCTTCCTGCCCCGGCTGGCAACGACCGACATCTCGGCGTTCCTGCTGACCGAACCGGACGTCGGATCCGACCCGGCCCGGCTCGCCACCTCGGCGGTGCCGGAGGGATCGGACTACATCCTCGACGGGGTGAAACTGTGGACGACCAACGGCGTCGTCGCCGACCTGCTCGTCGTGATGGCCCGCGTCCCCCGGTCCGAAGGTCACAAGGGCGGCATCACGGCCTTCGTCGTGGAGGCGGACTCCCCGGGCATCACCGTCGAGAACCGCAACGCCTTCATGGGCCTGCGCGGCATCGAGAACGGTGTCACCCGCTTCCACCGGGTCCGGGTCCCGGCCGCGAACCGCATCGGCCCCGAAGGCGCGGGGCTCAAGATCGCCCTCACCACGCTCAACACGGGCCGGCTCTCGCTGCCCGCCATGTGCGTCGGGGCCGGCAAGTGGTGCCTGAAGATCGCCCGTGAGTGGTCCGCGGTCCGCGAGCAGTGGGGCCGGCCGGTCGCCCGGCACGAGGCCGTGGGCGCCAAGATCTCCTTCATCGCCGCCACCACCTTCGCGCTCGAAGCGGTGGTCGACCTCTCCTCGCAGATGGCCGACGAGAACCGCAACGACATCCGTATCGAAGCGGCCCTCGCCAAGCTGTACGGCTCCGAGATGGGCTGTCTGATGGCCGACGAACTGGTCCAGATCCGGGGCGGCCGGGGCTTCGAGACCGCTGCCTCGCTCGCCGCCCGCGGGGAACGGGCCGTCCCTGCCGAACAGCTCCTGCGCGATCTGCGGATCAACCGCATCTTCGAGGGCTCCACCGAGATCATGCATCTGCTGATCGCCCGTGAGGCCGTCGACGCGCACCTGAAGGTGGCGGGGGACATCATCGACCCCGACAAGCCCCTGGCCGCCAAGGCGAAGGCGGGCGCGAACGCGGCGGGCTTCTACGCCCGCTGGCTGCCGGGGCTGGTCGCCGGTCCGGGGCAACTCCCGGGTACCTACCGTGAGTTCGATCCGCCCGGACACCCCGACCTGTCCACCCATCTGCGCTATGTCGAACGCTCCGCACGGAAACTCGCCCGCTCCACCTTCTACGCGATGTCGCGCTGGCAGGGCCGGATGGAGACCAAACAGGGCTTCCTCGGCAGGATCGTCGACATCGGGGCGGAACTCTTCGCGATGAGCGCCGCCTGCGTCCGCGCCGAACTGCTGCGCAGCTCCGGCGACCACGGCCGGGAGGCCTACCGGCTGGCCGACACCTTCTGCCGCCAGTCCCGCATCCGTGTCGAGGAACTCTTCACGCGCCTGTGGTCCAACACCGACGACCTCGACCGGCGTGTGGTCGACGGTGTCCTGTCCGGTGCGTACACCTGGCTGGAGGAAGGCGTCGTCGACCCCAGCGACGAAGGCCCCTGGATCGCCGACGCCACCCCCGGACCGTCCGTCAGGAACAACGTCCGCCGTCCTTTCGGCTGAGGCGTGGACCAGTGGGCGGGAGTGCGTCCACACCGGCCTGAGTCCCCGGCCCGGCACAACAGGTCCTGGGCGTCCGCCGCCCACGCCGTCCAGGGAAGACCACTTCTTCTCACCGTGCCGGGGCTGCTCCCGCCCCACCGGCCCCCGGGAGCGACCCCGGCCCCGGAGCCCCGCGTCCGGGCGGCGCGCGGGACACCCTGTCCACGCGCACAGCCGAAGCGGCCACAATGGGGGGCATGACCGACAGCCCTGCCCCCCTCGCCGACCCGCACATCGTCTTCGACGCCACGGAAGGACCCCGGGACCTCGTCATCCTCGGCTCGACCGGTTCCATCGGCACCCAGGCCATCGACCTGGTGCTGCGTCATCCCGACCGCTTCCGTGTCACCGCGCTCTCCGCCGCGGGAGGCCGGGTCGCCCTCCTTGCCGAGCAGGCGCGCCGGCTGAGGGTGCGGACCGTCGCGGTCGCGGCGCCGGAGGCCGTACCGGCCCTCCGGGAGGCGCTGCGCGAGCAGTACGGGGCGGGCGAGCCGCTGCCCGAGATCCTGGCAGGGCCCGAGGCCGCCACCCAGCTCGCCGCCGGCGAGTGCCACACCGTGCTCAACGGCATCACCGGCTCGATCGGTCTCGCCCCCACGCTCGCCGCGCTCGAAGCGGGCCACACGCTCGCCCTGGCCAACAAGGAGTCGCTGATCGTCGGCGGCCCGCTGGTCAAGGCGCTGGCCGCGCCCGGCCAGATCATCCCGGTCGACTCCGAGCACGCCGCCCTCTTCCAGGCGCTCGCCGCGGGCACCCGCGCCGATGTCCGCAAGCTCGTCGTCACCGCCTCCGGCGGGCCCTTCCGGGGACGTACCCGGAGCGATCTCGTGGGCGTCACCCGCGAGGAGGCCCTCGCGCATCCGACCTGGGCCATGGGACCGGTCATCACGATCAACTCCGCCACCCTCGTCAACAAGGGGCTGGAGGTCATCGAGGCACATCTTCTCTACGACATCCCGTTCGACCGGATCGAGGTCGTGGTCCACCCCCAGTCCTACGTTCACTCCATGGTGGAGTTCACCGACGGCTCCACCCTCGCCCAGGCCACGCCCCCGGACATGCGGGGCCCGATCGCCATCGGCATCGGCTGGCCTGCGCGTATCCCGGACGCCGCACCCGCCTTCGACTGGACGAAGGCGTCCAGCTGGGAGTTCTTCCCCCTCGACAACGAGGCCTTCCCCTCCGTCGGACTGGCCCGGCACGTGGGCACGCTCGGTGCCACCGCACCGGCCGTGTTCAACGCCGCGAACGAGGAATGCGTCGACGCTTTCCTGGCGGGCAGGCTGCCGTTCAACGGAATCATGGATACGGTCTCCGCGGTGGTGGCCGAACACGGCACCCCCGCCACGGGAACTTCGCTGACGGTCTCGGACGTCCTGGAAGCGGAGACCTGGGCACGCGCCCGGGCCCGTGAACTCTCGGCGAAGGCGACAGCGGAGGCGCGCGCATGAGTATGACGACGGTCCTGTTGACGATTCTGGGCATCGCCGTCTTCGTCATCGGGCTGCTGTTCTCGATCGCCTGGCACGAGCTGGGCCACCTCTCCACGGCCAAGCTCTTCGGCATCCGCGTCCCCCAGTACATGGTCGGATTCGGTCCGACGATCTGGTCGCGCAAGAAGGGCGACACCGAGTACGGGATCAAGGCCATTCCGGCCGGCGGCTACATCCGCATGATCGGCATGTTCCCGCCCGGACCGGACGGACGCCTGGAGGCGCGGTCCACCTCCCCGTGGCGCGGGATGATCGAGGACGCCAGGTCCGCGGCCTTCGAAGAGCTCGAACCGGGTGACGAGAAGCGCCTCTTCTACACCCGCAGGCCGTGGAAGCGCGTCATCGTGATGTTCGCCGGGCCGTTCATGAACCTGGTCCTGGCCGTCGCCATCTTCCTCGGCGTGGCGATGACCTTCGGCTTCCAGACCCAGACCACCGAGGTGGCCGGTGTCCAGAAGTGCGTGATCGCCCAGAGCGAGAACCGCGACACCTGCAAGAAGTCCGACCCGGTCTCGCCCGCCCAGGCGGCAGGACTCAAGAAGGGCGACAAGATCGTCGCCTTCGACGGTCAGAAGGTCGACGACTGGGCCACGCTCTCCGACAGGATCCGCGCGACCATCGGCCCCGCCACGCTCACGATCCAGCGCGACGGCCACGAGCAGACCCTGCACGCGGTACTGCAGAAGAACTCGGTCGCCAAGAAGGACTCCAAGGGAGAGGTCATCCCCGGGGAGTTCGTACCGGCCGGCTACCTCGGCTTCGCGGCCCAGACCGAGATCGTGCCGCTCTCCTTCGGTGACTCGGTCGTCCGCATGGGAGACATGATCGAGAACGGCGTCGACTCGATCGTCGCCCTCCCGTCCAAGATCCCGGCCCTGTGGGACGCCGCCTTCGGCGACGGCGAACGGGCGGCCGACTCCCCGGTGGGCGTGGTCGGCGCGGCCAGGATCGGCGGCGAGGTGATGACGCTCGACGTCCCGGCGACGAACCAGATCGCGATGATGCTGTTCCTGCTGGCGGGCTTCAACCTCTCGCTGTTCCTCTTCAACATGCTGCCCCTGCTGCCCCTCGACGGCGGACACATCGCCGGAGCACTCTGGGAGGCCCTGCGCCGCAATGTCGCGCGGGTCTTCAAGCGCCCCGACCCGGGCCCCTTCGACGTGGCCAAGCTGATGCCGGTCGCCTATGTCGTCGCAGGTGTCTTCATCTGCTTCACGCTGCTGGTGCTGGTGGCCGACATCGTCAATCCGGTCAAGATCTCCTGATCGGACCCGTTCCTCCGATCCGGCCCGTGCACTGCGGGTGACGGCCCGGCACACCGTGTGTGTCCGGGCCGTCGCTCTGTACGGCGCCCCGCGGACGTGGTGTGCTCCGGGGCGCCGTCGGTGCCGTAACCTCGAAGCCCGGAGCCCGCCGACCTCGGGAACTCGATTCACACCTTGGGGATGCTCAGCGCATGACTGCGATTTCTCTCGGAATTCCGTCCGTTCCGACCAAGCTCGCCGACCGGAGGGTCAGCCGTCAGATCCAGGTCGGGTCGGTGGCGGTCGGCGGGGACGCGCCGGTGTCGGTGCAGTCGATGACGACGACGCGTACGTCGGACATCGGTGCGACCCTGCAGCAGATCGCGGAGCTGACGGCGTCCGGTTGTCAGATCGTCCGGGTGGCCTGCCCCACGCAGGACGACGCCGACGCGCTGGCGACCATCGCGAAGAAGTCGCAGATCCCGGTGATCGCGGACATCCACTTCCAGCCGAAGTACGTGTTCGCGGCGATCGACGCGGGCTGCGCCGCGGTACGGGTGAACCCGGGCAACATCAAGCAGTTCGACGACAAGGTGAAGGAGATCGCGCGGGCCGCGAAGGACGCGGGTACGCCGATCCGGATCGGCGTGAACGCCGGCTCGCTGGACGCCCGGCTGCTGAAGAAGTACGGGAAGGCGACTCCTGAGGCGCTGGTGGAGTCCGCGCTGTGGGAGGCCTCCCTCTTCGAGGAGCACGACTTCCGGGACATCAAGATCTCGGTGAAGCACAACGACCCCGTGGTCATGATCAATGCGTACCGCCAGCTGGCCGCGCAGTGCGACTACCCCCTCCACCTGGGGGTGACCGAGGCGGGGCCGGCCTTCCAGGGGACGATCAAGTCGGCGGTGGCGTTCGGCGCGCTGCTGAGCGAGGGGATCGGGGACACCATCCGGGTCTCCCTGTCGGCGCCGCCGGCCGAGGAGGTCAAGGTCGGTATCCAGATCCTGGAGTCGTTGAACCTGCGGCAGCGGCGGCTGGAGATCGTGTCGTGCCCGTCGTGCGGGCGGGCGCAGGTGGATGTGTACAAGCTGGCGGACCAGGTCAGTGCCGGGTTGGAGGGCATGGAGGTGCCGCTGCGGGTGGCCGTGATGGGCTGTGTCGTCAACGGCCCCGGCGAGGCCCGTGAGGCGGATCTGGGCGTTGCGTCCGGGAACGGCAAGGGACAGATCTTCGTCAAGGGCGAGGTCATCAAGACGGTCCCCGAGTCGAAGATCGTCGAGACGCTGATCGAGGAAGCCATGAAGCTCGCCGAGCAGATGGAGAAGGACGGCATCGCCTCGGGCGAACCCGAGGTCTCCGTCAGCTGACCCCCGCATCGTCGGTCGACCCCGCATCGCAGCACCGCGCCCCGCCGGACGGACACCGCCCGGCGGGGCGCGGTCGTGAGCGACCTCACGGTGCTCCCAGCCCCCGGATCCGGGACCCGGACGGCGGCGCACAGGCTCTTTGGGTACAGTGCGGAAATCAGCAGACCGCATGGTGAGGCCCCCTCGTGTTGACGCAGACCACCACCCGGGTCCTCGAACCCAGCGAACTCGGCGCCGCTCTCGCCATACTGGAGAGCGACCCCGTGGCCAACGCTTTCGTGACGTCCCGGGTCCAGATCGCAGGTCTCGATCCCTGGCGCCTGGGCGGCGAGATGTGGGGCTGGTACGCCGACGGACGGCTGCGTTCGATGTGCTACTCGGGCGCCAACCTCGTACCGATCTGCGCCACCCCCGAGGCCGTCCGGGCCTTCGCCGACCGGGCCCGCAGGGCCGGACGCCGCTGCTCCTCGATCGTCGGCCCCGCGGAGCCCACCGCCCAGCTGTGGCAGCTCCTGGAACCGGGCTGGGGCCCCGCCCGGGAGGTCCGGGCCCACCAGCCGCTGATGGTCACCGACAGCCCCTCCGTCGACATCACCCCCGACCCCTTCGTCCGCCGGATCCGCAAGGACGAGATGGACGTCCTGATGCCGGCCTGCGTCGCGATGTTCACCGAGGAGGTCGGCATCTCCCCGCTCGCGGGTGACGGCGGACTCCTCTACCAGGCCCGCGTCGCCGAACTCATCGGGGCCGGCCGCTCCTTCGCCCGGATCGACGACGGCCGGGTCGTCTTCAAGGCGGAGATCGGCGCGGCCACCCCGCAGGCCTGCCAGATCCAGGGCGTCTGGGTGGCCCCGGAACACCGCGGCCAGGGACTCTCGGAAACCGGCATGGCCGCGGTCCTGCGCTACGCACTGGCCGATGTCGCACCCGTCGTCAGCCTGTACGTGAACGACTTCAACACCCCTGCGCGCAGGGCCTACGCCCGGGTCGGTTTCCGCGAGACCGGGGCGTTCATGAGCGTGCTGTTCTGACCGACCGGCGGCCGGTGCCACCGACCCGTACCACCCGCCCCGCCGGGCCAGTAGGGTCGGCCCATGGCAGCAGTTTCCGGGCACGGCCCCCGCACACCCAGCGTCCGGATCGGACCGGTCGATCTCGCCGCGCGCGTGGACGAGGCCCTCGCCGTGCAGGCCGTCGCCTTCGGCCTGGGCCCGGAAGAGATCGAGGTGCGGCGCCACATCGTCCTCAGACACCTCGACCACCCGTGTGCCCGCGCACTCGGCGCCACCACCCCGGGCGGCCGGCTCGTCGGCTTCGTCTACGGCATGCCCAACGAGCGCGGCCAGTGGTGGTCCACCGTCGTGGAGCCCTACCTCCGCGCCAACGGTCTGGCTCACTGGCTCGACGACGCTTTCGTCATCACCGAGCTGCACGTGCTGCCGGAGTTCCAGAACCGCGGCATCGGCCGCGCGCTGATCACCACTGTCACGGACGCCGTCGACCAGCCGCGGTCCATTCTCTCCGCGATCGACACCGAGAGTCCGGCACGTGGTCTGTATCGCAGTCTCGGCTACCAGGACCTGGCCCGACAGGTGCTCTTTCCCAGTGCTCCCAAGCCGTACGCGGTGATGGGAGCCCCGCTTCCGCTGCGTCGTCGCGGGCCAAACGATTTCCGCCCACCCGTGCTGCCCGGCTAACCTCCTGGACATCACCCTTTCCGAGCAGGAGTTCATCATGGCCCAGGTCCAGCGCATGTCCCGATTGATGATCAAGACACTGCGCGACGACCCGGCGGACGCCGAGACGCTCAACCACAAGCTGCTCGTCCGGGCCGGATACGTACGTCGCACGGCGGCCGGCATCTGGACCTGGCTGCCGCTCGGCAAGAAGGTCCTGGAGAACATCACCCGCGTCGTGCGCGAGGAGATGGACGCCATCGGCGGCCAGGAGGTGCTGCTGCCCGCGCTGCTCCCCAAGGAGGCGTACGAGGCCAGCGGGCGCTACGACGAGTACGGCGACCTGCTGTTCCGGCTCAGGGACCGCAAGGGCTCCGAGTACCTCCTCGGCCCCACCCACGAGGAGATCTTCACCCAGGTCGTCAAGGATCAGATCACGTCCTACAAGGACCTGCCCGTGATCCTCTACCAGATCCAGACCAAGTACCGGGACGAGGCCCGTCCCCGCGCCGGCGTGCTGCGCGGCCGCGAGTTCCAGATGAAGGACTCGTACTCCTTCGACACCACGGACGAGGGACTGGCCGAGGCCTACGGGCAGCACCGCGCCGCCTACATCCGGATCTTCGAGCGGCTCGGCCTCGACTACCGCATCGTGTCCGCCGTCTCCGGTGCCATGGGCGGCTCCGCCTCCGAGGAGTTCCTGGCCCCCGCCCCGGCCGGTGAGGACACCTTCGTCGACTGCCCCTCCTGCGACTACGCCGCCAACACCGAGGCCGTCACCTTCAAGGCCGCCGCGGTGGACGGCGCCGCACACGGCCCCGTCGAGGAGCTGGACACCCCCGACACCCCGACCATCGAGACGCTCGCCGCACACCTGGACGTCCCGGCCTCCGCGACCCTGAAGAACCTGCTGGTCAAGGTCGACGGCGAGATCGTCGCCGTGGGCGTGCCCGGCGACCGCGAGGTCGACCTCGGCAAGCTCGGCGAGCACCTCGCGCCCGCCGTCGTCGAGCTGGTCACCGCCGAGGACTTCGAGGACCGCCCCGACCTGGTACGCGGCTACGTCGGCCCGCAGGGCCTGGAGAAGGTCCGCTACATCGCCGACCCGCGCGTCGCCGCCGGCACCGCCTGGATCACCGGCGCGAACAAGCCCGGCACCCACGCGAAGAACGTCGTCGCCGGCCGTGACTTCGAGGTCGACGAGTACCTCGACGTCGTCGTCGTCGAGGAGGGCGACCCCTGCCCGAAGTGCGGCGCCGGCCTCAAGCTGGACCGCGCCATCGAGATCGGCCACATCTTCCAGCTGGGCCGCAAGTACGCGGACACCTTCCAGCTCGACGTGCTCGGTCAGAACGGCAAGCCCGTCCGGGTCACCATGGGCTCCTACGGCATCGGCGTCTCCCGCGCCGTCGCCGCACTCGCCGAGCAGACCGCCGACGAGCAGGGGCTGTGCTGGCCCCGGGAGATCGCCCCGGCCGACGTCCACGTCGTCGCGGCGGGCAAGGCGCTCCAGACGGAGCTGGCCCTCGACGTCGCCGAGAAGCTCGCCGCCGCCGGCGTGCGGGTCATGGTCGACGACCGCGCGGGCGTCTCGCCCGGTGTGAAGTTCACCGACGCCGAGCTGATCGGCGTCCCGAAGATCCTGGTCGCGGGCCGCCGCTCGGCCGAGGGCGTCCTGGAGCTCAAGGACCGCCGCACCGGCGAGCGCGAGGAGCTCACGGTCGACGAGGCGATCGCCCGCCTGACCGCCCAGGTCTGACCCGTACCGCACAAGGCCGTGGGCCCCTGCGTACCGCGCAGGGGCCCACGGCCTTGCCGGACGTCACAGCCAGCCGGCGAACTCCAGCGACAGCTCGCCCTCCTGGCGGCGGCCGGCCGCCAGCGCCCGGGTCCCCGAGTCCACCGCACGGAACAGTGTCCAGCCCCGCAGCCGGTCCTGGTCCACCTCCAGCGCGTCCGCGAGCTTCCTGATGCGGCGGCGGGCCGTCGCCGGGCCGCCGGGGGACGCGATCAGATCCTCGACCCGGTCGCGCACCAGGCGTGCCAGGTCGTACGCCCGCTCACCGACCAGCGGCTCCGGTCCGACGGCCAGCCAGGGCGCCCGCTCACCGGCGAGCACCTTGCTCTGGCGGAAGTTGCCGTGCAGCAGCAGGAGTTCGGGGGAGTGGGCGACCAGTTCCTCACGCGCCGCGAGCGCCGCGGACACCAGCGGCTCCAGACTCGGGTCGGCCGCCGCGCGGGCCCGCATCGGCCCCGCGGCGCGCCCGGTCCGTTCGCCGACCGTCTCGAAACCATGACCCGTCGGCGGTTCGACCCAGAGGCGGCGCACCGTCCCCGCGGCCTCCAGCAGCGCCTTCGCCTCCGGCAGCGAGCGCAGCGACACCTCGGGGTGCAGCCGCTCCAGCAGCAGCACCCCGGGACCGCCGTCGAGGAGCCGTACCGCGCCCCAGCCGTTCCAGTGGGCGAGTGCCGCCCGCTCCAGGTCGGGTGCCGCCCAGGACGGAGCGATCTTCAGCGCGGCCGGAGTGCCGTCGGGGCACGTCACCAGCAGCACCAGACTGCTGCGGCCGCCAGGCGCCGCCACCCGTTCCACGGTCAGTTCCTGCCCGGTCGAGGACAGCGCTTCCTCGGTCAGTGCGGGAAGCCGCGCCAGCCAGTCGGCGGCGGCCGGGTCCCCGTCCGACTCGCCGAGCGCTCGTACCAGACGCTGCGGCGGTTCGACTCCCATACGTGTTCGGTTCCCTTCCAGAGCTGCTTCAGCGCGCCGCGCCGGTCCCGTTCGCCGCACCGCCCCGGTGGGCCGCGCCGGACCCGGCCGTGTCGTCCGGTCCCGCTGCCGTCCCGGTCCCGTCGGCGGTCAGCTCGGCGAGCCCGGGAAAGGGTACGCCGCTGCCCCGCCAGCGGGCCGCACGCACCGCGGCCTCCCGCAGGGCACCCGCGGCCTCCCTCCTGAGCCGGCCCTCGGCGGCCCGGACGAGATCGGAGTACACGCCGGCGACCCGGTCCTCCAGCAGGGCGGCCAGCCGCACCGCCGCAGCCGCATCCGGCACCGCGAACGGCAGAGCGTACGCGGCCTGCGCCGCCACCGGCTCACCGCCCAGGTCGCGCACCGTCCGCACCAGGGCGTCGCGTCGGGCCCGGTGCGCGTGGTGAGCGGCCGTGGCCTCGGCCCGGCGCCCGTCGGACACCCGGCCGCCGACCACCCCGTACCCGTACACCGCCGCGTGCTCGGCGGCGAGAGCCGCCTGTGCGGCCTGCGCTGTTCCGGCGCTCATGACGTGGTCTCCTTGGCCAGTTCGGTCAGCAGCTGGGCGTGGACCGCGTCGGCCGCCGCGATCGACGCGAGCAGCCGGGCCAGCTCCGGCGGGGCCTGGAGCAGGGTCGCCGTGTGGGTGTCCGCGGCACGGCGCTCCGCCGCGGCCAGTTCCTTGACGGCGCTCCGGGCGTCGGCCGCGGCGGACGGCGCGGGCGCGGGCGTCGTCCCGCCGTCGTCGGGCGACAGTTCCGTGGCGTGGGCCCGCACCGCGTCCCGTAGCGGGGCGAGCCCGGCGGTGGTCGCCGGGTGGGTCCTGGCCACCTGGTCGTACCGGGCGAGCAGCTCCCTGCTGGTCCGGGCGGCACTCGCCCGGAGTTTCCGCTCCGTCCGCGCGGCCCGTGCCTGCTCGGCCGCGGCCGCGGATGCCGTGCCGGTCTGCCCGGAGTCGTTCTGGTGCCCGCCGCCGTCACCGCAGCCGGCCAGCACCGCCCCCAGGGCGAGCGCACCGGTCGCGGTGATCGCCCCCCTGCGCGTCGTCCCCGTGCGCCGCACTTGCTCTCCTCCGGGCTTGGACCTGCCGTGACTGGATCTGTCCTGAAGTGATCAACGCTGGCGAGCGTACCCGCGGCTGCGGGGGAGGAGGACGGCAACACCCCTGGGGACCGGATACCCTTTGACCTGACACGCGAGATCCCCCACAACAGCACACGCGGCCGAGGAGTCACCCGGATGAGCACCACCCAGAGCGAGAGGCTGCGCGGGCTGCTCGAACCGCTCGTCAGCGCCGAACAACTGGATCTCGAAGAGATCGAGGTGTCCCGGGCAGGCCGCCGCAGGGTACTGCGGATCATCGTGGACTCCGATGAGGGCGTGGAGCTGGACGCCTGCGCCGAGCTGAGCCGCGCGATCTCCCAGAAGCTCGACGAGACCGACGCGATGGGCGAGGACGAGTACGTTCTCGAAGTCAGTTCCCCCGGTGCAGACCGTCCGCTGACGGAGCACCGCCACTACGTGCGTGCCACGGGCCGCCTGGTCAAGCTGCACCTGCGCGAGGACGGCGAGCTGGTGGCTCGCATCCTCGCCGTGGACGAGGACGGCCTCGACCTCGAGGTGCCGGGCGTCAAGGGCCGCAAGCCCACGTCCCGCCGGATCGCCTTCGGCGAGATCGCCAGGGCACGCGTGGAGATCGAATTCAACCGCAAGGACAAGAAGGAAGAGGAGGCGTAGCCGTGGACATCGATGTGAAGCTCTTGAAGGGCTTGGCACAGGACAAGGAGATCCCCTTCGACGTGCTCGTCGAGGCGATCGAGTCGGCCCTCCTCATCGCCTACCACCGCACCGAGGGAAGCTATCGCCGCGCGCGCGTCCGGCTCGACGAGCGCGGTCATGTGACGGTGTGGGCGAAGGAGGACCCGGCCGACCTCGAACCGGGTCAGGAGCCCAAGGAGTTCGACGACACCCCGTCCGGTTTCGGCCGGATCGCCGCGACCACCGCCAAGCAGGTCATCCTGCAGCGGCTGCGTGACGCCGAGGACGACCGGACGTTCGGCGAGTACGCCGGCCACGAGGGGGACGTCGTCACCGGGGTGGTCCAGCAGGGCAAGGACCCGAGGAACGTCCTGGTCGACATCGGCAAGCTGGAAGCGATCCTGCCGGTGCAGGAGCAGGTGCCGGGCGAGGAGTACAACCACGGCCTGCGTCTGCGCACCTATGTCGTACGGGTCGCCAAGGGGGTCCGCGGCCCGTCCGTGACGCTGTCGCGGACCCACCCCAACCTGGTGAAGAAGCTCTTCGCGCTGGAGGTCCCGGAGATCGCGGACGGTTCCGTCGAGATCTGCGCGATCGCTCGCGAGGCCGGTCACCGCACCAAGATCGCCGTACGGTCGACCCGCTCCGGGCTGAACGCCAAGGGTGCCTGCATCGGCCCGATGGGCGGCCGGGTGCGCAATGTCATGGCCGAACTGCACGGCGAGAAGATCGACATCGTGGACTGGTCGGACGACCCGGCCGAGATGGTCGCCAACGCCCTGTCGCCCGCACGGGTGAGCAAGGTCGAGGTCGTGGACCTGGGTGCCCGGTCCGCCCGGGTCACCGTCCCGGACTACCAGCTGTCGCTCGCGATCGGCAAGGAGGGGCAGAATGCCCGCCTCGCCGCCCGCCTCACCGGCTGGCGCATCGACATCCGCCCGGACACCGAGACCGACGCCGAGCGCGAGACCGCCGACCGGGAACGGGCCGAGCGGGCCCGGGAGCGTTCGGAGCGCGGCTGATCCGGCGCCCGGCCACCGAGTACGGCCCCGGAGCGATGCGTCCGGGGCCGTGCGAGCGGATGGCAGGGAATACATCGGGGCGCCCTGCCGCTGAGAACACGACAACGTCCGTTCGATTTTTGCCCCAAAGGGGTGAGGTCGGTACGGGGAGGTAGACTTGAAGGTGTCTGGCCGGACGCTCGCCCGAGCTTGCCCTGAGCGAACCTGCGTGGGGTGCCGGGAACGGGCGGCCAAGAGCGAGCTGCTGCGCATCGTCGCGGAAGGGGACGCATGCGTCCCTGATCCTCGCGGTACGCTGCCCGGCCGGGGTGCCTATGTACACCCCGTCTCCGTCTGTCTGGACCTGGCGGTTCGCCGCCGGGCATTCCCCCGGGCCTTCAAGGCCAAGGGGCCGTTCGACCCCGTGGCAGTGCAGCGGTTCGTCGAGCGGGTGACACCGTAAGAAATGAACGGCACGGGACCCCGTGCGGTCAGGTACCTCGCGAGTTGGAAGTAGGTCGAGATTGCGATGAGCACTCGATGAGTACGCGATGAGTACGCCCATGAAGTAGCGACGGTCCGGCGGTAACCCGGACCTAAAAGGAGCGAAGTGGCTAAGGTCCGGGTATACGAACTCGCCAAGGAGTTCGGCGTCGAGAGCAAGGTCGTCATGGCCAAGCTCCAGGAACTCGGTGAATTCGTCCGTTCGGCGTCCTCGACGATCGAGGCGCCGGTTGTACGCAAGTTGACTGACGCACTGCAGGGGCCCGGCGGCAGCGCCGGCAAGTCCGCTGCAAAGCCTGGCGCGCCCCGTAAGGCGACGCCCGCAAAGCCCGCAGCGCCCTCTCCGGCCGCCGCGGCACGTCCTGCTGCCCCGAAGCCCGGCGCCCCGGCCCCCAAGCCGGCCCCCGCCGCCCCGGCGAGCAGCACCCCCGCAACACCTTCCGCGCCGGCTTCCGGCCCGCGCCCGGGTCCGAAGCCCGCCCCCCGGCCCGCTCCGGTGACCCCGGTTCCCGCTGCCGAGTTCTCGGCTCCGGCGCAGCCCGCTGCCCCGCAGCAGGCCCCGCGACCCACGGGTGCCACCCCCGGTCCGCGTCCGGCCCGTCCGGCTCCGGCCGGCGGTCAGCGCGACGGCGGTCGTGGTGGCGAGCGCGGCGGCGACCGTCCGGCCCGTCCCGCAGGCCAGGGCGCCCCGCGCCCCGGCGGCCGTCCGGCTGGTCCCCGTCCGGGCAACAACCCCTTCACCTCCGGTGGCTCGACGGGCATGGCCCGTCCGCAGGCACCCCGTCCCGGCGGCGCCCCGCGTCCCGGCGGCGGTCAGGATCGTCCGGGCGCCCCGCGTCCGCAGGGCGGTCCCGGCGGTGCCCCGCGTCCCCAGGGTCAGGGCGGCGCCCGTCCGACCCCGGGCGGCATGCCGCGTCCGCAGGCTCCCCGTCCGGGCGGTGGCCCCGGTGGTAACCGTCCGAACCCGGGCATGATGCCGCAGCGTCCCGCTGCGGGCCCGCGTCCCGGCGGCGGCCCCGGTGGCCGTGGTCCCGGCGGTGGCGGTCGTCCCGGCGGCGGCGCAGGTCGTCCCGGTGGCGGCTTCGCAGGCCGTCCGGCCGGTCCCGGTGGCGGCGGTGGCGGTTTCGCCGGTCGTCCCGGTGGCGGCGGTGGCGGTGGCGGTGCCGGTCGTCCCGGTGGTGGCGGCGGCTTCGGCGGTCGTCCCGGCTTCGGTGGACGTCCCGGCGGCCCCGGCGGCCGTGGTGGCACGCAGGGTGCGTTCGGCCGTCCCGGCGGTCCCGCGCGTCGTGGTCGCAAGTCGAAGCGGCAGAGGCGCCAGGAGTACGAGGCCATGCAGGCCCCGTCGGTCGGCGGCGTCATGCTGCCTCGCGGCAACGGACAGTCCGTCCGTCTGTCGCGCGGTGCCTCCCTCACCGACTTCGCGGAGAAGATCAACGCCAACCCGGCGTCGCTCGTCGCCGTGATGATGAACCTCGGCGAGATGGTCACGGCCACCCAGTCGGTCTCCGACGACACTCTGAAGCTGCTTGCCGACGAGATGAACTACGTCCTGGAGATCGTGAGCCCGGAGGAGGAGGACCGCGAGCTTCTCGAGTCCTTCGACATCGAGTTCGGCGAGGACGAGGGCGGCGAAGAGGCCCTTCTGCCGCGTCCGCCGGTCGTGACCGTCATGGGTCACGTCGACCACGGTAAGACGCGACTCCTGGACGCGATCCGCAAGACGAACGTCGTCGCGGGCGAGGCCGGCGGTATCACCCAGCACATCGGTGCGTACCAGGTCTCCTCCGAGGTCAACGGCGAAGAGCGCCGGATCACCTTCATCGACACCCCGGGTCACGAGGCGTTCACCGCCATGCGTGCCCGTGGTGCGAAGTCCACCGACATCGCGATCCTCGTGGTGGCGGCGAACGACGGTGTGATGCCCCAGACGATCGAGGCGCTGAACCACGCCAAGGCGGCCGACGTGCCGATCGTGGTCGCGGTCAACAAGATCGACGTCGAGGGCGCGGACCCGACCAAGGTGCGCGGACAGCTCACCGAGTTCGGTCTGGTGGCCGAGGAGTACGGCGGCGACACGATGTTCGTCGACATCTCCGCCAAGCAGGGTCTGCACATCGACCAGCTGCTGGAGGCCGTCGTCCTCACCGCCGATGCCTCGCTCGACCTGCGGGCCAACCCGGAGCAGGACGCGCAGGGCATCGCGATCGAGTCCCACCTCGACCGCGGCCGCGGTGCCGTCGCGACCGTCCTGGTCCAGCGAGGCACGCTGCGGGTCGGCGACACGATGGTGGTCGGCGACGCCTACGGCCGCGTTCGCGCGATGCTCGACGACAAGGGCGAGAACGTCGAGGAAGCGGGTCCGTCGACCCCCGTCCTCGTCCTCGGTCTCACCAACGTCCCGGGTGCCGGTGACAACTTCCTGGTGGTCGACGAGGACCGTACGGCCCGTCAGATCGCCGAGAAGCGTGCCGCCCGTGAGCGCAACGCCAACTTCGCCCGCAAGGGTGTCCGGTTCTCCCTGGAGAACCTGGACGAGGCGCTCAAGGCCGGTCTGGTCCAGGAACTCAACCTCATCATCAAGGGCGACGCGTCCGGTTCGGTGGAGGCTCTCGAGTCCTCGCTGCTCCAGCTCGACGTCGGCGACGAGGTCGACATCCGGGTCCTGCACCGCGGTGTGGGTGCGGTCACCGAGTCGGACATCGACCTGGCGACCGGCTCCGACGCCATCGTGATCGGCTTCAACGTGCGCGCCGCCGGGCGTGCGCAGCAGATGGCCGAGCGCGAAGGCGTGGACGTCCGGTACTACTCGGTCATCTACCAGGCGATCGAGGAGATCGAAGCGGCTCTCAAGGGCATGCTCAAGCCGGAGTACGAAGAGGTCGAGCTCGGTACGGCGGAGATCCGCGAGATCTTCCGTTCGTCCAAGCTGGGCAACATCGCCGGTGTGCTGGTCCGGTCCGGCGAGGTCAAGCGCAACACCAAGGCGCGCCTGCTGCGCGACGGCAAGGTCGTCGCGGAGAACCTCAACATCTCCGGTCTGCGTCGCTTCAAGGACGATGTCACCGAGATCCGCGAAGGCTTCGAGGGTGGTATCAACCTCGGAAACTTCAACGACATCAAGATCGACGACATCATCGCGACCTACGAGATGCGCGAGAAGCCGCGAGGCTGACCCGTACCTCAACAGTCGGGGCCGGTCGACGGGTCGTATTCCCGTCGATCGGCCCCGGCCGTTCCGTGTACGGTTCTTGTGTCCCTGCCAAAAGCGCAGGGCACGAACCCGAACCGGCGGGACATCCGGACATACATGTATGTGGGGACACTGTCCTTCGACCTGCTTCTCGGCGACGTACGGTCGCTGAAGGAGAAGCGCTCCGTGGTCCGCCCGATCGTCGCCGAACTCCAGCGGAAATACCCGGTGAGCGTGGCGGAGGTGGGCGGGCAGGATCTCCATCGCAGGGCCGAGATCGGCCTCGCCGTGGTCTCCGGGGACACCGGACACCTCACAGACGTGCTCGACCGGTGCGAGCGGCTGGTCGCCGGCCGGCCCGAGGTGGAGCTGCTGTCCGTACGACGGCGGCTGCACAGCGACGAAGACGATTGAGCAAGGCAAAGAAGGAGACGGACCAGTGGCCGACAACGCGCGGGCGAAAAAGCTGGCGGACCTCATCCAGGAGGTGGTCGCCGAGAAACTGCAGCGCGGTATCAAGGACCCGCGTCTGGGTACGCACGTGACGATCACGGACACCCGGGTCACCGGTGACCTGCGGGAGGCCACGGTCTTCTACACGGTCTACGGCGACGAAGAGGAGCGTGCGAGCGCGGCGGCCGGCCTGGCGAGCGCCAAGGGCATCCTGCGGTCGGCGGTCGGAGCGGCGGCGGGGACGAAGTTCACCCCCACGCTGACCTTCGTGGCCGACGCCCTGCCGGAGAACGCCAAGGCGATCGAGGACCTCCTCGACCGGGCACGTGCCTCGGACGCGCGGGTGCGTGAGGCGTCCTCGGGTGCCACGTACGCCGGTGGCGCGGACCCGTACCGCAAGGCGGATGACGAGAACGACGAGGACACCGCCGCCGAATGACATCGCAGAACAGGACAGCCGGTCGGGGCCGCGGGACCGCCGCGGCTTCCGACCGGGCCGGCGGGCAGACGGAGAGCGGTCTGGTCATCGTCGACAAGCCGTCCGGCTTCACCTCGCACGACGTCGTCGCCAAGATGCGCGGCATCGCCCGGACCCGACGCGTCGGTCATGCCGGCACGCTGGACCCGATGGCGACGGGCGTCCTCGTGCTCGGCGTGGAGAAGGCCACCAAGCTGCTCGGCCATCTCGCGCTGACCGAGAAGGAGTACCTCGGTACGATCCGGCTCGGCCAGAACACCCTCACGGACGACGCGGAGGGCGAGATCACCTCGTCCACCGACGCGTCCGCTGTGACCCGTGAGGCCATCGACGCAGGGGTCGCGGCTCTGACCGGCCCGATCATGCAGGTGCCGTCCAAGGTCAGCGCCATCAAGATCGACGGCAAGCGGTCCTACGCACGGGTGCGCGGCGGCGAGGAGTTCGAGATCCCGGCCCGGCCGGTCACGATCTCGTCCTTCCAGGTCTACGACGTCCGCGAGGAGGTCGCCGAGGACGGGACGCCGGTGGTCGACTTGGTCGTCTCCGTCGTCTGCTCCTCGGGGACGTACATCCGCGCGATCGCCCGCGACCTCGGTGCCGGACTCGGCGTCGGCGGGCATCTGACCGCGCTGCGGCGCACCCGGGTCGGGCCGTACGGCCTCGACGCGGCGCGCACGATCGACCAGCACCAGCAGGAGCTGACCGTCATGCCGCTGGCCGAGGCCGCAGCCGCGGCGTTCCCGCGCTGGGACGTGGACGAGAAGCGCGCCAGGCTGCTGCTGAACGGGGTCCGCCTGGACATGCCGGCCTTCCCGCCCGGACCCGTCGGCGTCTTCGGACCCGACGGGCGGTTCCTGGTGCTCGTCGAGGAGCAGAAGGGCAAGGCCAAGAGCCTTGCCGTCTTCGGCTGACCGGCGCTCCGGAAACCCCGTCGTGGAGCGGGCGGCCCCCTCGCCCGCTCCACGATCCCCCAAGGGTTTCTGTCCAATGGACACAGTGAATTCACCCCTATGAGCAGGCGCTCGGAGTGAATCGGGGGTGCATTCGGGGGCGCTTTTACTCCGAGTGGTGTCCCTGCCGATCATCGTCGACCTAACGTCGGATCATGGGAAGCGGGGACCGCGCAGCGCTGGTACGAATCTGCGATCCGGTCGGCCGACCGCGGGGGACCGGGTTCGTCGCCGACGACCGGGGCACGGTGGTGACCAGCCACGAAGCGGTCGACGGCCTCACCCGGCTCGTCCTGCACGGCACGGACGGGCGCAGCTGCTCCGTCGAGGCCGAGGGGATCACCGCGCTGCCGGAACGTGGCCTCGCCCTGCTGGGCTCCGGAGGGCTGCACGCGCTCGGCGTCGAGCCGGTACCGATCGCGGCGCGGGACCGCATCGACGCCGGTACCTATGTGGTGATCGCCGCCCATGGCTGGCGCCAGGCGCGGGTGCTCGGCACAGCCCCGGTGACGTACACCGTGGACGGCCGCTGCCACCGGATCGACGCGGCGGAGCTCGCTCTCGGTACGGACGGCGCGGACGCGCTGCGGCTCGGCGGCGCGGTCGTGGGTGGGCCCGTCCTCGATCCGGAGAGCGGCGCGGTCATCGCCGTGCTGGGCACCGCGCTGCGCGCCGGTCGTCCGGCCGCCGGATTCGCCGTGCCGCTCGGCGACCCGGGCACCGGCGGCCCGCTGGAGGACCTCCTGCGGCGCAACGGGGCGACCGTTCCCGGATACGGGCGCGACCTGAATCTCGCGGGCGCCCTCCACCTCACCGCGACCTCGCTGGGCCCGGCGGGCGGGCCGGCCGGGCCGCCCGAACCGGTCGAGCGTCCGGACGTCACCGCGGAGTTCACCGCCTTCACGGCCCCCGACGGCGCACCGCACGGATCCGCCGTGGTCCTCGGCCTCGTCGGAGCGCCGGGCACCGGCCGCAGCACCGAACTGGCCGCCGCCCGCCGGGCCCGAGGCTCCGTACCCGCACCCACCCTCTGGCTGCGCGGCGCCGATCTGCTGCCCGACGACGGCTCCCTTGCCGACGCGCTGGCCCGTGCGCTCCGACGGGCCGGGCGGATCGTCACCGCCGCCGGGGCACCGGGCGACGTGGCGAGCGCCGCCCCCGAGCGGGTCGCCGGGCTGGCCCATGCGTCGGGACGCCCGCTGCTCGTCCTGCTGGATGGACCGGAGGAGATGCCTCCGCTGCTGGCCCACGGCCTGGCGGGATGGATCGCGGGCACGGTCGACTGGCTGCGACGGTACGGGGCACGGCTCGTGGTCGCATGCACGCCCGAGCACTGGGAGACCGCGGGTGCGTTCTGCCCGCCCGGCACGCTGCACCACCCCGCCCGCCCGGCCGCCCGGCTGCCGTCCGCGATCCGCCTCGGCGACCTCACCGCGAGCCAGGCCGCACAGGCTCGGGAACGCTATGCCCTCGGCCCCGACGCCGTCGCCCCGGGCCACGACCGGCACCCGCTCACCCTGCGCCTTCTCGCGGACGTGCGCCGGGCCCTGCCCGGGGACGTCGAGGGCCGGCCGGACACCGAGGACGTCTTCGGCGCCCACCTGGATCTGATGTGCCTGCGCATCGCCGTCCGCATCGCGGCCGTGTCGGGCCGACCGCCCGGCGGCACCGCGGTCCGCCGGCTGGCCGCCCGGGTGGCGGGACGGGTCCACGAGGCTGCCCGGCGCTGTCTGGGCCCGGGACAGGGGGAGCTGGACGGCGCGGCCTTCGAGGAGGTGTTCCCCTGGCGCACGGGCTGGGCGTCGGCGGTCCTCGCGGAGGGGCTCCTCGTGCCGGCGGGTGCGGGCTACCGCTTTGCCCACGAGGAGCTGGCGGACTGGGTGCAGGGTGCCCACCTGGCCCTGGACGCGGCGCTGCACGCCCTGGTCCACCGCCGCCGTCCGCAGGACGGGCCGCTGAAGGCCGAGGAGCCCCGCGTACCGCACCAGAGGGGGCCGCGCATCGGGCGCGGCCAGGACCCCGTGGAACCGGCCGAGGCGTCGGCCGGACCGCGCACCCTGCCCGTACCACGCCATCGGATCGGCCCCGTGATCCAGGCACTGCTGCTCCTGGGCCGCCGCGAGGGCCCTGCCGCGCTGGAGGACCGGCTGGCCGGGCTCGTCGAGGCCCTGGACCGGCTGTCCCCGGGCGAGGCCGCGGCGGCGGGGACGGAGCCGTGTCCCGTGCGCCCGGACTTCGCCGGGGCGGCCCGCTCCGCCCCCGGTCGCGAGCGCGAGCACGGCGCCCTGGGGCATGACGCCCGCTGGTGGGCGGTCCACCTGCTCGCCGAGACCCTGCTCCGGGTGCCCGACGCCCGGCCTCATCTCGGGGTGCTGAGGCTGCTCGCGGACGGCATCGTTCGGCGGGCTGCCGCGGACGGGCCGGGCCGGGTCACGGGGCACGCCGAGTTCGGGCCGTGGTTCTGGCGACGGCTGAGGCTGCCCGAGGCGGACCGGATCGATCTGCTCCGGCGTCTGGTGACCGCGGACGGCCCACCCCGCGGCCCCCACCGTGCCGACGGCGACGGCGCCCGGCACCCGGATGACGACGGCGAACGGTTCCTGGACGCCGTCGCACAGCGGCTCGCCGCCCAGCCCCGGACCGTGCAGCCGCTGCTCTGCACCTGGTTCACCGACGAGCGTCCCCTCACGGCCGAGGAGGGCGGCACGATGCGCCCGACCGTCGCAGCCGCCGCTCAGGCGCTCCTCTACGCCCGCCGGGACCTGGCCGTCGACGACCTGACCGACGCGCTCGTCTCGACCGGCCATCCCCGGGCCGAGGAACTGCTCACCGCGCTGGCCGAGGACGAGCCCTCCGCGCTCTGCCGGGCCGTCCACCGCTGGGCCCGGGACGAGGAGCGGCAGGCCCGTCGGACCGCCGCCGCCTCGTACGCACGGGTCACCGCGGACCACACCAGCCACGACAGCGACCGTGAGCTGCTGCGCGGGGCCGCGCTCGCCCTGCTGGCCCGACCGTCCGACACCGCCCTGCACGGGGCCGCGCTCACCCTTCTCCTCCAGGACCCGCGGACCCGGGACCGCTACCTGCCGCAGGCACTGCGGGCCTTCGTGGCCGGGGAGCCGCCGCTCTCCGCCGAGGTGCCGGCCCTCGCACTGCCCTCGCACCCGGAGCAGGTGCTCACCGCGTTCCGGGAGCGGCTCGTGCGGCCCGACGCGGGGGCGGGAGAGGCGCTGTGCGCGCTGGCCGGGATCGACGACCCCGCGCTGGCCCTGCATGCCGCCGGGCTCGTGCGGGCGTACATCGACAGTCACCCGGAGGACACCGTCCACGCCGCCTCGTACCTCGACCGCAGGCTGGAGCAGGGCCCTGCCGCCCGCGCCCTGCTGCTGCCCCTGCTGACCGGACTGCTGCGGGAACGCCCCGTACCGGCGCCGGTACGCGGGGCGCTCGCCGGGGTGCTGGCCGCACCGGGCAGTCCCGTGTCCGGACAGCTGCGGGCCGAGCTGCTGGAGGTCCTGCTGGACTTCGAGCAGCAGACCCACCACGACCCCGCCGTGCTCGACGCCCTGCTGCGGGCCGCCGCGACCGGCTCCGGCCGACGCGCACCGGCCCGCACCCGTGCCCTGGTCCATCGCGCCGGGACGCTGCTGGTCCGTACCCCCGAAGGCGCGGTCCGTTTCGACCGCGGGCTGGTCGCACTCGCCCGTGACGTGCCCGGATTCGCCGCACTGGTCACCGGTTGGCTGGCCGACGCCCCGCAGGAGTGGGCGACGCTCGTCGGCCCGAGTGCGCGGCGGACGGTGGAGGCGCTGGGAAGGCCGAAGACGATGCCGATGCGGGTTGCGGAGCGTGAGCATGGCACTCTTAGACCTGCGTAATAGCAATCTGACGTACAAAGGTTCGGGCGAGGAGCGGTCACAGTGCAGCGCTGGCGTGGCTTGGAGGACATCCCCCAGGACTGGGGACGCAGCGTCGTCACCATCGGCTCCTACGACGGGGTGCACCGCGGACACCAGCTGATCATCGGGCGGGCCGTGGAGCGGGCACGTGAGCTGGGCCTGCCGTCGGTCGTGGTGACCTTCGATCCGCATCCCAGCGAGGTCGTACGTCCCGGCAGCCATCCGCCGCTGCTCGCCCCGCACCACCGTCGGGCCGAGCTGATGGCGGAGCTGGGCGTGGACGCGGTCCTGGTCCTGCCGTTCACCACCGAGTTCTCGAAGCTGGCTCCCGCCGACTTCATCGCGAAGGTGCTCGTCGACAGGCTGCACGCGCAGCTGGTCATCGAGGGCCCGAACTTCCGCTTCGGCCACAAGGCGGCCGGCGATGTGCGACTGCTCACCGAGTTGGGCACCACGTACGACTACGGCGTCGAGGTCGTCGATCTGTACGTGAGCGGTGAGGCCGGGGGCGGCGAGCCGTTCTCCTCCACCCTCACCCGACGGCTCATCGCGGCGGGTGACGTCGCGGGCGCGGCCGAGATCCTGGGCCGGCCGCACCGGGTGGAGGGCATCGTGGTCCGCGGCGCGCAGCGCGGCCGTGCGCTCGGCTTCCCCACGGCCAACGTGGAGACCCTGCCGCACACCGCGATCCCCGCCGACGGTGTCTACGCCGGCTGGCTCGAAGTGAACGGCGAGGCGATGCCCGCCGCGATCTCGGTCGGCACCAACCCGCAGTTCGACGGCACGGAGCGGACGGTGGAGGCGTACGCGATCGACCGCGTCGGCCTCGACCTGTACGGGCTCCATGTCGCGGTGGACTTCCTCGCGTACGTGCGCGGGATGCTGAAGTTCGAGTCGGTCGACGACCTGCTCGTGGCCATGGCCGCCGATGTGAAGCGGTGCAGCGAACTGATCTCCGCGTACGAGCGCGGCTGAGAGCCCGAGCACTTCCCTGTACGAGGGCTTCCGGCCCGCCGGGAGCCCGTGCCGGACACCGTACCTGCCGGGCGAACCCTGCCCGGTCACCGCAGGAGCAGAGCGGCCACCGCCGCGGATGACCGGTGCGGCCCCCGCCCCGTGCGAAGGGGCCCGTCGGACGGATCGCCGTCCGACGGGCCCCGAACAACACGCCTCAGGCCGGCGCCTTCGCCGCCGCGGTCGCCCAGTGGCAGGCCACCTGGGTCTCTCCGCCGCCCGCGAGCACCGGAAGATCCTTCGTACGGCACGCGTCCGCGACGCCCGCGCGCTCCGCCTCGCCCGAGGCCAGCACCTGGCAGCGGGCGTGGAAGCGGCACCCGGACGGCACCCTGGAGGGGTCCGGCGGCTCACCGGTCAGAATCACCGGATCACCCGCGGCCTCTGGCAGCACCGACAACAGAGCCTGGGTGTAGGGGTGTTGCGGAGCCGTCAGGATCTGCTCCACCTCGCCCGTCTCGACGATCCGTCCGAGGTACATCACCGCCACCCGGTCGGCGATGTTCCACGCCAGGCCGAGGTCGTGCGTGACCACCAGTGCGGACAGGCCCAGTTCGTCCCGGAGCCGCAGCAGCAGGGCCAGGATCTCGCCCCGCACCGAGGCGTCCAGCGAGGCCACCGGCTCGTCGGCCACGATGAGTTCCGGCTCCAGCACGAGCGCACCCGCGATCACGACGCGCTGGCGCTGGCCGCCCGACAGCTCGTGCGGGTAGCGCAGGAAGAACCGCTCGGGCGGCCGCAGCCCCGCCCGCGACAGCGCCTCGGCCACCGCGGTCCGTTCGTCGCCGGTGTACCCGTGGATCCGCAGCCCCTCGGCGACGGCGTCGTACACCGTGTGCCGCGGGTTGAGCGAGCCGCTGGGATCCTGGAGCACCAGCTGGACGCGCTTGCGGTAGGCCTTCAGCGCCCGGCTGGCGTAGTCGAGCGGCTGCCCGTCGAAGGTGACCCGGCCGGAGGTCGGCGGGACCAGGCCCAGCAGCGAACGCGCCAGCGTCGTCTTGCCGCAGCCGGACTCGCCGACCAGCGCGACGATCTCGCCGGGCCGGATGTCCAGGTCGACGCCGTCCACGGCACGCGCCGGGGCAGCCCCGCGCCGGCCGGGGAAGGTGACCTTCAGCCCCTCCGCACTGAGCAGGGGAGTGGGGGTGGTCATGGTGTGCTCCTTGCTTCCTCGGCATCCGGCCCGGCCGCGACCGCAGGCGTGGCCGCCGCAGCGACCGCCTCCGTGACCGCCGCTGCGCCTGCCTCCGTGACCGCCGCTGCGCCTGCCTCCGTGACCGCCGCTGCGCCTGCCTCTGCGACCGCTGCTGCGTCGTCCGTCTCCGCGACCGCCTTGGGCCCTGGCTCCACCAGCACACAGGCGGCCCGCCGCCCCGCCCCGGCGTCCCGCAGCACCTGGTCCTGCGTGGCGCAGGTCTCCAGGGCGGCCGGGCAGCGCGGGTGGAAGGTGCAGCCGCCGGGCAGCGCCGACGGGTCCGGCGGGTCGCCGGGCAGCCCGCGGGGGGCGAACCGGGAGGCAGGGTCGCCGATGCGCGGAAAGGCGCCGGAGAGTGCCTTGCCGTACGGATGGTGCGCGTTCTCGTAGACCTCGGACGCCGGTCCCTCCTCCACGACCCGGCCCGCGTACATCACCGCGAGCCGGTCGCAGGTGTCCGAGAGCACCGCGAGGTCATGGCTGATCATGATCAGGCCGAGGTCCTGCTCGGACACCAGCTGCTCGATCAGCCGCAGGATCTGGGCCTGGATCATCACATCGAGAGCCGTGGTCGGCTCGTCCGCGATGATCAGCCCCGGATCGCAGGCCAGCGCCATCGCGATCATCACGCGCTGCCGCTGCCCGCCGGAGAGTTCGTGCGGGTAGGCAGCGGCGCGGGCGGCCGGCAGACCCACCTGTTCCAGGAGTTCGCCGACCTTCTTCGCCGCCCCGGCCTGTGTCGCCTTCCGGTGCAGCAGGATCGGCTCGGCGATCTGGTCGCCGATGCGGTGCACCGCGTTGAGGGAGTGCATCGCGCCCTGGAACACGATCGATGCCCCGGCCCAGCGCACCGCCCTGACCTGACCCCACTTCATGGCGAGGACGTCCTCGCCGTTCAGCAGGATCTCGCCGGAGATCTTCGTCCCGGCGGGCAGCAGCCGCAGCAGCGCGAGCGCCAGTGTCGACTTCCCGCAGCCCGACTCACCGGCGATGCCGAGCTTCTGCCCGGCGTCGACGGTGAGATCCACCCCGCGGACGGCCTGCGCCCCGCCGGCGTACGTGACCGTGAGGTCGCGCACCTCCAGGAGCGGTGTCTTGCGGATGCTCGTCGTGCTCAACGGGCCACCCCCAGCTTGGGATTGAGGACGGACTCGACGGTGCGGCCGCAGAGCGTGAACGCCAGGGCCACCAGGGCGATGGCGATGCCGGGCGGTGCCAGGTACCACCAGTCGCCCGCGCTCACCGCGCCCGCCTCGCGGGCGTCCTGGAGCATGCCGCCCCAGGAGGTGGTGGTCGGGTCGCTCAGACCGAGGAAGGCCAGGGTGGCCTCGGTGAGGATCGCGCCGGAGATCACCAGGGTGGTCTGCGCGAGCACCAGCGGCATCACGTTCGGCAGGACGTGCCGGATCATGATGTGCCCGTGGCCGCCGCCCAGGGCGCGGGCGCGCTCGATGTACGGGCGGGACTCCACGGCCAGGGTCTGGGCACGGACGAGCCGGGCCGTGGTCGGCCAGGTCGTGACGCCGATCGCGATGATGACCGTCCACATCGAGCGGTCCATCACGGTCGCGAGCGCGATCGCGAGAACCAGGGTCGGCATCACCAGGAACCAGTCGGTGATCCGCATCAGGACCGTCGAGTACCAGCCGTGGAAGTGGCCGGCGACGATACCGACGACGGTGCCGATGGCGACGCACAGGAACGCCGCGAGCAGCCCCACCGTCAACGACACGCGGGCGCCCCACACCAGAAGGGCGAGCACGCCGCGTCCGAACTGATCGGTGCCGAGGGGGAATTCACCGCTCGGCGACTCCAGCGCGCCGCCGGGTGCGTCGGTGACGCTCTGCGAGTTGCTGCCGACGATCTGCGGCGCGAACAGGGCGATGAGCCCGATCACGACGAGCGCGCCCAGCCCCCACAGCCCGGCCCTGTGACGGCGGTACTCCCGCCAGAAACGCGCCAGGGACCGGCGCTTGCGTGCCCATCCCAGAGCACGCGGGTTCTCGGTCGCCCCGGCCTTCGTGGGCGTGGGCGTGGGCATGGATTCGGTCGTCATCGGCCCACCCGGGGATCGAGCAGCGGATAGAGCACATCGGCAAGGGTGTTCGCCAGGATCACCGCGGTGGCGAAGACGAAGAACAGCCCTTGTACGAGGGGCAGGTCGGGCACGCTCAGAGCCTGGTAGAAGAGGCCGCCGAGACCCGGCCAGGAGAACACCGTCTCGACCAGGATCTGCCCGGCGACCATGTGCCCCAGGTTCACGAACATCAGCGTGAAGGTCGGCAGCATCGCGTTCGGCACGGCGTGCTTGCGGCGGACGACATCGTCCCGCAGCCCCTTCGCGCGGGCCGTCGTCAGATAGTCGCTGCCCATCTCGTCCAGCAGCGAGGAGCGCATCACCAGGAGGGTCTGCGCGTACCCGACCGCGACGAGTGTGATCACCGGAAGGACCAGATGGTGCACCACGTCGAGGACGTAGGCGAGGCCGCTCTCGTTGCCCGACTCCATGCCGCCCGTCGGGAACATCCCGGGGATCGGCCCGACACCCACCGCGAAGACGATGATCAGCAGCAGGCCCAGCCAGAACGACGGCACCGAGTAGAGCGTGAGGGCGAACGCGGTGTTGAAGCGGTCGCTCCTGGAACCGTTGCGCCACGCGGTACGGGTGCCGAGCCAGATACCGATCGCCGTGTACAGGACGTACGAGGTGCCGGTGAGGAGCAGGGTCGCGGGGAGTGCCTCGACGATCTTGTCGATGACGGGCGCGTGGAACTGGAACGAGGTGCCGAAGTCGCCCGTCAGGGCGTCGCCGATGTAGCTGGTGAACTGCTGCCACATCGGCTGGTCGAGACCGAGCTGGTGCCGGAGCGACTCGAGCTGTTCGGTGGAGACGGGGCGGCCGCCCGTCATCTGCTTCACCGGGTCGCTGGGAATGAGCCGGAACAGGAAGAAGCTGGTGACCAGGACCGCGAACAGGGAGACGGCCGCTCCCGCGATCTTGGCCGCGACGTATTGGAGATAGGCCTTGGTGTTGTGCGCGCGTCGGTCGCGGGCGGACGCCGGGCCGGCCGGAGCCGGACTTTCGGCGTGCGCGTCCGCGACCTGCACGAGCGCCGGAGTGCTTTCAGCTGTCATGGGGAACTCTCGTTACTCGTGCTGCACTTGGAGGGACGGGCCGGGGCGGCTGCGGATCGCCTGCCGCCCAGGCCGGTCCCTCTCAGTCGGTCCGCCTGACTACTCGCGGTCGTCCGCGGTGGTGCGGCGGCGCCTCGCGATGAACAGTCCGCCACCGGCGAGCACCACGACCGCCGCGACGATGCCGATGACGACGCCGGTCGAGCTCGACCCGTCGGAGCTGTCCGCGTCGCCGCTGCCCGCCGGAACGGCCGACCACCAGCTCCAGTACCCGTCCTGGCCGTAGATGTTGCCGGCCGCCTCGGGCATGGTCGTGATCGACTTGATCTGGTCGGTGCGGTAGGCCTCGACCGCGTTCGGGTACGCGATGACGTTCATGTACCCGGAGTCGTACATCCACGACTGCATCTGCTTGACCAGGTCCGCGCGCTTGGTCGTGTCGTACTCGGCGAGCTGCTTCGCGTAGAGCTCGTCGTAGGTCTTGTCGCAGATGAAGTTGTCGGTGCCGGCGCTGGCCCCGGCCTTGGTCGGCAGGGAGCCGCAGGTGTGGATGCCGAGGACGAAGTCCGGGTCGGGGTTGACCGACCAGCCGTCGAAGGCGAGGTCGTACTCACCGGCGACCCAGGGCACCGAGACGTCGTCGAGGCACTCGACCTTGAGGCCGACGCCGAGCTTGCCCCACCACTCCTTGAGGTACTTGCCGATCGCCTTGTCGTTCGGGTCCGTGGCGTGGCACAGGATGCGCAGGTCGAGCGGCTTGCCGTCCTTGCCGACGCGCTGGGTGCCCTTGAGCTTGTAACCCGCGTCGTCGAGGAGCTGGGCCGCCTTGTCCGGGTCGTAGGCGAGGCTCTGGTCGGCGGAGGGCTGCCAGAAGTACGTCTCGTAGCGCGGCGGGATGTAGCCCTGGCCCTCGACGGCGTGGCCCTGGAAGACCTTGTCGATGATGGTCTTGCGGTCGATCGACAGGAAGAGGGCCTGGCGCACCTTCTGGTCGAGAAGGGCCTCGTTGCCGTTGCCGAACTTCTTGCCGTCCTTGGTCTGCGCGCCCGGGTTGACGGCCAGCGCGAAGAAGCGGCGGCCCGGACCCTCGTTGACCTTGATGTTCTTGTCGCCCTTGAGGGACGCGGCCTGAGCGGGCGTCAGCGCCGGGGAACCGGCGACGAAGGAGACCTCACCCTTGCGCAGGGCGGCGACTGCGGCGTCCTGGTCCTTGTACGTCTTGAAGACCACCTCGTCGAACTTCGGCGCGCCGCGCCAGAAGTCCTTGTTGGCCTTGAGCTTCACGTACTGGTCGACCTTGTAGTCCGTCAGGACGAACGGTCCGTTGCCGACGACCGGGAAGTCCGTGTCGTTGTTGAACTTGGAGAAGTCGGCGACCTTCTCCCAGACGTGCTTCGGGACTATGGGCACGTCGAGCGCGGCCATGGTGGCCTGCGGTTCCTTGAGCTCGATGACCAGTTGCGTCGGGCTCGGCGCCGTCACCTTCTTGAAGTTCGCGACGAAGTTGCCGTTGGCCTGCGCGGCGGCCTCGTCGGTCATCATCTTGTTGAACGTCCACGCCGCGTCCTCGGCGGTGGCCTGCTGCCCGTCCGACCACGTGGAGTCCGAACGGATGGTGTACGTCCAGGTCAGCTTGTCGGCGGACGGCTCCCACTTGGTGGCGAGACCGGGGACCGCGTGGTTGTCCTTGGGGTCGTAGTTCGTCAGGTAGTCGTACATGAGCCGGTTGATGCTCGTGCTGAGCAACTTCTGCGCGAGGAACGGACTCAGGGAATCGACACTCTGGGAGACGGCGACGGTCAGCGTCGACGTGCCGCTGTCGGCGGCCTGCGCCTGCTGCGGCGCGACGCCCAGGGGCGCGCCGGGAACGACGGAACCGGCAGCCAGCGCCAGAGCGGCGGCACCGGAGGCCAGGAGGACACGCAGACGTGAGCGTGGCTGGGGGGAGAACGGTGGAACTCTTCGGACCATGGTCAGGGACCTCGCGTCATGCTCGCACGGAGAGGGCGGTTTGATCTGTGGTTCACCAACTAGTGATGCGAAGGTTTATCAGCGGTGGTCAAGTCCCGTCAACGGTCATCGAAATGGCGTGTGGTCTGCGGGAATGCAGAAAGGGCCCGCACCGTGAAGACGGTGCGGACCCTCATTGGTTTAGACCTCTGTTGCCTTACTGCTGAGGCGCTGGCGGCTGCTGTTGCCACCCGGCCTGAGGCATGGATCCCGGCAGTTCAGGCGCGTTCGGCTGACCGGGTTGCCCCGGCTGCTGCGGGTGAGGGAACGGCGGCGGACCGGCCGGGGACTGGCCCGGGGCGGGCAGCGGCTGATGCCATCCGTGCTGCGGGGGATAGGGCTGCGGAGGCTGTTGCTGCGGGTACGGCTGCTGTGCGGGGTACTGCTGTCCGCCGGGCATCGGCGGGGCGTACTGCGGGGGCGGGTTGGAGCCGTTCGCCGTCCACAGCCCCTGCTGCTGCTGGGCACGCGCGAAGTCCTCGGCGACCATGGCCGAGAGGTTGAAGTACGCCTCGCGGGTCTTGGGGCGCATCATGTCGAGGTCGACCTCCGCGCCGGCCGACAGATGCTCGTCGAAGGGCACGACGACCACGCCGCGGCAGCGCGTCTCGAAGTGCTGGACGATGTCGTCGACTTTGATCATCTTGCCGGTCTCGCGGACGCCCGAGATGACGGTGATGGAGCGCTGCACCAACTCCGCGTACCCGTGCGCCGAAAGCCAGTCCAGCGTGGTGGAGGCGCTGGACGCGCCGTCGACCGACGGCGTCGAGATGATGATCAACTGGTCGGCCAGGTCCAGCACTCCGCGCATCGCGCTGTAGAGCAGACCGGTCCCGGAGTCGGTGAGGATGATCGGGTACTGCCTGCCCAGCACGTCGATCGCACGGCGGTAGTCCTCGTCATTGAACGTCGTGGAGACGGCCGGGTCCACGTCGTTGGCGATGATCTCCAGTCCGGAGGGGGCCTGCGAGGTGAACCGGCGGATGTCCATGTACGAGTTGAGGTACGGGATCGCCTGGACCAGGTCACGGATGGTGGCCCCGGTCTCCCGGCGCACCCGGCGGCCGAGCGTACCCGCGTCCGGGTTGGCGTCGATGGCGAGGATCTTGTCCTGCCGCTCGGTGGCCAGGGTCGAGCCCAGCGCGGTCGTCGTCGTGGTCTTGCCGACACCGCCCTTGAGGCTGATGACCGCGATCCGGTAGCAGGACAGCACGGGCGTCCGGATCAGTTCGAGCTTGCGCTGCCGCTCGGCCTCCTCCTTCTTGCCGCCCAGCTTGAAACGGGCCGCGCCGGAGGGTGTACGGCTGCTCTTCGCCTTCTGCTTGTTGCGGAGCAGCCGGTCGGAGGAGAGCTCCACCGCGGCCGTGTACCCGAGCGGGGCGCCGGGCACCGAACGCTCGCGCTGGTCATGGGTGACCGGGGCCGGCCAGGCGGCCCCGGTGCGCGGGTCGACGGGCTGTCCCAGCGGCTGCTGTTGCGGCTGCTGTTGCGGCTGCTGGTGCTGCTGGGCGGGCTGCTGCTGTGCGGGCAGCTGCGGAGTGACCGGTGCGGGCAGATGCGGCGTGCCCTGGCCGGCCTGGTGGGGCGTCCGAGGGACCTGGGGCGGCAGCGGTGCGCTCTGCTGCGCGGGCCACTGGGGCGTCTGGGGCGTCTGGGGCGCCTGGGGCGTCTGCGGAGGCTGGGGGTTCTGCGGAGGCTGAGGGAACCCGTAACCGCCCTGCACCGGTGCCTGCGGTACGGCGGGCGCGGGCTGCTGCGGGAAGCCGTAACCACCCTGCGGCGCCTGGGGTGTTCCGGGATGCGGGAACCCGTAACCACCGGGCCCCTGGTCGGCCGGGGCAGGAGCCTGGGCGGGCCACTGCGGCGCCGGCTGGGGCGCGGAGGGCTGCGGTGCGGCGGGCTGGAAGGCGGGCGGCAGGGGCGGCAGGCTGCCCTGCGTGGGCGCCGGGATCCAGGGGGCCGGCACGGCAGGCGCCGGGACGCCCTGAGCCGGGGCCGCGGGCGGTGCGTCCTGGGACGTCGTGTCCTGGGGCGTCGCGTCCGCCGGAGCGGCGCTGTCCGGTGCGGTGGACGAGGTGTCAGAAGTGCCGTCCGCGGCCTCGGGAAGCGCCGAGGCCTCGGGAGCGGACGGCAGGGCGGCAGCGTTCTCGGAATTCTCCGCCGCGTCCGCCGTCGGCGCGGAACCGGTACCGGAGTCCTCGCCCTCGCCGGTGTCGGAGCCCGAGCCGTCCAGACCGGCGCCCTTCGCGGCCTCCTCGCGCTCCGCGATCTCCCGCTTCAGTGCGGCTGCGGAGAAGCGCATGGTGGCACCGCTCTCCACATCGCCGCCCCCGAACGGATCGGTCGTCCCGTCGGAGCCGACCGGCCCCTCCGAAGAGGCCACGGGCGCGGCAACGTCACCTGTGTCGGACCCGGCAGGGGCCGGAGCCGGGACCGGTTCAGGGGCGGCGGCCGATGCCGGGCCGGGAGGCGGTGCCGGAGCCCAATGGGGGTCGAAACCGCCCCCGGGGGCGGCGGCGGGCACGGACAGCGGCGCCCCCTGCGGCGGCGCAGGCGGCGCCAGATGTGTCCCGGCACCACCCGACGAGTCTCCCGGCGCGTTCTGCGTGTACCAGGCGGGCGGGGTGTAGTCGATGGTGAACTCACCCGTCATCTCGGCGGGATCCGCGTCGGACGACTCGTCGACGGGCTTGTTCCAGCCCCCGCGGATCTCGTCCCGATCGCCGTTCACTTTGCCTCCTGGTGTGGTCGAGCACCCTTGTGCCGTGGTGGGTGGGGACGACCGTTCCTGTTGTCCGATCCGCCCGGCTCTCCCCCTGGGGACGCGCATCGCCTGCCCGCAGGTTCTTCTGCCGCGCCCGGACCCACCATAATCGTCATGGCCCCCGCTCCGGCAGGCCGTCCGGCGCCGTGAGAGATGTCCCCTGCATCACGCAACGCTCTCCAAGTGGACCGAGTGCGGCCCAACACGAAAGGGCGAAGCGGTCAAACCCGAACACCCGTGTACGGAACGCTGCATGCTTCGTACGCCCCGGCTCGGTTCCTGTCAGTCCACCCGGCGGGCGGCGCCGAGCAGCCCGGTCTCCGCGTCGGTCGCCCGGGTCATCACGAACTCCCGGTCACGCCCCGAGCACCAGAGGGACACTCCGTCCGCCAGCGTGGACAACGCCTGCGTCTCACCGGCCGGAAGATGCATCATCCGGCCGATCTGGGCGGCTTCATCGGGCGAGACCCGTTGGACGCCGACCAGCGCGGACTTCTCGATCAGCCTCGGAGCCACCGGGCTCAGATACGGCAGCAGCGTCAGCACGGACTGCCACGGCCCGGACACCACCCGCCCACGCGGCGGCCGCATACCGCAGTCCCGCACCACGACCACGGGGGAGCCCGCGGAGGGACCCTGCGGCGGCACCCGGCCCACATCGTGCAGGGTGATGCACGGCTGGCCGCCGCCCGCCGCGTGCGCCAGTGTCGTCCATGCCTGGGCGCGCGCCGTCTCCACGACGATTCGCGCCCCGGTCGCGGCTGCGCGCAGCGCAAGCACCTGCGCCGTCCACAGTCCGCCGATCAGTGTGACGTCGTACGGAGTCGGGCGGTTGATGCCGAGCACGGCCGGACGGTCCTGGGCATCCACACCGATGACCACGCCGTCGTCACCGACCGGCAGGGCCAGCGAAGCCAACTGGTCCGGTGTGATCGACTGCCGCTCGCGACGCGGGCCGATCAGCCCGAAGCCGAGCCGGGCACGCGTACGTGTGGGTACGGACATCAGCGGGTACCCCCGAGCGGCAACGTGGCGAGCACACCGGGCAGCTGTTCGCGGTCGAGCCGTACCAGTGAGGTCTTGACCCCACGGGCCGTGCGCTCCAACTCGTGGCGGGCCCGGACGAGTTGCTCGTCACTGCGGCCGGTGATCCGGACGTGCCCGGTGACCCGGACTCCCTGCCGTTCGCCGTGCCCCAAGGTGAGGCTGAAGGTCGTGGCCAGTGCCGGCATCGAGGTGAGGAGGGCGACGAGCTGCGGCATCGCGGCACCGCCCCTGCCGCCGAACTGCGGCCAGCGTGCCACCCAGTAAGTGGTGTGCCACCGGTCGTCGCAGCGCCAGGCCCGCGAGCTCTCCTCGGTACGGCGTACCGGCGCCTCGCTCCGGCCGGCCTGAGCCATGGCCGACACACTGGCGCAGACCGAGGTCGCGATCGCGGAGGTCAACTCCTGTTCGGTCAGAACCGTCGCGCGGAAACCGGCCCCGGCCAGCCTGCTGGACAACTGGTCGGCCGCGCGCACCACACACTTCTGTGCCCCCGTGATGCCACCGCCGCGCGCCTGCACGGCCTCCGGGCAGAGTTCCGGGTCCAGTTTCAGTGCGACCCAGGTGATCCGGACAGCGGGCGAACCCGTCTGGGCCTGCAACGGTGCGTAGTTGCGTGCGGCGACGGACTGCTGCGGCAGATGCGGTGCGGGTGCGGGCTGCGTGTGCTGTACGACCTGCGCCGACTCCAGCCGGATGCCGTCGACTTCGAGCACATCCCTCACGAGCGCCAAGGGCAGTGGCCGTGCGGAGCGGTCGGGCCTGAGCGCCGAGGCGTCCGACTCGACCTGGAGAACGGCCGTGACGAACGTGCCGTCACCGATCATGCCGACCGGCCGCCGGTCGCGGTCGCTGAAGGAGTACGTACGCAACGCCGGATCGCACTCGACGACGGGCGCGAGTCCCGGCTCCGTGCCCGCGGGCGGCAACAGCGAACCGGCCCTGCGGGAACGGGCGCGCAGCGAAAAAACGGTGCCCAGCCACTCGGGGAGCGAGCGGCGGTGTCTGCGCAGGAGAGCCAGCAGCACCAGCAACGCGGCGACCACGGCGGCCGGGACCAGCAGCAGGGGTTCGACCACCCAGGCCACGAGCAGCAGCGCGGCGGCGATCTCCAGCAGGACGAGTTGTTGCAATCGGAACGAACCGAGCTGGGTGAGGCGTCCGCCCGGTCGTGCGGAAGCCCGTCCCCGGGCACCCCGCGACGAAGTGCGGGAGGCCGGTGGGCCACCGGGCGGGGGGACGGTCGGGACTGTTGCGTTCCCGGCCGGACGTGTCCGTGTCGCGGAAGCCGTCATTCCGGCATTCCCCCCGTTCATCGGTCCCCAACTCCACCCGTAATCCGCCTGATCCGTGTGGGGCTTCGGCGGCTGCATCACCCTACCCGCCCCGCAACCGCCTGCGGTCAGCAGGCATAGTAGGGGGCCGGTCCGGCACCCCGGTCCGGCATCGCGGGCCCGACGGCGGGCCGATGCCGCGACCGCTCCGGTGCCACGCGGGGAGACAGGGGAGAAGAACGACTCATGGCATCACGGCGGGATGAGCTCAACGCGTATACCTTTGCGAAGAAGCGCACGCTGGCGGCATTTCTCCAACCCTCGCCCACCGGTACCGACGAGGGCGCCCCAAGGCCGCTGCGCGCGGTCCTGCCGAGCATGGTCGTCGGCGCGCTCGTGCTCGCGGGCTTCGGTGCCTTCGGCATGTTCAAGCCCACCGCGCCCAAGGACTGGGACAAGCCCGGCACCAAGGTGATCGTCGGCAAGAAGTCCACCACTCGCTATGTCGTGCTCACCACCGGCAAGGGCAAGAAGAAAAAGACCCTGCTGCACCCTGTGCTGAACCTTGCCTCGGCTCGGCTGCTCCTCAACCCGCAGAACTACGACGTCATTCAGGTGGCCGACGAGGTCCTGGACGCGGGCAAGCCCCCGCGCGGACCGATCCTCGGCATTCCCTACGCCCCCGACCGGTTGCCCGAGGCGAAGGACGCCGGGACGGCCAAGCGGTGGGCCGTCTGCGTACAGCCCGGCGGCAAGGGCAACAGCGTGCAGAAGGCCGCCTTCGTCTTCGCCGCACGCGACAACGGGCTGACCGAGGGCAGGAATCGGCTCAGCGGCGGACAGGTGCTGTATGTGCAGGGCCAGGACCGTTCCCGCTATCTCGTCGACGCGGGCGGGACCAAGTACCGCATCGACGAGACCGCTGCCGACCACGGTCATCTGACCAGCGCCCTGGTCGGCAGCAGGAAGCCGCAGTCCGTCACTGACGACTGGCTGGCCACCCTGCACGACGGCAGCCCGATCGTCTTCCCGCGGATTCCCGGAACCGTCGGGGCCCCGGCCCATGTCGAAGGACAGCTCTCCGCCGAGGAGAACAGGGTCGGCATGGTCCTCAGGACCCGGACCGGCGAGGGCATCGCTTACTCCGTCGTGCTCGACGGGAAGGTCCAGCCGGTGTCCGAGTTCACCGCCTGGCTGCTGATCAACGCCCCGCAGACGGCCGGTCTGAACCTGGAGGGCGAGGCACGCTCCGTCGGTCTGCAGGACTTCGTGCCCGACGCCACGACGTTCACCGGTCAGGCCGCGCACTGGCCGGCCGGCAGGACCACCCAGGTGAACTCCGTCGAGGGCGGCACCGGCGGCCGCGACACCGTCTGCAGTGTGCTGCGCGAGGTCGACGGCTCGGGCCGCCCGACCCTGAGCACCTGGGCGGGCAGCGCCTACCCGGCCACCATCAGCGCCGGCGGCACCAGCACCTATGTGACCCCCGGCAGCGGCCTGCTCTATACCCAGGTCCAGGGCCGGCAGTCCAGCCCCGGCGGATCGCTCTTCCTGGTGACCGACACCGGACTGCGCTACGCGGTGCAGGCGAACGGCGACAGCGATGCGCAGCACTCCGGCATCGGAACGGGTGACGAGCAGAAGCAGCCGGACGGCCGCCCCGAGCCCAGCCAGGCGCAGAGCAGGCTCGGCTACGAGAAGGTGACGCCCGCTCTCGTACCGGCCGCGTGGTCGGAGTTCCTGTCCAAGGGCCCCCGGCTCGACACCAACAGCGCCCGGCAGCCCCAGGGTTCATGACGTTCCGGCGTCCCGCGCATCGCGGGATCCGGGGAGAGGAACTGATGTCGTACCGCGAGACGGCCCTGGCGGCGACGATCGTCGTCACACTGGCCGCACTGACGGGGGCCGGGACGGCGAACGCCGCCGAAGGCGTCCGGAGCCCCGGGGACGTGGGCACGGAGGTGGGCATAGACGGCGGCGGTGAATGCACCTTCCCGATGAAGCAGCAGTACGAGGGCCGCCCGTGGCCGCTGCAACGGGTCCTGCTGGACGAACTGTGGCAGGACACCAAGGGCAAGGGCGTACGTGTCGCGGTCATCGACACCGGCGTGGACGACGTCAACCCGCAGCTCAGGACGGCCGTCGACGCTTCGGCGGGCGCCGACTACCTCAAGGGCGGCAGCAGCGACGGCACCGTCGACGAGGTCGGCCATGGCACCAAGGTCGCCGGTATCATCGCCGCCCGCCCCCGCAAGGGCACCGGATTCGTCGGACTGGCTCCCGAGGCCACGATCATCCCGATCCGCCAGAACGACGAGAAGAACAGCGGCAAGGACACCACGATGGCCACCGCCATCGACCACGCGATCGCCGAGGGCGCCGATGTCATCAACATCTCCCAGGACACGACGAAACCCCTGACGGAGAACTCGGCGCTGGGCAGGGCAGTGGCGAGGGCGCTCGCCAAGGACATCGTCGTGGTCGCCTCCGCGGGCAACGACGGCATGGACGGCAAGCGGAAGCGCACCTACCCCGCGGCCTTCGACGGGGTCCTCGCCGTCGCCTCGTCCGACCGCAACAACGAACGCGCTCCCTTCTCCCAGGCCGGTGAGTTCGTCGGCGTCGCCGCACCGGGCGTCGACATCGTCTCCACTGTCCCGGGCAACGGACAGTGCACCGACAACGGCACCAGCTTCTCCGCGCCGTACGTGGCCGGGGTCGCCGCCCTGATGCGTGCCAAGTACCCGCAGTGGACGGCGGCCCAGATCGTCGCCCGGATCGAGCAGACCGCCGAACGGTCCGTCACCGGACACGACGACTTCGTCGGCTGGGGCGTCGTCGACCCGGTCCGGGCCCTGTCCGGCGACGACGCCCCGCAGGACGCCCCGCATCCCGACCCGGCACCGTCCCGGGCCCCGGCACCCGAGCCCGCGCGGCTCTCCCTGTCGGAGACATCGCAGGAACGCAGCGAGCGGTACGCCACCTACGCTCTGGCCGTGGCGGCCGTACTGGTCGGTGTGATCGCCGGAACCGCGACGGTCGTCCGTGACGCGCGACGCCGGCGTGCGCCCCGATGACAGCATCCACCGCGAGTTCCGCATCCACCGTGCGCGCGGACTCGCTCTGTCCGGACCGCAGTTGGGTCGTTCCGACGAAGTGGCTAGGGTGTTCCCGGACTTCACGTGTGTGACGGGGGAACGAGAAGTGACCGAGTCCGGTTCCGGAGCGGGAACGCCGATGAAGCGCTCCGTGGCTCCGAGTTCGCCCCTCCTTTGCCGGAGCGCACGGGGGACAGGAAGAAGCCTGGCCGCACGCGCGGACAGGCCGGAAACCGAGAGAAGAGGACCTCCGGATGACCAACCCCGCAGGTGGTTTCGGACTTGCCGACGATCCTATCGTCCAGGCGAAGAACAAGATCATTGAGACGGCCCAAGCGGTGTCCCGTCAGTCCCGGGAACTGGCCGACATCCTCGCCACGGTCAGTGCCGGATGGACCGGTGTCGGTGCCTCCGGATTCACGTCCGCGCAGATCATGATCAATGAGGACCACGACGAGATCCGCCGGCTCCTCAACGTGCTGCTCAACGCCGTGGGCAGCACGAAGAACCTCAGCAACGCCAACGACGAGGAGGTCCGTGCGGCCTTCAACGCGGTCAAGGAGCAGGCGTCGTCGGGCAACACCTCCGGACTGAACAGCATCTGAGCCGCGCCGCACCACCCCTTCCGCATCCGCTGAGCACGAGGAGAACACCCATGGGGCAGGACCCGAACACCAAGGTCAGGTACGCGAGCGTCCAGGAGATGGCGAACCGTATTCGTACGGTGTCGCGGAACATCTGCAAGGACCTGGAGGAGATGGACGCCGCCCTCAAGGTCGTCACGGACACCTGGGACGGTGAGGCCCACGGCGAGTACGTGAACCTGCAGAAGAAGTACAAGGGCAAGGCGGAACACATGAAGACCCGCCTGGAGCACGTCGCGAAGATCGTCGAGTCCGGCAAGGACAGCTACCGGGCCACGGACCTCAAGGCCTCGCGCGCGTTCACCGAGGCGTACTGACCGCCCGCACACGCACCGAAAGAGGGGCACGCACCGACGGGCGTGCCCCTCTTCCTTCCTGCGGCAACGACTACTTCAGGTCGAACTCGCCGTCCCGCGCGCCCAGGACGAAGGCCCGCCACTCGGCCTCGGTGTACCGCAGCACGGTCCCGGGATCCAGGGAGGACCGCATCGCCACCGCGCCGCCCGGAAGATGCGCGATCTCGACACGCTCCTCGGCCTCCTCGGTACCGGGCGCACTCAGCCACTCGACCCCAGAGATGTCGAGTGCGTACAGTTCGTCCTTCTCGGCTTGCGTGCCCATCAGTTGCCTTTCCTCTCCTGCGGCGGAACGTGTTCGTCGCCCGCGAGCAGACTATCCCCGCACCCGTACCCCGAGGCCCGGTGTTTACAGCTTCCGTGCACGGTGGTACGGGCGGCAGGACCCCTGCGCCGGCTCAGCTCTGCTCCGGCAGCCGTCCGATCTGTACCAACGGGTTTCCCCGGCGCCGCGAGGCGAAGTAACCGCGCCCAGGCGGCATCGCGTGCCCGCGTACCGAACCGATCAGGTCGCCCTCGGACGGGTCGCCGGACAGCACCACGCCCTGCGCCCCCAGCTCCTTGATGCGCTGCATGAACGCCTCGTACATCGACCGTGAGGCTCCCGCCGAGTTGCGCGCGATGATGAAGCGGACGCCTGTGTCCCGGGCGAACGGAAGGTACTCCGCCAGTGGGGCCAGCGGATTGCCCGCGTTCGTCGCCACCAGGTCGTAGTCGTCGACGAGGATGAAGATCTGCGGGCCGGACCACCAGCTGCGGTCACGGAGTTGCTGCGGCGTGACATCCGTCGGCGGCTGCCGCCGGGCGAACACTCCCGCCAGCGCCTCCATGTGCATCTGCATCGAGCTCGCCATCGGCGCGTACTCCAGCAGATGGCTCTCCGGAAGCGCACCCAGCAGCCCTCGCCGGTAGTCACCGACCACGAGCTTCGCCTCGTCGGGGGAGTAGCGCTCCGCGATCTGCTTCGCGATCAGCCGCAGCAGATTGGTCTTCCCCGACTCGCTCTCTCCGAAGACGAGGAAGAACGGATCGGTCTCGAAGTCGACGAACACCGGCTCCAGTTCGGTTTCGTCGATGCCGATCGCGATGCCCCGCTGGGGGAACTCGAAGCCCTTCGGCAGGTGATCGGCCGGGAACCTGCGCGGCAGCAGCCGTACCGCAGGAGCCGCGGGACCCGTCCAGTGCGCCTTCACCATCCCCACGAACGCGGCCGTGCCGTCGGAGAGATCAGCGGCACTGCTGGAGGAGTCGATACGCGGCAGCGCCCCCATGAAGTGCAGCTTCTGCGGCACCTGGCCCCGGCCCGGGACGCCCGCGGGCACATTGGCCGCGACCTTGCGGTCGAACTCGGAGTCCATGACGTCGCCCAGCCGCAGCTCCAGCCGGCCGAGGACCTGGTCCTTCAGCGCCGCCCGCACCTCCATGTAGCGGGCGGCCGTGATGACGACATGGACGCCATAGCCGAGCCCGCGAGCGGCGATGTCGGTGACGACCTGCTCCAGCATCTCGTACTCGGCCCGGAAACCGCCCCAGCCGTCCACGACCAGGAAGACGTCACCCCATGCCTCGCCGGGCAGTTCACCCAGCGCCCGTTTGCGCCGGTAGGTGGCGATGGAGTCGATGGAGTGGGCACGGAAGAACTCCTCACGGCGGTTCAGCACACCGGTGACCTCGGCGACCGTGCGCCGCACCCGTTCCGGGTCCAGCCGGGAGGCCATCCCGCCGACATGCGGCAGCTCCGCCAGCGAGACCAGACCGCCACCACCGAAGTCCAGCCCGTAGAACTGCACTTCGTGCGGGGTGTGGGTGAGGGCGAACGACGAGATCAGGGTCCGTACCAGCGTCGACTTCCCGGACTGCGGCCCGCCGACGACCAGCATGTGGCCCGCCGCACCGGAGAAGTCCTGATACAGCACCTCGCGCCGCTGCTCGAAAGGCTTGTCGATCAGTCCGAGCGGCACCGCCAGCCCACCCGGGCGGGTGTATTCCGTCGCGGTGAAACCGCGCTCGGCGGTCGGTGCGAGCTCCGGCAGCAGCTGGTCCAGCGCCGGCGCACGGTCCAGCGGCGGCAGCCATACCTGGTGGGCGGGCACTCCCTGCCCCTCCAGACGGCCCACGATCACATCGAGCACCGTGTCGGCGAGCGCATCGTCCTCCGTGGCCGTACGGGCGGCCGCCGAAGGCGCCGGGTCGGGTGCCGCGTACACGACCGGCACCGGAAGCGCGCTGAACACCGCGGCCCGCCGCTCGATCGGCAGCGCTCCCACCGGCAGATCGGGTCCGCCGGTCCGGTACGTCCCTGACACGTACGCCGCCTTGAATCGCGTCATCTCGTCCGTACCGAACTTCAGGTAGCCGGAGCCGGGTACGGATGGCAGATGGTACGCATCGGGTACCCCCAGGGCCGTGCGCGATTCGGCGGCGGAGAAGGTCCGCAGACCGATCCGGTACGAGAGGTACGTGTCGAGCCCGCGCAGCCTGCCTTCCTCCAGCCGCTGCGAGGCCAGCAGCAGATGCACGCCCAGAGAACGCCCGATCCGCCCGATCTGGATGAACATGTCGATGAAGTCGGGCTTGGCGGTGAGGAGTTCGGAGAACTCGTCGATGACCAGCACGAGCGAGGCCAGCGGTTCCAACGCCGCCCCCGCTGCCCGCGCCTTCTCGTAGTCGTGAATGTTGGCGTAGTTGCCCGCCGACCGCAGCAGCTCCTGTCGCCGCTGCAGCTCACCGCGGATCGCGTCCCCCATGCGGTCGACCAGCGTCAGATCGTCCGCGAGGTTGGTGATCACGGCCGCCACATGCGGCATCTGCGACATCCCCGCGAACGTCGCACCACCCTTGAAGTCCGCGAGCACGAAGTTCAGCGTCTCCGAGGAGTGCGTGACCGCGAGCCCCAGCACCAGGGTCCGTAGAAGCTCCGACTTGCCGGAACCCGTGGCACCGACGCACAGCCCGTGCGGGCCCATGCCCTCCTGCGCGGCTTCCTTCAGGTCCAGCATCACCGGCAGGCCGTCCTCGCCGACACCGATCGGCACCCGGAGCCGCTCGGAGACCGACCGGGGCCGCCAGGTTCGTGCCACATCGACCGAATCCGCATCGCCCAGGTTCAGCAGATCCGTGAAGTCCAGGTTGGCCAGCAGAGGTTCGTCATCGTCGCCGCCGCCCATCCGGAGCGGCGCCAGCTGCCGGGCCAGCGCCTCGGCCACCGGCAGCGAGATCCCGTCCGGCACACCCTCGTACGCCAGCCCCGAGCCGGACTCCAGCCGCAGCAGTCCCGGCCGCACCACCACGGAGAGACCGCCGCGGGGCTCGCCGAGCTCCCCCGGCACCACTTCGACGACCGTCACACCCTGCAGCCCCTCGGCCGCCGCGAACCGCGAATCGGGCGGCACCATCCCACCGTCCAGCACCACCACGATGTGCGGCTGGTCCAGCAGCGGCTGCCCCTCCCGCGCGAACCGCGGCCGGCCGTCGAGCCGGCTCGCCAGCAGCTGCTCCAACTCGCCCAGGTCATCCCCGAAGAGGCGCTTCGTACCCGCCCCGTCGACCTGCCCCGGCGCCTGCACATGCGGCAGCCACTTCGTCCACTCCCAGCGCGGCACCGCACCCCGCGCCGCCACCACCGCGACCACCAGATCCTCGGGGGAGTGCAGCGTCACCAGCTGTGCGACCAGCGCCCGCGCCGCCGACTGGGCCGCCTCCGGCTGACCGGAGACCGTCACGTGGTAGAAGGCCCGGATCGACACGGCCATCGGCAACCCGTCCAACGACCCGTGCACCGCGAGGAATCGCTGCATCGCACCCGCGCACATCGGTTCCAGCTCGTCCACCGGAGCGGTGTCGGGTGCGATCAGGGCAGTGGCCAGCTGCTGCGCCCCCAGCCCGACCCGCACCTGCCCGAAGTCCCCGTCGCCCACTCGCCGTTCCCACACCCGGCTGCCCTCGGCGACCACCGACCACAACTGGTCCGGCGCGGGCTGCAGATACAGCTGTGCGTCCCGCTGCCGCCGCGCCGTCCGGCGCACCGTACGACGCGTCTGCGCCAGGTACTTGAGGTAATCACGCCGGACATCGGCCATCTGCCCCTGTGTGCCGCGCCGGTGGCGAACCAGCTGGGCGATCACCATTCCGACGGTGGACACCAGCATCAGAACACCCATGATCCGCATGAACGGAGCGGCCTGCGGCGAGAAGAAGAAGACCACCGACGAACCCATGCCGAGCACCGGCAGGATCTGCATCAGCATGCCCTCCTGCTGCCCGCGCGGCAGTTCGGGCGGGGACTCCAACGTCAACTCGTCCATGGGGACTTCCGGCGGCAGGGCTCGCGGAGGTCGCTTCACGACGATCTGGGTCACCGAAACATCAATCCCTCGGTACGGATGGGCGCATGGCCGGCCGATGGTGCACCGAAGCCCCCGTGGCTGCCTTTGTCTGCGGACGGTCCCTCCGCGAGACCGCGATCCTACTTGCCAAGGTCCCGTCCTTCTCCCGGTAGGGTGGCGCGTGCCGTGCGCAACCGCGAACCAGGGGGACGAGACAGGTGAGTTCGACCGCAGCGACGGGCTTCTGCCGTGTGACTGTCGTGGCGCCCGACAGTCGGATCGATGTGGCTCTGCCGGAGGATCTCGCGGTCGCGGATGTCCATCCGGAGATCCTCCGCCTCACCGGCCAGACCGAGGCGGTCGGAACTCCCACTGGATACCATCTCGTCCGCCGCGACGGCACGGTCCTCGACGGTGCGCGCACCCTGGCCGCCCAGCAGGTCCTGGACGGCGAGATCCTCAGCCTGCGCCCCTTCGCCCAGTCGCTGCCGCCGGCCGTCTTCGACGACGTCTCGGACGCCGTGGCCTCGGCCGTCACCCGCGACCGCCATCTGTGGAGCGACGAACTGCTGCGCGCGGCCGGCCTGGTCGGCGGGGTGCTGCTGCTCGTCCTGATGGGCTTCGTGCTCTGGTTCGCCGACCCGGTACGGCACGACATGCACAGTCTGCCCGGCATCGTCGCCGGCTCCGCCGGACTGCTGCTGACCGCGTTCGCGGGCGTGCGTGCCCGGGTCTACGCGGACCGGGCCACCGCCGTCGCCCTCGGTCTCGGCGCACTGCCTCTCGTACTGATCGCGGGCTCCGGCATCATCGGTCCGGACGCCGGGCAGGGGCCCGGCCGACTGCAGTTCCTGCTGGGCTGCGTCGCCGTGCTCGTCGCCTCGGTCGCACTGGTCGTCCTCACACCGAGCGGCGACGCCCCGTTCGTCGCGGCGACCTTCCTCGCCACCGTCGGCACCCTGGCGACCTTCGTCGCGATCCTCACCGAGGCCTCCGCCACCGAGACCGCCGCGGTCTGCGCCCCGGTCGCCCTCGGCCTCGTCGCCTTCCTGCCCGGTCTCTCTGCCCGTTTCGCCCGGCTGCCCATCGGCTACGCCTCGCCGCGCAGCGCGCCCGGCGGCTACGACGACAGCTTCGCCGACGCGGACGCGGAATCCCGGGCACAGGGCACGCCCGTCGACGCCGACCGCATCGCGGCCCAGGCCCGCCGCGGCCACGAGATGCTGCTCGGCCTGGTCGGCGGGTGCGCGGCGGTCGTCGTGGGCTGCGCCGCCGTCCTCGGCTTCTCGGACAACATCTGGGGCCAGTTCCTGGCACTGGCCGCCGGACTCGCGATGCTGATGCGCGCCCGCCTCTTCCGCTACACCTCGCAGGTTGCCTGCGTCCTGGTGGCGGGCATCGGCGCGGTCGCCCTGCTGGTCCTCGGCCTCTCCCTGAACCCCCCGTCGGATCTGCTGTTCGAGCTGGTCCGATACGGCGACCGCGGCTCCCTGGATCTGCGTACGATCTGGCTCTCCGTGGCCGTCGCAGCCGGGGCCTCCCTGCTCACCGCGATCGGCCTGATCATTCCCAGCAAGGGCCTGTCCCCGTTCTGGGGTCGCCTCCTCGACCTGGCCGAGAGCACTGTGCTCCTTTCTCTGGTCCCGCTCTGTCTGGCCGTGCTGGACGTCTTCGCCAGGGCCAGGGCCCTCACCAGCTGACGGAGTCCGTCCCGGCCTCGGCCGCCCGGCTCCCTGCAGGCCCGTCCGGCAGGGACTGGTACCCTGTGTGACGGCCGTTTGTGTACGCGCTCCCGGATCATCCTGGGAGCTGCGCCCATCGGACCTTCGCCCACGAGTAACGGAAGACCCCCTGAGGCCAAGACCAGGGGCGCTCGTGGACGCATCGAACACCAAAGAGGAGTACCGCGTGTCGCTCGACGCCGCTACGAAGAAGCAGATCATGGCCGAGTTCGCCACCAAGGAGGGTGACACCGGATCCCCCGAGGTCCAGGTGGCCATGCTCTCCCGCCGCATCTCGGACCTCACCGAGCACCTCAAGACGCACAAGCACGACCACCACTCCCGCCGTGGTCTGCTGATCCTGGTCGGCCAGCGCCGGCGCCTTCTGCAGTACCTGGCCAAGAAGGACATCCAGCGCTTCCGTGCCCTGGTCGAGCGCCTCGGCATCCGCCGCGGTGCGGCCGGCGGCGCCAAGTAATACGCCGTGAAGGGAGCGGTTCCCACGTCCAGGGGGCCGCTCCCTTTGGTGTACGCACGATTGTGCGTACGTACGCATGTGCGGGATGTCGCGGGCCCGCCCGCACGGCCGGAATGCCAAGCTGAGCCGAATCTCAGTAACCTGGTCGAAGGACATCCCACAGACGAGCGAGAAGAAGACTCCCCGCCGCCGGTCCTCGGTAGTGGCCCCCGGACTCATCGACCCGGGTGCTTCGATCGAAGACCGGCCCGCCGATGGAGGGCTTCTCCGCAACCGTCCCTCGCCACACGGGCGTGGGGGCGGGAAGACGATATGTATCGGAGAAAACGCTAGTGGAGAACGAGACCCACTACGCCGAGGCCGTTATCGACAACGGAACCTTCGGCACCCGCACCATCCGCTTCGAGACGGGCCGCCTGGCCAAGCAGGCCGCCGGCTCCGCCGTTGCGTACCTGGACGACGACACCATGGTGCTGTCGGCCACCACCGCTTCCAAGAAGCCCAAGGACCAGCTCGACTTCTTCCCCCTGACGGTGGACGTCGAGGAGCGGCAGTACGCCGCCGGCAAGATCCCCGGCTCCTTCTTCCGTCGTGAGGGCCGGCCCTCCGAGGACGCGATCCTCACCTGCCGTCTGATCGACCGCCCGCTGCGCCCCTCCTTCAAGAAGGGCCTGCGCAACGAGATCCAGATCGTCGAGACGGTCATGGCGCTCAACCCCGACCACCTCTACGACGTGGTCGCGATCAACGCCGCCTCCTGCTCCACGCAGCTGGCCGGCCTGCCCTTCTCCGGCCCGGTCGGCGGCACCCGTGTCGCCCTGATCAAGGGCCAGTGGGTCGCGTTCCCGACGCACACCGAGCTCGAGGACGCCGTCTTCGACATGGTCGTCGCCGGTCGCGTCCTGGAGGACGGCGACGTCGCGATCATGATGGTCGAGGCCGAGGCCACCGAGAAGACCATCCAGCTCGTCAAGGACGGCGCCGAGGCCCCGACCGAAGAGGTCGTCGCCTCCGGTCTCGAGGCCGCGAAGCCGTTCATCAAGGTCCTCTGCAAGGCCCAGTCGGACCTCGCCGCCAAGGCCGCCAAGCCCACCGGCGAGTTCCCGGTCTTCCTGGACTACCAGGACGACGTCCTGGAGGCCCTCTCCGCCGCCGTCACGTCCGAGCTGGCCCAGGCCCTCACCATCGCCGGCAAGCAGGACCGCGAGGCCGAGCTGGACCGCGTCAAGGAGATCGCCGCCGAGAAGCTCCTCCCGGCCTTCGAGGGCCGCGAGAAGGAGATCTCCGCCGCGTACCGCGCCCTGACCAAGAAGCTGGTCCGCGAGCGCGTCATCAAGGACAAGGTCCGCATCGACGGCCGTGGCGTCACGGACATCCGTACGCTCGCCGCAGAGGTCGAGGCCATCCCGCGGGTGCACGGTTCGGCGCTCTTCGAGCGTGGCGAGACGCAGATCCTGGGCGTCACCACCCTCAACATGCTCCGCATGGAGCAGCAGCTGGACACCCTCTCCCCGGTGACCCGCAAGCGCTACATGCACAACTACAACTTCCCGCCGTACTCCGTCGGTGAGACCGGCCGCGTGGGCTCGCCCAAGCGCCGCGAGATCGGCCACGGTGCGCTCGCCGAGCGCGCCATCGTGCCGGTGCTGCCGTCGCGCGAGGAGTTCCCCTACGCGATCCGCCAGGTCTCCGAGGCGCTGGGCTCCAACGGCTCGACGTCCATGGGCTCGGTCTGCGCCTCCACCATGTCGCTGCTGAACGCCGGTGTGCCGCTCAAGGCCGCCGTCGCCGGTATCGCCATGGGTCTGATCTCCCAGGAGATCGACGGCAAGACCCACTACGTCGCCCTCACCGACATCCTCGGTGCGGAGGACGCCTTCGGTGACATGGACTTCAAGGTCGCCGGTACGAAGCAGTTCGTCACCGCGCTCCAGCTCGACACCAAGCTCGACGGCATCCCCGCCTCGGTCCTGGCCGCCGCGCTGAAGCAGGCCCGCGACGCCCGCCTCCACATCCTCGACGTGATGAACGAGGCCATCGACGTCCCGGACGAGATGTCCCCGAACGCCCCGCGGATCATCACCGTCAAGATCCCGGTGGACAAGATCGGTGAGGTCATCGGCCCCAAGGGCAAGATGATCAACCAGATCCAGGAGGACACCGGCGCCGACATCACGATCGAGGACGACGGCACCATCTACATCGGTGCCGCCGACGGACCGGCCGCCGAGGCCGCCCGTGCCACGATCAACTCGATCGCCAACCCGACCATGCCGGAGGTCGGCGAGCGCTACCTGGGTACGGTCGTCAAGACCACCACCTTCGGTGCGTTCGTGTCCCTCATGCCGGGCAAGGACGGTCTGCTGCACATCTCGCAGATCCGCAAGCTCGCCGGTGGCAAGCGCGTGGAGAACGTCGAGGACGTGCTCGGCGTCGGCACCAAGGTCCAGGTCGAGATCGCCGAGATCGACTCCCGCGGCAAGCTCTCCCTCGTCCCCGTCATCGAGGGCGAAGAAGACGAGAAGAAGGACGACGCCGCCAAGTGACGTCCCGTAGTTCCGTGACGACGGCCCGCGCCTCCTCCAAGGCGCGGGCCGTCGCCCGTACCCAAACGCTTCTCAAGGGCACCAACGGCACCGGCACGGTCCGCCGCACCGTCCTTCCGGGCGGTCTCCGCGTCGTCACAGAGACGCTGCCCACGGTCCGCTCCGCCACCTTCGGGATCTGGGCCAACGTCGGATCACGCGACGAGACCCCCAGCCTGAACGGTGCGACGCACTACCTCGAACATCTCCTCTTCAAGGGCACGGCCAAGCGCAGCGCCCTCGACATATCCGCCGCCATCGACGCGGTGGGCGGCGAGATGAACGCCTTCACGGCGAAGGAGTACACCTGTTACTACGCGCGGGTCCTCGACACCGACCTGCCGCTGGCCATCGACGTCGTCTGCGACATGCTGACCGGATCGCTGATCACCGCCGAGGACGTCGACGCCGAGCGCGGCGTCATCCTCGAAGAGATCGCGATGACCGAGGACGACCCCGGCGACTGCGTGCACGACCTGTTCGCGCACACCCTGCTCGGCGACACCCCGCTGGGCCGCCCGGTCCTCGGCACCGTCGACACCATCAACGCGCTCGACCGCGGCCGGATCGCCCGCTTCTACAAGAAGCACTACGACCCCACGCACCTGGTCGTGGCCGCCGCGGGCAACATCGACCACGCCACGGTCGTACGCCAGGTCCGCAAGGCGTTCGAGCGTGCGGGCGCCCTGTCCCGTACCGACGCCGTCCCGGTCGCCCCCCGTCAGGGCTCCCGCAGCCTGCGTGCCGCCGGGCGCGTCGAGGTGCAGAACCGCCGCACCGAGCAGGCCCATGTCGTCCTCGGCATGCCCGGCCTGGCCCGCACCGACGACCGCCGCTGGGCACTCGGCGTACTCAACACCGCCCTCGGCGGCGGAATGAGCTCACGTCTCTTCCAGGAGGTGCGGGAGAAGCGCGGCCTCGCCTACAGCGTCTACTCCTACACCTCCAGCTTCGCCGACTGCGGACTCTTCGGCGTGTACGCGGGATGCCGTCCCAGCCAGGTCCACGACGTGCTCAAGATCTGCCGGAACGAACTCGACCGGGTGGCGTCCGAAGGCCTGAGCGACGAGGAGATCGGGCGCGCCATAGGCCAGCTCTCCGGCTCCACGGTGCTCGGCCTGGAGGACACCGGTGCGCTGATGAACCGCATCGGCAAGAGCGAACTGTGCTGGGGCGACCAGATGTCGGTCGACGACATGCTGGCCCGGATGGCGCAGGTCACCCCCGATGACGTCCGCGCGGTCGCGCGCGACGTCCTCGGACACCGTCCCTCGCTCTCCGTCATCGGCCCGCTCAAGGACAAGCAGGCCGGCCGTCTCGACGAAGCGGTCTCCTAACCCCCGTAAGGAAACAGAGCAATGAGCAAGCTGCGCGTGGCCGTTCTCGGCGCCAAGGGCCGCATCGGATCCGAGGCGGTACGAGCCGTCGAGGCGGCCGACGACATGGAACTGGTGGCCACCCTGGGGCGTGGCGACCGGCTGGAGACCCTCACGGAATCCGGTGCCCAGGTCGTCGTCGAACTCACCACCCCGGCGTCGGTGATGGGCAACCTGGACTTCTGCGTCCGGCACGGCATCCACGCCGTCGTCGGCACGACGGGCTGGACCGACGAACGGCTCGCACAGCTGAACACCTGGCTCGCCGGCTCACCGGAGACCGGCGTGCTCATCGCGCCGAACTTCTCCATCGGCGCCGTCCTCACGATGAAGTTCGCGCAGCAGGCCGCGCGCTACTTCGAATCCGTCGAGGTCGTCGAGCTGCACCACCCGAACAAGGCCGACGCCCCCTCGGGTACCGCCACCCGCACCGCGCAGCTGATCGCCGAGGCCCGGAGGGAGGCCGGCTGCGCCCCGCAGCCGGACGCCACCACCACCGCCCTGGACGGCGCCCGCGGTGCGGACGTCGACGGAGTCCCGGTCCACGCGATCCGGCTCCGTGGCCTCCTCGCCCACCAGGAGGTGCTGCTCGGTGGCGAGGGAGAGACCCTCACCATCCGACACGACTCCCTGCACCACAGCAGCTTCATGCCGGGCATCCTGCTCGGCGCACGCCGCGTGGTGACCACTCCCGGCCTCACGTTCGGCCTGGAACACTTCCTCGACCTGAACTGACTGAGCCCCGCCATGCGCGCAAAGATCACGTACTTCGTCACCGCTGCCGTCCTCGTCTTCTACTTCGTCCTGGTCGGCAGCCGTGGCGTCCTGCTCATCCGGCACGGCACACTGCTGACGGTCGCCTTCGGGATCGCGGTGCTGATCCTGCCGGTGATCGGGGTCTGGTTCCTGTGGAAGAACACCCAGTTCGTGGCACGGGCCAACGCGCTGGCCGCGGAGCTCGACGCGGAGGGCGGTCTGCCGGTCGACGAACTCGTCCGCACCCCGTCGGGCCGCATCGACCGTGAGTCCGCGGACGCGGTCTTCGCACGGCGCCGTGAGGAGACCGAGGACGCGCCGGACGACTGGCGCTGCTGGTTCCGCCTGGCGGTCGCCTACCAGGACGCCAGGGACACCCCTCGCGCCCGCAAGGCCATGCAGCGCGCCATCGCCCTGCACGCGAAGCCGGTACCGGGACGGACCGCGTCGGCCGAATCATCACGGCCGCCCGGCGACTGAGACCCCGCCCCGGCCCTTCGGGCGCCCGGCGACACACGGCCGCCGGGCGGTCCTGGTACCCCTGTGCCTCATCGGCGCCGGTACTCGTCCCCCCACGCCTCGACCGTGTCGGCCGCCCGGTCGAACGCCTCGCGCCGTGTCAGGAAATCCGCGTTGTTGTCGGTGAGCAGGGGCTCGATCGGCGCGCCTCCCTGGCGTACGACGATCAGGGCCTGCCCCTGCACCGTGCGGGGGAACCCGAGCCATTTCACCGGCTGCTGCACCGTGCGGATGGCCGTGACCCGTCGCCACGGCACGGTCGTCGTCATGAAGAAGCCGACCCGGCGCACACCGTGCCGGCTCACCCAGGCACCCATCCGCAGCAGCCGCAGGGCGCAGCCGATGAGCACGGCGGCGAGCGTCAGACACACGACGGCGCCCGACACCGCGCCGGCCAACGCGATCACCATTCCCGCGAGCATGACAAACGAAGCGAGCAGCAGCAGGGAGGCCCCGGCTGCGACCCGCCAGGGGCCCGGGCGGTACGGACGCCGCCAGCTCGCGTGGTCGTCGGACGACAGCGCAACGTCCTCAGCACCCGCGTGAAACGCGCGGTCGGCCGTCAGGAAGGGCAGGGGCACGTCTGATCCTCACTCACAAACACGCTCGATTGCTGTGCCCGGTGAGGCTACCGAGGAGTCCACCGCCCCGACCACTCCAGGGGGCCCGTAGGAGTCAGTGACCGTGGGCGGCCTCGGTCTGCTGGGTGTGCGAGGGCCCCTGGGCGGGGCTCAGCGCGGGCATGCCGAGAACCAGCGCCCCGACCAGACCTGCGACGACCGTCAGCCCGACGAGGGACCGTCCGGCCAGGCGGGAGACGCTGGCGCGCTCCCGCGGCGGCGGGGTGACGTTGCTGCGGAACCGGTCGGCCTCGGCCACGAACGAGAACGGGACGGACTCCCGCCGGCGGAACATGAGGAAGCTCTCCTTGAACTCTTTCAGGGGTGTTGCTGTTGAGTCAGACGTACGACAGCCCCGTTCGGTGCCCGAAACGCCGAATTCGTCGAAGAAGTCCCCAGACGCCCCGTCCTGCCCTCGCTGTCAGCGGCGGCCCGTAGAGTGGGCGCCGCCCGAGCGACGCAATTGGAAGGACCCCGCCGGTGACCGAGACCCCCGAGCCCGCAAAGCCCAGCTTCCGTAGTGATGTCACCGTCGACCTGGTGAAACACGCCGCGAACGACTCCGACGTCCTCTTCGCGGCCCGTGTCTCCACGGCCGGGGAGCAGTCCCTGGACGAGATCACCAAGGACCCCGAGCGCTCCAAGGGGCTCATCAACTACCTGATGCGCGACCGGCACGGCAGCCCGTTCGAGCACAACTCGATGACCTTCTTCATCAGCGCCCCGATCTTCGTCTTCCGCGAGTTCATGCGGCACCGCGTCGGCTGGTCGTACAACGAGGAATCGGGCCGCTACAGGGAGCTCCAGCCGGTCTTCTACGTCCCGGGCGAGTCGCGCAAGCTGGTCCAGCAGGGCCGCCCCGGCAAGTACGAGTTCGTCGAGGGCACCCGGGCCCAGCAGGAGCTCACCGGCCGCGTCATGGAGGACTCGTACCGCCAGGCGTACGAGGCGTACCAGGAGATGCTCGCCGCCGGAGTGGCCCGGGAGGTCGCCCGTGCGGTGCTCCCCGTCGGCCTGTTCTCCTCGATGTACGCCACATGCAATGCCCGTTCGCTCATGCATTTCCTCGGTCTGCGTACCCAGCACGAGCTGGCGAAGGTGCCGTCCTTCCCCCAGCGGGAGATCGAGATGGTCGGCGAGCAGATGGAGGAGCACTGGGCCCGCCTCATGCCGCTCACCCACGCCGCCTTCAACAGGAACGGACGTGTAGCCCCGTGAGCGGTGTCCGTATTGCGGCGTTTCATGAAGTTCATCTAGGCTGATCAAACGGACCCGGCACTGCTTGAACCCCCGAGCAGGCAGTGCCGGGCTCCTACGGCGTGTCCCCCCGAGGGGGCATTGGGCGCTGAGCAGCGAGTAGCGTGTTACCCATGGCTCCGATCTCCACTCCGCAGACCCCCTTCGGGCGGGTCCTCACCGCTATGATCACGCCCTTCACGGCGGACGGTGCACTCGACCTCGAGGGCGCCCAGCGGCTCGCCGTCCACCTGGTGGACGCAGGCAACGACGGCCTGATCATCAACGGCACCACCGGCGAGTCTCCGACCACCAGCGACGCGGAGAAAGACCAGCTCGTCAGGGCCGTACTGGAAGCAGTGGGGGACCGGGCCCACGTCGTCGCCGGTATCGGCACCAACGACACCCGCCACAGCATCGAGCTCGCGCGCACGGCCGAACGCTCCGGGGCCCACGGCCTGCTCGCCGTGACGCCGTACTACAACAAGCCGCCGCAGGAAGGCATCTTCCAGCACTTCTCGGCCATTGCCGACGCCACCGGCCTGCCGGTGATGCTCTATGACATTCCCGGCCGCAGCGGTGTACCGATCGACACGGAAACCCTCGTACGTCTGGCCGAGCACCCGCGCATCGTCGCGAACAAGGACGCCAAGGGCGACCTAGGCCGCGCCGGCTGGGCCATCGCTCGCTCCGGCCTCGCCTGGTACTCCGGCGACGACATGCTGAACCTGCCGCTCCTCTCGGTCGGCGCCGTCGGGTTCGTCTCCGTCGTCGGTCATGTCGTCACCCCCGACCTGCGTGCCCTGATCGACGCGTACCTCGGCGGCGACGTCCAGAAGGCCGCGGAGATCCACCAGAAGCTCCTGCCGGTCTTCACCGGCATGTTCCGCACCCAGGGCGTGATCACCACCAAGGCCGCACTGGCCCTCCAGGGCCTTCCCGCGGGCCCGCTGCGGCTTCCCCTGGTGGAACTCACCGCACAGGAAACGGCGCAGCTCAAGATCGATCTCGCCGCCGGCGGGGTAGAGCTGTAGCCACAGACTTCACAACTGAATAAGCGAAGAACACTCGCAAGAGCGACATCACAGACAACAGCAAGTGCACGAATGACATGCGCGCCACGTGCCCAAGCGGTACGTGGCGTGCGTGGTAAGGAGAGTCTTTTGAGCCATCCGCATCCCGAACTCGGCGCCCCGCCGAAGCTCCCGAAGGGCGCCCTCCGGGTCACCCCGCTCGGTGGCCTCGGTGAAATCGGCCGCAACATGACGGTCTTCGAGTACGGCGGCCGCCTGCTCGTCGTCGACTGCGGCGTCCTCTTCCCGGAGGAGGAGCAGCCCGGCATCGACCTGATCCTGCCGGACTTCACCACGATCCGGGACCGTCTCGACGACATCGAGGGCATCGTCCTCACGCACGGCCACGAGGACCACATCGGTGGCGTCCCGTATCTGCTGCGCCTGAAGCCCGACATCCCTCTGATCGGCTCCAAGCTGACCCTGGCGCTGATCGAGGCGAAGCTCCAGGAGCACCGCATCCGTCCGTACACCCTCGAAGTCGCCGAGGGCCAGCGGGAGCGCATCGGTGTGTTCGACTGCGAGTTCGTCGCGGTCAACCACTCCATCCCGGACGCGCTCGCGGTCGCCATCCGCACGCCTGCGGGCATGGCCGTGGCGACCGGTGACTTCAAGATGGACCAGCTCCCGCTGGACGGCCGGCTCACCGATCTGCACGCGTTCGCCCGGCTGAGCGAGGAAGGCATCGACCTTCTGCTCTCGGACTCGACCAACGCAGAGGTCCCCGGCTTCGTACCGCCCGAGCGGGACATCTCCAACGTCCTGCGCACGGTTTTCGCCAACGCCCAAAAGCGCATCATCGTGGCCAGCTTCGCCAGCCACGTGCACCGCATCCAGCAGATTCTCGACGCGGCACACGAGTACGGCCGCCGGGTCGCCTTCGTCGGGCGCTCCATGGTGCGCAACATGGGCATCGCCCGCGACCTCGGCTACCTGAGGGTCCCGGCGGGCCTGGTGGTCGACGTCAAGACCCTCGACGATCTGCCGGACGACGAGGTCGTGCTGGTCTGCACGGGCTCCCAGGGCGAGCCGATGGCCGCGCTCTCGCGCATGGCGAACCGCGACCACCAGATCCGCATCGTCCAGGGCGACACCGTGATCCTGGCGTCGTCGCTGATCCCGGGCAACGAGAACGCGGTCTATCGCGTGATCAACGGGCTGACCCGTTGGGGCGCCCATGTGGTCCACAAGGGCAACGCCAAGGTCCACGTCTCGGGCCACGCCTCGGCCGGCGAACTGCTGTACTTCTACAACATCTGCAAGCCGAAGAACCTGATGCCGGTCCACGGTGAGTGGCGCCACCTCAGGGCCAATGCCGAACTGGGCGCCCTCACCGGTGTGCCCAAGGACCACATCGTGATCGCCGAGGACGGCGTCGTGGTCGACCTCGTCGACGGCAGGGCCAAGATCGTCGGAAAGGTTCAGGCGGGTTACGTCTACGTCGACGGCCTGTCGGTCGGAGACGTCACCGAGACCTCCCTGAAGGACCGACGCATCCTCGGTGAGGAGGGCATCATCTCGGTCTTCGTCGTGGTCGACAGCACTACGGGCAAGATCACCGGCGGCCCTTACATCCAGGCTCGTGGCTCCGGTATCGACGACTCCGCGTTCGACGCCGTCGTGCCGAAGATCGAGGACGCGCTCAACAGGTCCGCGCAGGACGGCGTGCTGGAGCCCCACCAGCTCCAGCAGCTCATCCGCCGTTCGATGGGCAAGTGGGTCTCCGACACCTACCGTCGGCGGCCGATGATCCTTCCTGTCGTCGTCGAGGTCTGACCCCGGCAGGTCTGAACTCCGGAGCGGGGCGCCCCGATTTGCATCGGGGCGCCCCGCTCCAGTACGTTGGCGGCTCCGCCTCAGAGGGAAGCACCGCGGCGCATCCATGTGCAGCGGCACCCAGGGGTGGCGGAAATTCCGACTCAGAAACTCTGATAAAGTCGGTCCCGCCGAAAGGCAAAGGCCACTCCAACAGCCATCAGAATTCAAATTCGGACCGGAATCGGGACGGAAAGAGTCTGGTAAGGTTGGAGCCGCCGAAAGGGAAATCGCGAAAGCGAGGAACCGGAAGGCGGAAAATGATTGACCCGCTTCGACCGGGAATCGGACACG
>NZ_JBFAWU010000016.1:0-191459 GCF_040680455.1 Streptomyces sp. NPDC052052 | reverse complement strand
AACCTTCCGCATCCTCACCGTCGACGGCGGCAGCCTGACCCTGGCGGCGGCCACCCTCACCACGGGGCCCGTACCTCCGCCGGAGGTACGGGCCCCGCGCCGGCCACGGCCGACTCAGTCGACCTCGGCGACCGCCTGCGCGAACTGCGCCGAGTACAGCCGGGCGTACGCGCCCTCGGCGGCCAGCAGCTCGTCGTGGGTGCCCTGTTCGACGATCGAGCCGTTCTCCATCACCAGGATGACGTCGGCGTCCCGGATGGTGGAGAGCCGGTGCGCGATCACGAAGCTGGTACGACCGTGCGCCAGACGCGCCATCGCCTTCTGGATCAGCACCTCGGTACGGGTGTCGACGGAGCTCGTCGCCTCGTCGAGCACCAGGATCACCGGGTCGGACAGGAACGCCCGAGCGATGGTGATCAGCTGCTTCTCGCCCGCGCTGACGCCGGATCCCTCGTCGTCGATCACCGTGTCGTAGCCGTCCGGCAGGGTACGGATGAAGCGGTCGGCGTGGGCCGCCCTCGCCGCCTCCTCGATCTCCTCCCGGGTGACCTCGCGCGCAGCGCCGTACGCGATGTTCTGCGCGATCGTCCCGCCGAACAGCCAGGTGTCCTGGAGCACCATGCCTATCCCCGACCGGAGGTCGTCGCGCGACATCTTCGCCACGTCGACCCCGTCGAGAAGGATCCGACCACCCGTCACCTCGTAGAAGCGCATCAGCAGATTGACGAGCGTGGTCTTGCCGGCGCCCGTCGGGCCGACGATCGCGACCGTGTGACCCGGTTCGACGTTCAGCGACAGACCCTCGATGAGCGGCTTCTCCGGGTCGTAGCGGAACGACACCTTCTCCAGCGAGACAGCGCCCCGCAGCTCCTCGGGGCGCTCGCCCGTGCCGGGCGCGGGGTCGGCGCCCTGCTCCTCGGCGTCCAGCAGCTCGAAGATCCGCTCGGCCGACGCGATGCCCGACTGCACCAGGTTGGCCATCGAGGCGACCTGGGTCAGCGGCATCGAGAACTGCCGCGAGTACTGGATGAAGGCCTGCACGTCACCGATCGACAGCGCACCCGAGGCGACCCGCAGACCACCGACGACCGCTATCAGCACGTAGTTCAGGTTGGAGACGAACATCATCAGCGGCTGCATGATCCCGCTGTTGAACTGGGCCCGGAAGCCCGCCTCGTACAGCGCCTCGTTCTGCTCGGCGAAGTCCTTCGCGGACTCCTCCTGCCGCCCGAAGACCTTCACCAGGGTGTGCCCGGTGTACATCTCCTCGATGTGGGCGTTGAGCCTGCCCGTCGTCTTCCACTGCTGCACGAACTGCGGCTGCGACCGCTTGCCGACCTTCGCCGCCACGACGGCCGAGAGCGGCACCGTGACCAGGGCGATCACGGCCAGCAGCGGGGAGATCCAGAACATCATGATCAGCACGCCGACGATGGTGAGCAGGGAGTTGATGAGCTGGCCCATCGTCTGCTGCATCGTCTGCGAGATGTTGTCGATGTCGTTCGTCGCCCGGCTCAGCACCTCGCCGCGCTTGGCCCGGTCGAAGTAGGACAGCGGCAGCCGCGCCAGTTTGGTCTGGATGTCCTCGCGCAGCCGGAACACGACCCGGTTGATGATCCGGATCGACAGCCGGGTCGACACCAGCATCAGCAGCCCGGCACCGACGTAGACCGCCAGCGCCAGCAGCAGTACGTCGCCCACTGCCCCGAAGTCGATGCCGTGACCCGGCACGAAGTCCACGCCGGAGAGCATGTCGGCCAGGCCGCTGTTGGTCGAGCGCAGGCCCTCGACGGCCTGCTCCTTGGTCGTTCCCTCCGGCATCCGCCGGCCGATGACCCCGGCGAACACCAGGTCCGTCGCCCGGCCGAGGATCTTCGGTCCGACCACCGACAGGCCGACGCTCAGCGCGCAGGCCACGAACATCGCGTACAGCGAGGTCTTCTCCGTCGAGAAGCGCTTCAGCAGCCGCTTCGACGATCCCTTGAAGTCCATGGACCGGTCGGTCGGCGCCCCGCCCGCCGCCATGCGTCCGCCAGGCCCGGCCATTACGCGGCCTCCGCTTCCGTCAGCTGGGAGAGCACGATCTCCCGGTACGTTTCGTTGCCGTCCATCAGTTCGTGGTGGGTGCCGGAGCCGACGACCCGGCCCTCGTCCAGCACCAGGATCCGGTCGGCCTCACGGATGGTGGACACCCGCTGGGCCACGATCACCACGGTCGCCTCGGCCGTCTCCTGGGCCAGCGCCCCGCGCAGCGCGGCGTCGGTCGCGTAATCGAGTGCGGAGAACGAGTCGTCGAAGAGATAGATCTCCGGCCGCTGCACCAGCGTCCTGGCGATCGCCAGGCGCTGCCGCTGCCCGCCGGAGACATTGGTGCCGCCCTGCGCGATCGGCGCGTCCAGGCCGTGCTCCAGAGCCTCGACGAACTCCCTGGCCTGCGCGACCTCCAGCGCGTGCCACAGCTCCTCGTCGGTGGCGTCCGGATTCCCGTACCGCAGGTTCGTCGCGACCGTCCCGGAGAACAGGTACGGCTTCTGCGGGACCAGGCTCACCGTTTTCGCCAGCAGGGCCGGCTCCAGCGTCCGCACATCCGTGCCGTCGACCAGCACCTGACCGTCCGTCACATCGAACAGCCGTGGTACGAGCCCCAGCAGCGTCGACTTCCCGCTGCCCGTCGAACCGATGATCGCGGTGGTCTCGCCGGGGCGCGCCACCAGATCCACCGAACGCAGTACCGGCTCCTCGGCGCCCGGGTAGCGGAAGTCCGCGCCGCGGACCTCCAGATGACCGTGGGCGCGCAGTTCGCGGACCGGATCGACGGGCGGGACCACGCTCGACCCGGTCCCCAGGACCTCCTGGATGCGCTCGGCGCAGACCTCGGCCCGCGGCACCATCATGAACATGAAGGTGGCCATCATCACCGACATGACGATCTGCATCAGATAGGAGAGGAACGCGGTCAGCGCCCCGATCTCCATGCCGTTGCTGTCGATGCGGTGGGCACCGAACCAGACCACGGCGATGGAGGACACGTTCACGACCGTCATCACGGTCGGGAACATCAACGCCATCAGACGGCCCGTCGACAGCGCCACCTCGGTCAGTTCGTCATTGGCGCCACGGAAGCGCTGCTCCTCGTAACCGTCGCGGACGAAGGCGCGGATCACGCGGTTCCCGGTGATCTGCTCGCGCAGCACCCGGTTCACGGTGTCGACCCGCTCCTGCATGGTGCGGAACAGCGGGCGCATCCGCCTGACGATCAGGCTCACCGCGATCCCGAGCACCGGCAGTACCGCGAGCAGGACCGCCGACAGCGGGACGTCCTGGCCGAGGGCCATGACGACACCGCCGACGCACATGATCGGCGCCGAGACCATCAGGGTGAAGGTCATCAGCACCAGCATCTGGACCTGCTGGACGTCATTGGTGGTACGCGTGATCAGCGAGGGTGCGCCGAAGCGCCCGACCTCCCGCGCCGAGAACGACTGCACCCGGCCGAAGATCGCCGCCCGCACGTCGCGGCCGAGGGCCGACGCGGTACGGGCACCGTAGTAGACGGCGCCCATGTTGCAGACCACCTGGGCGATGCTGACGGCGATCATGATGCCGCCGAACTCCAGGATGTAGCCCGTGTCGCCCTGGACGACACCGTTGTCGATGATGTCGGCGTTGAGCGTCGGCAGGTAGAGGCTGGCGCAGGTCTGCAGGAACTGGAGCGCGACCAGCAACAGGATGGGTTTCTTGTAGGGACCGAGATGGGCCCGCAGGAGTTGTATGAGCACGCGTGTCTCTCGGTGTCGGCGGCATTCGGGAGGCGAACCATTTTCCGGTACCCCGACCGGCACGGCGAGCGATTTTATTCAAGACCAGGTCAAAAAAAAGACCGGGTACACATGGGGGAGGCGGGCCTCCTCCCTGTGTACCCGGTCATCGCACGGGCCGGGGATCAGGGCGCGGAGTCGAACGCTCCCGGATGGATCTGGTCGCGCGTCGCCGTGTACTGCTGGCGGACCGCCTGGCCGACCGCCAGCTCCTCGCCCGGCTCCAGCACCTGCGCCGCCGCTCCCTGCCAGGCCGGAGGGGTGTGGGGATCGGCCGTCCCCTGCGAGACGCCCAGCGCCCAGGCCGCCTGCCGGGCCGCGCCCAGCGCCGCGTATTCGGCGGGTTGCGGCACGACCACCTGCGTACCGAAGAGCGCGGGCGCGATCTCCTGCACGGCGGGCAGTTCGGCCGCCGCCCCGAGCAGGAACACCCGCCGCACCTCGACGCCACGGCCGCGCAGCACATCGAGCGCGTCGGCCAGGGAGCACAGCATCCCCTCGAACGCCGCCCGGGCCAGATGCTCCGGCTTCATCGACTCGCGCCGCAGCCCGCACAGCGTTCCCGCCGTGTGCGGCAGGTGCGGGGTGCGCTCGCCCTCCAGGTACGGCAGAAGCACGAGCCCGGAGGAGCCGGGTGTCGACTTCAGCGCCAGCGCGGACAGTTCCTCCAGCCCGTTGGTGCCCAGCATCTCGGCGGTCCCGCGCAGCGCGCGTACCGCATTCGACGTGTACACCACCGGCAGATGCATTCCGGTCGCGTCGGCGAACGAGTGGATCGTCCCGGACGGATCGGGCAGCGCCTCGTGATGCACCGCCATGACCGAACCCGATGCGCCCAGCGACACCACCGCGTCGCCGATCCCGACCCCGAGCCCGAACGCCGCCGCCATCGTCTCCCCGGTCCCGGCGGAGATCAGCAGCCCCTCGGGCGTCGTCCCGGCCGTGTCGCAGGGGCCGAGCACCTCGGGCAGGGCGGCCTGGTGCCCGAGCGCGAGCTCCACCAGGTCGGGCCGGTAGGAACCGCTGCCCGGCGACCAGTAACCGGTGGCGGACGCGGCACCCCGGTCGGTGGTCCGGCGGGCCGGTCGCCCCAGCAGCTGCCACACCAGCCAGTCGTGCGGCTGCAGCACGGCGGCCACCCGCTGGGCCGCCTCCGGCTCGTTCCGCGCCAGCCAGCGCAGCTTCGACACCGGGTGAGCGGACTGCGGCACCGACCCGACCGCCTCGGCCCAGGCCCGCCGCCCGCCGAGTCCGTCGATCAGATCGGCCGCGGCGACCTGCGCCCGCTTGTCGTTGCCGACCAGGGCCGGGCGCACCGGATTGCCCTGCTGGTCCAGTGGCACCAGGGCATGCTGCTGCGCGGAGACCCCGATGGCCTGCACACCTTCGAGCATCCCGCCGGTGGCCGCCTCGCCGAGCGAGAGCAGCCACGCCTGCGGATCGGCCTCGGTGGCCTTCTCCTCGACGGGATGTGCGGCGTATCCCCGGCGCAGCACAGCGCCGGTGTCCGTATCGCAGACGACGATGTGCGTGAAGGCGGAGGAACTGTCCAGACCGGCGACTATGCCCATACGCACGATTCTGCCGCACCGGGGGAGCGCTTCCGTACCGCTGGTCCGGCCCCCGATCGCGGTCCTAGGTGTTGCTGGTGCCCCAGTCGTCCTCGCCGTTCCGGCCGCGGTTGCGCAGCGAGCGCATCCGGTCGGCCACCGGGGCGGGCACCTTCTCGCCGAACTTGTCGCTGACCGCGTGGTACGCCTTGCCGGCCAGATCGCGACTGTTCTGCGCCGCGGACTCGGCGGTGTTGCGTACGGCCGGGTTCTGGGCGAACTGGCGTGCGGACTTCTTCAGCTGCTCGTAGCGCTCGCGTCCGGCCCGTGTGCCGATCACGTATCCGAGGGCCAGTCCGGCGATGAACGTGAGCCGGTACCGCATGGCTGCCACCCTTCCTTGCTCCGTACGACGCTCAGTGCGACGTGTGCTGCCCGCCTACCCGCGGGCACCCGAGATCACCCGGGGGGATACCGATTGGCAAAGCACCCCCCTGCTTGCGCTAATGTATGTGTCGCAGCGAGCACGCGCCGCCCGGCAGTAGCCAGGTGGGCCGGGTTCGGTGCACACGCAGCAATCCCCTGTAGCTCAATTGGCAGAGCAGCCGGCTGTTAACCGGCAGGTTACTGGTTCGAGTCCAGTCGGGGGAGCGCGATCCCCTGTAGCTCAATTGGCAGAGCATTCGGCTGTTAACCGGAGGGTTACTGGTTCGAGTCCAGTCGGGGGAGCGGAACGGAAGAGGGCCCTGCGGGGCCCTCTTTCCGTGTGCCCAGGGCCGACCCGTCGCCACGGTGCCTGTGGGGCGCATGCGACTCGTTCGCGTCGATTTCGCTCCGTACGGAACCGGGCGCGGACCAGCATGGTCTTCATGGTCACGCGAAGTCGACCATCCGGAGCGAGAGATCGTATGACCGGCTATGCTGCGGCAGACGGCGCGTACAGGTGTACGCGCCACGCCGAGAAGGGGCGGTAGCTCAGCCGGTTAGAGCAGCGGACTCATAATCCGTCGGCCGTGGGTTCGAGTCCCACCCGCCCCACCGTGAAGCTGGCACGGTTCACCCGTTTGACCAGCAGATACAGGTAGGCCCCCGCTTCGGCGGGGGCCTTTTTTCGCCCTTCAAGATCGTTAGCTCGGCCATTGCTCGGCCGAAGTGTCAGCGAAGCCTTCGGCGAGATCGAGGGGCGCAGACATCGCACACGTGACCGGTCCCCGGCCGAGCTGTGCAGGTCCAGCCGGGGACGGGCCCGGACCCTGACTGTCGCAGCCGTCCGACTGCTGGAGGTGCTCGTGGTGCTGGCCCGGCCTCGGGGTTGGTAGGCGTCGTTGATCGTGTAGTCGGTGTTCGGCTTCCCCCTGCTGCGGAGGGGTAGTGGGTGTCACGGTGTGTGGTCGCTTCCATCCCGTGGGGCGAGGGCCGTGAGGGCGTCGGCGTCGGTCGCGCGAGCGTGCAGGAAGTAGTCGGCCCACTCGGTGATGTCTGGTTCGGCGAGCACTGCCTCCAGGGCCGGCAGGCTCCGTGAATGTCGGCGGGGATGGTGGTTGTCACATTCGCGGGCCCGATGGTGTCTTCATGCCAAACAGGCAGACGTCCGAAGAGAACACCATGGCGCTACGCGTCCCGAAGGCCGAGCTTCCCGCCGAGCTCCGCCAAAACCTGATCAAGCAGCTCGGCCTCACACTCGGAGTTTTGGTCGTGCTCTACGTGGCCGTCGGTGCGGGCCGGCTGCTCGCGCGCTTGTCCGGCAGAGCATCGAAGTCTCGTAGGAATACCGACATGCTCAGCGCGTAGAACCGGCCCCAGCCGGACCTCGGTGGCAATAGAGCCATCTGCGAGGCGCTCGAGAGGCGGTGCAGCGAACGCTGTGCCATCCCCGATCCAGCGGGATCGAGTAGGACGCAACCGGATCGAAACAGGGGACCAATCCGGGCCGGCCCCCTACGGGCCGAGCGGCATGCCACCGTGCGAGGTGCGGCGTACCAGGTGGGCGGGGGCTGGGGTGAACGGTTGGTGACGCTATCCGGGGATCTCGGGTCGGTGCCGTGGAAGCTGACGCCGCCTTGTCGACTTCGCGATCCCTTGACATCTCACTGTATTTCGGCAGTTTTCGCGGGGGGTGAGCCGAAAGCCATGAGGAAGGTCCGGACGGCTCCCTCCGCCAGCGCGCGCAGCTCCTCCTCGGGGAGCTGTTCCGTACCGAACTTCGACCGCGCCTCGGCGGGTCCGGTCAGCAGCGCGATGAACTGCTCGGCCGCCTGAGCCGGGTCGGTCATCCGTAGCCGGCCGTCGAGCGTGAGGCGCGCGAGCCGGTCTGCGAGCGCCCCGGTCACACGGGTGGTCACGCCGCCGCGCACGGTCTCCAGCAGGTCGGGGAAGCGGGTGACCTCCGCGTAGAGCAGGCGGCGCAGTGCCCACGAGCGGTCGCTGGAGTAGCACCGGAGGAGTCGCAGTCCCACGTCCTGGAGGGCGGCCCGCAGGTCGTCGCCGGGCTCGGCGAGCCGCCCGACGACCGCGAGATTCTCCGACTGCGCGGTCTCGGCGGCCACCTCGATCGCATTGCGGAAGAGGTTCGCCTTGTCGCTGAGGTGGTTGTAGACAGTGGGCTTGGCGACGTTCGCCTCGGCCGCGATCGCCTTCACACAGGCGTTCGCGTACCCCTCGCGCGCGAACACGGTGAACGCGGCGTCCAGGATCGCCTGCCGCTTGTCGATGCGCCCTCGGGAGGCCCTGGGCCTCGACGCCGCCGTCGTACTCGGTCCGGTCACCCGGCCATCGTATCCTCTGGGACCTCTAATTGAACCAGGTGGTTCAATAGTCTGAACGATTCGGTTGCATGGGATGTGGGGGACCACTAGTTTGAACCCGCTGGTTCACATACGACCTGGGACTTCCACCGGAGAAGCGATGACGCAATTACGGGATGACCGCCTGGAACCCGCACTCGTGCGGCTGATCGTCGCCGTCCTGCTGGGGGGGATGCTGGGCATCCTCAACAGCACGATGGTGGCCGTGGCCATCGACCCCCTGAGCAAAGAGTTCGGTACTTCTCTCAATACCATCGGCTGGGCGTCCACCGGTTTCCTGCTGGCCGTCACCGCCGTGATCCCCTTCACCTCGTGGGCGGTCGACCGGTTCGGCAGCAAGCGCATGTGGATCACTGGCCTCCTGCTGTTCCTCGGCAGCTCGCTCGCCTGCGCCCTGGCCTGGGACGTCGGCAGCCTCATCGCCTTCCGAGTTCTGCAGGGTGTCGGCGCGGGCGTCCTCGATCCGCTCGTGCTGATCCTCCTCGCCCGTGGGGCGGGCCCTGCCCGTGCAGGCCGCGTCATGGGTCTGATGGGTGTCGTCCTCTCCCTCGGACCAGTGCTCGGTCCGATCGCGGGCGGCGCCATCCTCGAGGGCCTGTCCTGGCGCTGGATGTTCCTGCTGGGCGTGCCCGTCGGTCTGATCGCGCTCTTCCTGGCGCTGAAGGTCGTACCGACCGACCTGCCGCGCGGCTCCGACGAGCCGTTCAGCAAGCTCGACGTCACGGGTCTGGCGCTGCTCGGCCCCGGTTTCGCGGTGCTCGTCCTCGCCATGACCCAGTCGGCCGAGCTCACCGCCTTCGCCGCCTGGCAGGTACTGACCCCACTGATTCTCGGCATCATCATGCTGCTGGGCTACGGCGTCCACGCGCTGCGGAAGCGTCCCTTCACCCCGCCGCTGATCGACCTGCGGCTGTTCAAGAGCACCAGCTTCACCGCGAGCGTGACCGTGATGACGCTCAGCGGTCTCGCCACCTTCGCGAGTCTCTTCGCCCTCCCCCTCTACTACCAGCAGGCGCACGGCATGGGCACCTTCGCATCCGGCCTCCTGGTCACCCCGATCGGACTGGGCGCCGCACTCGCCATGCCTCTGGCCGGCAGCCTCAGCGACAAGATGGGCAGCCGCGGCCTCGCCCAGGGCGGCGCGATCGTCGCGGCCCTCGGCGGATTCGCCCTCACTCAGGTCAGTGCCGACACCCGCGTAGTGCTGACATCGATCGCGTCCCTCGTCATCGGTCTCGGACTCGGTTTCGTCGGCGCGCCGACGATGGGCTCGCTCTACCGCACCCTGCCCGGCCCCCTCGTCCCGCAGGGCAGCTCCGTGCTTTACATGCTCAACCAGCTGGGCGCGGCGATCGGTATCGCACTGGTCACCGTCATCCTCAAGACCATCGGCGGCACCGATGTGATGAAGGGCATCCACGGGGTGTACTGGTTCGCGATCGGCACCCTCGCGGTACTGCTCGTCGCCACCCTCTTCCTGCCCGGGCGCGTCGAGGCTCCGCCTGCGGCCGCCGGCCCCCCGGCCGGGGAACGGGAGGCATCTCCCGGCCCGAAGTCCATCGACGCCCCCGCGGCCCGCTGAGGCGACGGTTCGGCAGCCACGGCCCGACCCCTCCGCCGGAACCCCGTGCCAGATCGCCACCCCCCGGACCTGGCGCGGGGTCAAGTCGTCCTCGCCCTGGGCCAGCCTCGTGCCCGCACGGGGCGGACGCATGTCCGGTGGCTTTCCCCGTACCGGCCCACCACGCTGTCTGACGCATTCCTGACACGGGTGTGACCGCCCTCGGGCCGTTCCGAAGACCCCCTGATATCCCGTCAAGAACCCCGGGACCGAAGGCTGTCGGCAGTCAGTGGGCGGGCGACCAGAATGAAGAGGCGACAACTTCCCGGATTCCTTTCCAGGAGGAGCCAGGCCTAGGAACGCAACGAACACCCAAGAGTCTCAGGAGCCCAACCCGGGCCAGGTCATGGGAATCCTGTCCGGCTACTGGCAGACCAGAATGCTGCTCACCGCGACCGAGTCCCACGAGTTCCGGATGTCCTACACGGCCTGGAACAGCAGGGGACGCTACGCGGGTGCCGACGCCACCACGGTCTCGAACCTTATTTACACTGCCGGCCAGGGTTGGAAGAACCTGGGCACCGCCATGGACAGTCGCACCAGCGCCGAGGTTCCGCTACCAGGGCAGCCGTGAGCCTGGCCGTCCACCCTGTAAACGGAGGAAACCCCGTATGTCTCACCCTGCTGTCGCCCGCCTGCGCGAGCTGCTCCCGCCGCCCAGCTCCGGCGGCGACGCGGTGGACTGGGAGCAGATCGAGCGGACGACGGGCCTGGCGTTGCCGGCCGACTACCGTGAGTTCGTGGAGTTGTACGGCGGCGGTGAGATCGACGAGTACCTGTCCGTGAGCACGCCGCCGGTCCCCGGCTCGCCGTACGGGGATCTCCTGGACAGAGGTGAACCCGCTCTCTCGGACCGGGACCGCGAGGAGTTGGGCGCCCTCCTGCCGGGAGGCGTACTGCCGCCGCTGCTGCCCTTCGCGGACTCGGCGAGCAGCGATGTCGCGTTCTGGCTGCGCGAGGGTGCTCCCGACGACTGGCGGGTGGCTGTCTTCCGGAGGCAGACGCCGCACGGGACGAGCCGCTGGACCGTGCTCGACGGCGGAGTGGCGGCGTTGTGCGTGGCGGCTCTGACCGGCGAGGTGCACCCGTTCAGCGAACGGCTCTCGGCGAGCGGAGGGCATGAGTTCGTGAGCTGGCGCGGCGTGTAGGGACCGGCAAGGCCCTGCGCCTGGACGGTACGAACTGTGACTGTCGTCGGCTGCGGGGGATGAGGCCAGAGCGGGGAGTTGCCGGGGTGCGTTGCGGGTGGGCCGTAGTCGGGAGCGGACCGCCGGACGCGCTCAGGCGGATCTCCTCGCGCTGCTCGCTCAGACATGGCGTCGCGGTGCGGTACGTACCGCACCGGAGTGTGGTCGCCGGGGATCGAGCCGGACGCAGCGGGATGCAGCAGGATGTGAATGTCCGCCTCTGTGGCGTTTCCGCAGGTGAGGCGCGTCACCCATTCGGGTTCGAGTCCCACCCGCCCCACCCTCGGCAGGTCAGGAGAAACGTTCTGGCCTGCGAAAGCCCCGTTTTCGGTGCGCGTCGGCACCTTGGATCGGTGCGGCGTACGGGCTTCCTTGTGTGTCACCGTGAGCTTTCACACCTCTGTGACCTGCAGTTTCAGGGCACATGGCCGTCGGCGTCCCGATCGGGCCGCTTCACGGGAACCGAGCCGCTGGAGTGTGCTGTTCCGCGATTCAGCCGTCTACCTGCGCGGCGAGGGCGCCCCGGAACGCGTGGCGGCGCGCGACGAAGCGGTTCCTGTCTCAGCCGGTGCCGGGCTGGACGAGTTTGAAGAAGAGTCGGGCGGCGGCGCGCTGGGCGGCCTGCCGCAGCCGTGTCGCGGCCGGTCGGCCCGGGCCCGGCGCGGGGGCGCCGGCGGCCAGTCGCGGGAAGAGCGCCTCAGCATTGGTGCGGCTGATGGCCTTGAGCGGGCCGGGCGGCAGGAAGGTGTCGAGTCCGTTGGCGAAGTACTGGCCGGCGGGGGTGGGTGCGAAGGGCCAGTCGCTTCCGAACAGGACGTGACCGGGGTGTGCGAAGGCGAGCAGGGTGGGCAGGGCGGCCGGGCTGGAGGACAGGGCGGTGTCGAAGTAGAAGGAGCGGAAGTCGTCCAGCACGACCAGAGGGCTGCGCCCGGTGTCGTTGGCGATGGTGACGGCCATGCGGTGGGAGGAGTAGGGGACGAAGCCCCCAGCATGGCTGAGGATGAACCGGATGTGGGGGTAGCGCCGGACGATGCCGTTGCGGACGAGGAGGTAGGCGGCCCGCGTGGTGTCGAGGAGGAAGTCGGCGGCGAAGGGCGGGATGCCATCGACCGGCGGTGCGGGCAGTTCCGCGGGATGGACGAACACCACCGCGCCGCGGTCGTCCAGGACGCGCCACAGCGGTTCCTGACCGTCGGCGCCGAGGTAGGTGCCGCGGTTGTTGGCGAGCAGGGTGACGCCGTCGGCCTGTAGTTCGTCCAGCGCCCGCACCGCTTCGGTGGCGGAGGCGGCGGCGTCCGGCATGGGGAGGGTGGCGAAGTGGCCGAAGCGCCCGGGATGTTCGGCGGTCACTGCCGCGGCGTGGTCGTTCAGGCGCCGTGCCAGGGAGGCGGCTTCGTCCGGGTCGGTGAGGAAGCCCGTTCCCGGGGTGGAGACGGACAGGATGGCCGCCCGGGTGCCCAGCAGGTCCATCAGCTCCAGGGCGGAGGCGGCGCTCCAGTCGGGCAGGGCCCGGCCGCCGGCCTCGCCGATGCCGGCCTTGGCGAGCACGTCACGGTAGAACGCGGGCACGGTGTGCTGGTGGACGTCGATGCGCTGTGCCGAGTGGGTCATGAAGCGGCCTTTCATGAGCGGGCGGGGAGCAGCTGGGAGAAGGTACGGCGTGCGGTGGCGGTCACCTGCTCACCGAGGAGGCGACCGCCGGGCTGTCAGTCGTCGGGGATGCCCGCGCCGCTGAGAGCCGGCACGGTGTTCTCGGAGCGGGCCAGGGAACGGGCGCCGGTCCTGAACTGGGTGAGCTTGTCGACGATGGTCTGGCCGACGGGGAGGTGGCCCCAGATGCTGATGCCCTGGTGCGTGGTGGGTTCCCAGGTGTCCTCGTCGACGACGAGGGGATTCCAGCCGACTTCCCACTCGAAGCCGGAGGGGGTGCGGGCGTAGTAGGAGAGTTCACGGTCGTTGGTGTGCTGGCCGACGGACAGGGCCATGTCGAAGCCGAGCTCGTGGACGCGCTGGTAGCTCTGGGCGACGTCGTCGAGGGTGGCGGCCTGGATGTTGAGGTGCTGCACACGGGTGGGGACCGGGTCGAGCGGCAGGCCCCGGGTGGCGGCCACGGCGATGGAGTGGTGGCGTTCGTTGACGCGTAGGAAGCGGATCCTGAGCTTGACGCCGCTGATGGTCTCGTCGATGTAGTCGGTCAGGCGGGCGTCGAAGACGGTGTTGAAGTACCCGCGGATCTGGGCCGGCTTGGTGGAGGTCAGCGCGACGTGGCCCATGCCGGAGTCGCCGGTGACGAACGCGGAGGCGAGCATGCGCAGCGGTTCCGCGGACGTCACCGGGGTGGTGTAGATCTCCTGGGTGATGCCCTTGGGGCCGGGGAAGCGCAGCAGGCGTTCGACGCCGCGCAGCGCGGCCTCCTCGTCGGTGCCGGCGACGACGGGGACGCCGTGGGCGCGGATGCGGGCCTCGATCTGCTCGAAGGCGGTGTGGTCGTCGATGTGCCAGCCGGTGGCGACGACGTCTTCGGCGGGGCCGCGCCGGAGCAGGAACCGGCACTCCTGGTCGTCGAGACGGAATCGCATCAGGTCCCGGGAGAGGGCGTCGTGGTGCATGCCGATGGCGTCGGTCCCGAACCGCTGCCAGTCGGCGAAGCGGTTGGTTTCGATGACGAGGTAGCCGAGATGGACGGCACCGAAGACGGAGGGGGCGGGGACATCGGTCATCGTCGGCCTGCCAGGAAGTCGGCACACAGGCGGTTGAAGAGCTCGGCGCGTTCGAATTGCACCCAGTGACCGGTGTTGGCGACCAGGTAGAGGTCACAGTTGGGCATGCGGTCGGCCAGCATGCTGCCGCCGGAGGGTCTGTTGACCTTGTCCGCCGCACCCCACAGCACCAGCGTCGGTACGGGCAGCCGGGACAAACGTGGGTCGCGGGTGAAATCCATCTTCCAGACGGTCCGCAGTGCGTTCGGTCCGGAGGGGCGTTGCAGCGGCGGTGAGGCGATCACCTCGGGGTCGATGCTCGCCCGGTAGCGCTCGTCGATGGTGGAGTCGGGGACGTCAGCGGCGTTGAAGACGAGGTAGTGCCGGATGAACTTCTCCAGCTTCAGCCGCGAGGGCCCTTCGCCGGTGTAGTAGTTCAGCAAGTTGTTGAGGCCCTGGGTGGGGAGGGTGCGGGTGGTACCGATGCCGCCGGGGCCCAACAGCACCATGTGGTCGACCCTGTCGGGGGTGTCCAGTGCGATACGCAGGGCGCAGGCGCCGCCGTAGCTGTTGCCCACCAAGTGGGCCTTTGTCAGGCCGAGTTCGTCGAGCAGACCGCGGATGCCGTGGGCCAGGTCTCCGAAGGGGTCGCTGCCGTCGATGCCCTTGGTGCTGCGTCCGTAGCCGGGCAGGTCGGGCACGATGACACGGTATTCGTTGGCCAGTGCGGCGATGTTCCGGGTGTAGTTGGAGACGCCTGAGGCGCCGGGGCCGCCACCGTGCAGCAGGAGCACCGGCGGGCCCTCGCCCGTTTCGGCGACGAAGATCTTCCTGCCGCCGCCGATGTCGTGGGTCGCCTCCCGCATTGCGGGCAGGCCGGTAGGTGTGGGCATGTTGCTCCTCACTGGGTGCTGGTCGAGGTCGGGCGAGGGGCTGGGGACGGGGCGAAACCAGAGGGAGGCGGGGGGAGTTGAGCGCCAAGGGGCGCGGCGGCGTAGACGTAGGCGTCGGGCCGCAGGGCGAGGGTGGCCGCCCGGCGGGCGTTCATCCAGGGCAGCAGGACCCCGTCGTGGTCGACGACGGTGCCCTCGGCCGGCCGGGAGCCTGCGGGGGTGACGACCAGCGAGGGCACTCCCATCCGGTCCCATTCCTGCTGCGGGGCGGCCGTTCGGGCGTGCAGCAGCAGCCACCGGCCGGCGAGGACATCGTCCAGGCGCACGAGGGCGCCGTCCGGGCCGGTCACCTGGGGTTGGGGGACCTGGTGGCCGGATGCCTTGGTGCGGGGGCGGGCCTGGAGACCGGCGCCGTAGTGGGCGACGGGTATCCAGTGGGAGTCCTGCATCCAGTTGCCGAAGCCGGGCAGGCGGTCCAGCAGGCGCAGAGAACGGTTGCGGATCCGGGTGACCGGCAGGCGCCGTTCGGTGATGATCCGGCCGACGAACACAGCCCGCTTGGTCACTTCCCTGACGTGCGGTTTGCGTTCGGCCTCGTAACTGTCGAGGACGCCTTCGGGAAGCTCTCCTCGTAGGACGGCGTCGAGTTTCCAGCAGAGGTTGGCGACGTCGCGCACCCCCGCCGCCATGCCCTGGCCGATCCACGGCGGCATGGCGTGAGCGGCGTCGCCCGCCAGGAAGATGCGGCCGGAGCGGAAGCGGGAGGCGAAGCGCACGTGGTGGCTGTAGACGGTGGCCCGCAGCACCTTGACGCTGTCCCGGCCGATTCCGTACCGGGTGAGCAGCCGGTGGACGGCTTCCTCGGTGGTCAGCTCCTTCTCGTCGTCGCCGGGGAGGATGGGGAACTCCCAGCGGTGGTGTCCGAGCGGGGTCGGGCAGTCGACGGCCGGCCGGGCCGGGTCGCAGTGGAAGCGGAGCTTGTCGTGGTCCGGCCACGGCTTGAGCATCTTCGTGTCGATGACCACCCACCGGTCCTCGTATGTGGTGCCCTCGTAGCCGATGTTGAGCTGGGCGCGGGTGAGGCTGGAGCCGCCGTCGGCCGCGATCACATAGGACGCGCGGAGCCGGTGGACGGAGTCGTCGGCCGTGCCGACGAGCGTCAGCTCCACTCCGTCGGAGTCCTGGCGCACGCGCAGGCACTCGTGCCTCAGCAACACACGCACAGTCGGGTAGCGGCCGACGCCGTCGCGCAGCACCTGCTCCAGCGCCGGCTGGTAGATGAACATCTGCGGCGGATGGCCGTGCCCGCGGGGCGTGGGGTGGGCGGTCATGAAGGGCCGGCCGTGTGCGTCGACGAAGTCGACGGGCCGCTCGGTCAGCATGTCCTGCTTGAGCCGCTCGGCCAGACCGGCACGCTGCCAGATCCGCATGACCTCCTCGTCGGTGGAGATGGCCCGGGCACGACCGAAGATCTCGGCGTCACGGTCCAGGACGACGACCTTCAGGCCCATCGCGCCCAGCAGGTTCGCCGCCGTGACCCCTGTAGGTCCGTAACCGATCACCGCCACGTCGTACGTGTCGTCCCTGGCCCTCAGGTCTGGAGCGCTGATCGCTGCCACCGGGCCACCTCGCTCTCGTTCGTCACGATGCTCATGCTGTAGCGCTCACTCCAATTGGAGTGAGCGCTACGGTAAGCTCGGTGCCAGATACGGTCAAGGGTCGGCGCAACAGGAGGGAAGACCCCATGACCAGGCCACAGGCGACGCGCAAGAAGCGGGCGAACGGGGTGGAGTCGCGGCAGCGCATCCTCGACGCCGCCGCGGAGATCGCCGGTGAGCGCGGCTATGAAGGCACGTCCATCGCGGCCGTCAGTGCCAAGTGCGGGCTGCCCGCAAGCTCGATCTACTGGCACTTCAAGGACAAGGACGACCTGATCGCCGCCGTTATCGAGCGCAGTTTCGAGACGTGGCTGGCCGCGGTCGAACTGCCGGACGAAGAGTCGGGCAGTTCCCTGGAGCGAGTCACCACCATGGCCGCCAACGTGGCGAAGTCGCTGGTCGACGCACCCGACTTCCTGCGCCTCGGCCTCATGCTCGCCCTGGAGCGGCGCCCCACCGAGCCCCAGGGTCGGACCGTGTTCCTGCAGGTGCGCGAGACCGCCCGTCGGAAGATCATCGAGACCGCCCGGAGTCTCTTCCCGGACTTGGACGAGGAGGCGATCCACACGCTGACGACCTACGCCGTAGCAGGTGCGGACGGCTTGTTCGTGCAACGGGAGATCAGTGGGGGAGCCGTCGATCTGGTGGCGATGTTCGAGTTGCACGCCCAGCTCGTACACGACGCGGCAGGTCGCCTGATGTCCGGCAATGCGGGCTGACCGTGACCGGCGGCCCTGGCCGCACACGTGACGCTCGCCATCGAGCGCGGAAGCTGGAAGGGTGGGCTGTCCCCGGGGACGGGCGCGGCCGAACAGCACGTCGAACAGTGCCTCGTCGCTCGCCCCGAAGGTGCCGAACGGGGCGGCAGCCCGGTCGGCGATCTCCTTGGTGAGGTCTGGGCCGACGTAGCGACGCTGCGCTTCCAGGAAGAGCCCTGAGTGGCTGTGACCTGGTCTTTATTGGTTCCGCGTCCATGGGAGGGGCAAGGGGGACCCATGGCCTCTCGGGAAGGCGACGGGGTGCCTCACCGTCTGTCCGGCGCGAAGGATCTCGTGCGCGACCGATGGTGTGCCATACTCCGAGTATGGCGACTCGGAAGATTACGATCACAGTGCCGGATGAGCTGGTCGAATCGATCAAGGGGCGGGTCGATGCCCGGGGAGTGTCCGCCTATATCGCGGCAGCTGCGGCGCATCAGGACGCCATGGACAGGCTCCGGGAGCTGACGGACCGCCTGGAGACAGAGTTCGGTCCGGTGTCGGCCGAGGAAGAGAGAGCGGCGCTGGAGCGCATCGCGGCCATCGATGACTGGCATGACGAGCAGCGCTCTCCCGGCGCCGCGGCGTGAGCCGTTCGAAGTGTGCCGGTGTTCCATCTGTACGTCGGCGTGCCTTCGTCCTCGACTCCGAAGCGCTGTCCAAGACGGTCCAGGGCGACCAAAGGATGGCGGCTTTGGTGAAGGCGGCGCCGCGCCTGGACATCGCTGTAGTCACCAGCGCGCTGACCACGCTGGAGGCGTGGAACCCTCAGCAGGGTGCACGCCGAGGGCTGTGGGACTGGGCCCTGTCCCGGATCGATGTGGAGCACACCGATGACCAGGTGATCTCCCTCGCCCGCGGCATGCTGAAGACCTCTGGGCTGCACGGACACAAGTACGCCATCGACGCCGTTTTGGCTGCCGTGGCCGTCAAGACTGCGCAGCGCGGATTCGAGGTCACCGTCTTCACCTCGGATGTCGACGACATGGACACGTTCCTGGCGGACCATCGCATCCGGGTGGAAAGGGTCTGACCGCAGGCGCCGGGGCCCGCCGTCTCGGCTGAGCCGGAGAGCCGAAGGGCGCGGCCCGGGTGCCGCGACGGCGGGCGGACTGACCGGTCAGTCGGCGCAGCCGTACTGCTTGACGAGATTGGTGGCGGCCTCCCGCATCACGGTCGCACTGTTGCGGATCGCGCTTTCCCGGTCGACGAGGCCCTTCTTCTCCGCCTGCGAGGGCGCGCTGAGCGACACCGTGATGTACGGGGCGGTCGAGCCCATGAGGGCGGCGCAGCCGGTCGGCAGCGTGACCTCGGCCTGGTCGGGGAGCGCCCAGCCGGTGAATCCGGGGCCGAGGGCGACGGAGTCCTTCTTGTGGCCGGGGGCGCTCCGGGTGTCCTCGATGATCAGTTGGTAGATCCCGCGGGGGTAGTCACTGTCCGGGTTGGCGCGCTGCACGCTGCACCCCTTGAACACCGCGTAGTCGGTGCCCTTGCCCTTGCTCTCCCACTCCTCCGCGCTGACCTCGCCCCCCTTGCTGTCGTCGATCAGTTCCGCCGTCTGCCGGCTGAGCGCCCCGTGGCACAGCGTCTGCGGCAGCGGCGGTTTCTCCTCGCCGTCAGGCCAGAGGCTCGCGGTCACGACGGCCACCCCGGCGACGCCGAGCACGACGGTCAGTGGCAGCCACTTCTTGTCCATCGGTTACTGCCCCATCCACGTGTCGGTGTTCCTCATGGCCGTTCTGGTACCACTGCTCGGCGGTCGCCTGGAGGCGGTTCTCGTACTCGCCGGGGCTCCACCTCATCGGGTTCACGAACCCGATCAGCGGGATGTTCAGGGGCGTCATGCGGCGCAGCCTGATCAACGCCTATCGCAAATCTGGCCTGGGTGGGGGGAGCTGGCCGAACTGCTGAACGTCACCCCCACGGTCCTGGGGAGTTACCTCACCGCGGAGGCGATTCCCGACCCGCCGGCCTTCCTGGCGCTCCGGGGCCTGCTGAAGATCTCGCCTGAAACGGGGATCGACTTCTGGTACATCATGCTCCTTGCCGAGCAGGAGCCGCGGAAGCGCACGAGCAATATCAAGAGGAATCACGTCATCGACGCCGCCCTTCCCGACCCGTTGACGGCGACGTCCGCCGTGGACCTGCGGCGGAAGCTGCGCGAGGTGCACGACTGGGCCATGCGGCCGTCCTACCGGGAGTTGGAGGAGAAAACCGGAGGCGGGCTCAAGAAGTCCACGATCGGAGACATGCTCCATCCCGAGAGGGAGACCCTTCCTCGTTTCGACAGGTACGCGCACTTCCTGGAGGCGTGCGGGGTAAGGGACCTGACCTGCTGGATCGCCGCCTGGCGGAGGTTCGCCCCGCCGGCGCGGCAGGTACGGATGATCGAGCAGGCCGCGTACGCGAAGTTGACTGAGGCGAGCCGTATCTCCACGCTTCGTAGGCGGTGTTCGACGGGGGCCCACGGGGAGTCCGTGGAAGCAGTGCGAGCGCTGTCGGCGCCGTCCGTCCAGGCCGTCGTCCTGCCAGGAACGCGGCGATGGTAGGTCGGGACAGCCCACCACGGGTGATCACGCTCAGGCCGACAGCCACCGTGGTAGCCGCTACGAGAATGGTCCCAGGACCATATGCTCGCCGTAACAAAGCAGCTCCAGTCGCAGTCTCGACACAGCAGCTCCAGTCGCAGCCTCGCTATTGGTCATTGCGCTGCCCACGGAGGTGACGTACGGACATCGGACGCCGTCCGACACTGCCGAAAGTCCAATCTGCGCCGGGGACCGGGAATCACTGAACGCCGAAGCATCCCCAGCTTCGTGCAGGAGGTGGTCGGTTGCCCGCTTGGGCAAGGACGGGAACCGGCAGGCGCTGGCCCACTTCGTCACTTCCAGCCCATGGGATGCGCCGGGCAGTCGAAGAACTACTGCTACTCCACTGCCCATGAGGTTGTCATCGACGCCGACACCCGCCTGGTCGTCGTGGTCGGCCAGCCCCTGCCCGGGAACCGTCACGACTCCCGAGGCTGGGAGGAATCCGGCGCAAAGGACGCGGTCGGCAACACCATGAACATCGCCGACGGCGGCTACCAGGGCACCGGCCTTGTCATCCCGCACTGCCGGACCGAGGGCGAGGATCTCCCGGCCTGGAAGGAAGAGCACGACCGCTCCCGCAAACGAGTCCGAGCCCGCGTCGAGCACACCTTTGCCCGGATGAAGGGCTGGAAGATCCTGCGCGACTGCCGCCTCGAGGGCGAGGACGTCCACCACGCCATGCTCGGCATCGCCCGCCTGCACAACATCAACCTCACTGGACAGGCGGCGAGTTCGTACCGTGATCGCCCACACCACCACCTCCTGCAAGATCACTTACGACAGCCTTTAGTATGTCCTCCTTGCCCTGACTTGTGGCTTTCATCGGTGGGTCAGCTTTTTACATCGGGGGCTTAACCTCTCAACTTCCATTGCCTGGCATATACCTAAGGCCTATGTTTCGCAGGCGGTCCGAACGCGATCGCGTCGTGCGTTGGGGCCGGGGGGTCTGGAGGGGTGGGTCAGCCATGTCGTTTTCCAGACGGACAGCTTCGCGGGCAGTGGCCGCGTTGTTGGTCCTTGCGCTGGGGGAATTGCTCCGTCGGCCTGGTCCGTGAGTACCGGTGCTCTCGCTGGCGCGGCAGAGGACGAGCGGACAGCGCTGTCCTCGGACGGGGCACTCGGGGGTTGATTGAGAATCGTCCCGAGCGGTACGGAGTAGGTGCGCTTTCTGTCGGTTAGAGATATTCGACAGAAAGCGAGTCCGGGTGTGGAAGTGCAGCAGAAGGTCTCATTATGCTCGGCATGGTTGTAATTACAATGCTCGTCCTGGCTATCGCGATCGCGATTGCCCTTTGCGTAGCAGGGATTCATGCCCTTCTTCTTGGTCGGGTGCCTGGGCGGTGGCTGCGGTACCTGGTGCAACGTCCTCGGGTATGGGGCGCGGGGGCGATACTCCTGGCGCTCACCTGGTCCTTGGATTCCCTCTATGTTTGCGTTGTGGGAATCGGCCTGATGGCAATTGGGTACGTGCCGGAAGGAAAGCGCTGATCTCGACTGGCCGCGAGGCTTACCGGTTCATGGATCAGACGGGGAACGCGCTGCTCGACCTGCCCGAAGACGGAACCGCCGAACGCCCGGAGGTACCGCGCGACGAACTGCGGCAGATGCTGCTGGAATTCCTGCCCGCGGGCACCGTCCGCCGGGGCCACAAGGTCACCGCGGTACAGGCCCTCGGCGACGGTCGCCATCAGGTGGACTTCGCCTACGACACCAACGTCGTCGCGGACCTGCTCCTCGGCGCCGACAGCGCCTGATCGCGCGCGTACGACTGCTGCTCCCCGAGGCCACTCCGGGGTAATTCGGTGTCTGCAAGGGCGCGAGACCTTTGTCTACGGGCCATGACGAGAAAGGGGGTGCCCGTGTGTCGTGGGAGATCAGGTGATCGTTTCAAGTGGCGCGTTATGTCTGGTTGGCTGCTCGCCCTATTTCTTCCTGTCTCCGTTGCGGGATGCGGTGACCAGGGTGAGTTGAAGGACGTAAGTCGTGTGATCGGTGGCGAGCTGGTCGGTCACTGGGAGAGTAGAAGTGGATCGTCTCTCGTTCTGCGGGCAGATGGGCAATTTTCCGCGAAACCTCTGCACACCGACTACGTGGAAGGCGCCGGCATCAAAGTCGTCTCAGAAGAGACAGTGGAAGGTGTTGGGAAGTGGACTCTTGCGGACTATGGGGCTGGGCATGAAGTGGACTTGAGGTTCACCGGTGGAGGAAGCGTGACCCTGTGGGTGGCTTCCCTTGATGGGGTCAAGGTTATGTGGGCGTGGGTGGGTGATGGTGAATCATCCGTTCTGAAAAAACAGGATTCCTGAAACCCTGAAAAATCGCGCGCGAGCCCTCATCGACAGCGATGTCGATGAGGGCTCGCGCGACGTTTGACGGCAACGTCGGCGGACGACGGCTGTGGTGGGTGGGGCACCAGGATCATCGTCCCGCACCGAGGCCCCGCCGGATGGTCCGCCCGCCCGGCAGGGGCTGTGTCGCGCGGTCAGCGGCCGGGATACTCGCGCCCAACACCGAGTTCAGCCGGATCGCCGCGCAGGAGGCGGCTGCGGACGGCCGCCGGGACGACCGGGCCGCCCTCAGGGCACGTCCGGGAGCCCCAGGAAGCGTTCCGCGTTGCCGTGCGTGATCAGCCGGCGGCTGTGTTCGTCCAGGAAGGCGCTCCTGCGGACCACTTCGCCGACCGGGCGTTCCCCCAGCGGGTACGGGTAGTCGCTGCCCACCATCACCCGGTCCGCGCCGACCGTGTCGACGAGGAGACGGAGCGCCCGCTCGTCGAAGACCACCGAGTCCACGTAGAAGCGGCCGAGGTAGTGCGAGGGCGGGAACGCGGAGGTGCCGATGATGTCGTTGCGGCCGTGCCAGGCGTTCTCCATCCGGCCCAGCCAGAAGGCGAAGGAGCCGCCGCCGTGGGCGAAGCAGATCTTCAGCCGCTCGTCGATCCGGTCGAAGACCCCGCCCAGGATCATGGCGAGGATCGACAGATGGGTCTCCGCGGGCATGGCCGTGAGCCACTGCGCCATCCACCGGTCCAGCCGGGGCGAGCCGGCCATGTCCCAGGGGTGCACGAACACCGGGACGTCCAGCGACGCGCAGTGCTGCAGGAAGGTGACGATCCCCTCGCTGTCCAGGTCCTGATCGCCGACGTGGTTGCCTATCTCGACGCCCCGGTGGCCGTTGGCGATGCTGCGCTCCAACTCGCGGCAGGCCGCGTCCGGGTCCTGCAACGGCACCTGGCAGAACGGGATCAGCCGGTCCGCCGCCGGGGCGACGATCTCCAGCGCGAGGTCGTTGAAGATCCGTGCGATCTTCGTCGCCTCGGCGCCGCTGCGCCCGTAGGTGAAGAACGCCGGGGTCGGCGAGACCACCTGTCGCGCCACCCCGTCCGCCTCCATGTCGCGCAGCCGGGTCCCGGCGTCCCAGGCGTCGGCCTGGATCCGCCGGAACTCCCGGGAGCCCATCATGATCATGGCTTCGGACTCGGACTCGATCCGCAGCCAGGGGGCGTCCGGGCCGGCCTCGGCCGTCAGGTCCGGCCAGCCGCGCGGCACGTAGTGCGTGTGGATGTCGATGACGCCGTCCACGGTCAGCCCTTCCCGGGGTGCAGGGCGCCGCAGGCCGGGCAGGTGCGCGCCTGCTCGTCCTGGTAGAAGCCGGCGAAGACCGGGGGCAGGTCCTCGACGATGTCGCGCACCTGGAGCTCGACCTCGTGGACCAGCGCGTCGCAGTCGGCGCAGTACCACTGGAACTTCTCCAGCGTGTTCTCCTCGCGGACCCGTTCGATGACCAGGCCTATCGAACCGGGAGCGGGACGCTGGGGGGAGTGCGGCACGTTGCCGGGCAGCAGCCAGGTCTCGCCTTCCCGGATGTGTACGGTCCGCAGTCCGTCCGCCGTCATGACGTCGACGTGCATGTCGCCCTTGATCTGGTGGAACCACTCCTCGTACGGGTCGACATGGAAGTCGGTCCGCTGGTTGGGCCCGCCGACGATCTGGACGATGAAGTCCGTGCCCAGGGCCATCGTGCGGTTGTTCACCGGCGGCTTGAGCAGGTGCTCGTGCTCGGCGATCCAGCCCTGGAAGTCGATGACGGGGGGAAGGTCGGTCATGAGGAAGCCTCCGTGCTCTGAGCTGGGTGGGACGGGCGGGACCGCGGGCAGATGCGCGATGGCCTGGATCTCGATCAACAGATGGGGATGCGGCAGCTGGTGCACCGCGACGGTGGTCCGGGTGGGGCCGCTCTCGTCGAAGAACTCGCCGTAGACCTCGTTGTATCCGCCGAAGTCGTTCATGGACACGAGGTACGTGGTGATCTGGGTGAGGTCGCCGAGTTCCGCGCCGACCTCGGCGAGGATGTCCCGGATGTTCTCGATCACCGCCCGGGTCTGCGCCCGGATGTCGAGCCGGGTGGTGCCGAACGCGTCGGCCTCGACGCCGACGAACGTGTTGTCCGGCCGGCGCGAGCTCGTTCCGGAGACGAACACCAGGTCGCCGACGACCTTGACATGGGGGAACCGCCCGCGGGGGGTGGCCTTCCCCTCGATGACCCGTGAGCCGTTCATCAACGCCCCCTCACCGTGACGGATCCGAGCCCCGCCACCTCGCACTCGGTGATCCCCGCCACCAGCGGCACGGCGGCGGTGGCAGCGCCCGCGAGCACGACATCCCCCGCCCGCAGCGGGATCCGGCGGCGCCGGCACATGTCCAGCAGGGCGTGCAGCGCCTGCACCGGGTCGCCGAGGATCGCGGCGGTCGAACCGGCGGACTCCGTGTCCGGGGTACGCAGCCGCACCGCCCGGTCCGCCACGCTCCCGACGGGGCGCCACGGGCCGATCGCGTAGCCCGCGGCTGAGGTGTTGTCCGCGACGACATCGGTGTAGGTGAACCGGAAGTCGCGGTACCGCGAGTCGATGATCTCCAGGGCCGGGGCCACGGCGTCGACGCACGACTCGATGTCGGTCAGCGGGTCGTCCAGGTCCACATCGCTGCACAGCCGGTAGGCGACCTCGGGCTCCACCTTGGGGTGGATGAAGCGTGCCAGGTCGACGGTGTCCCCGTCCTCGATCCGCATGGCGTCGGTGAGCCGCCCCACGATGACGTCGGACACGCCCATCTGGGCCATCTTGGCCTTGCTGGTGAAGCCCAGCTTGACGCCCACGACGCGTTCGCCGCGCGCCAGACGGCGCTCCAGCAGCGCGGCCTGGATGGCGTAGGCGTCGTCGATGTCGAACTCGTGGCTGTCGCAGAGACTCGGGATGTCGGTACAGGTCGTCTGTGCCGTGTCGAGCCGCTCCGCCAGCATGCCGATCAGTTCCGCAGCCATCACGAGCTGCTCCCTTCCTTCAGTGCCTCGCGCCGCGTGGCCGGGGGCCGGGCGGCGTCCACGATCGAGCTCACTTCCGTCCCCTCCTGCCGGCGACGAGGGGCGGTCACAGCTGTACACACACATTCGTCGGCTCGGTGTAGAAGTGCAGCGAGGACTCGCCGCCCTCGCGGCCGATGCCGGAGAGCCCGACACCGCCGAACGGGGAGCGCAGATCGCGCAGGAACCAGGTGTTGACCCAGGCCATTCCGACGTTCATGGACTGCGCCACCCGATGGCCGCGGCGCAGGTCGTTGGTCCACACCGAGGCGGCGAGGCCGTACTCGGTGTCGTTGGCCAGGGCGATCGCCTCCGCTTCGGTGTCGAAGGGGATCAGAGCGGCCACCGGGCCGAAGATCTCCTCGCGCACCACCCGGTCGCTGTTGGTCAGTCCGGTCCACAGGGTGGGTTCGATCCAGGAACCGCCCGCCAGTTCTCCGCCCAGTTCCGGTACGCCGCCACCGGTGAGCACCGTGGCCCCCGCCCGTTCGGCCAGGTCGAAGTAGCCCAGCACCTTGTCCCGGTGCTTCTGCGAGATGAGCGGACCCGTGGTGGTGTCCTGGTCGGCCGGGCGGCCGAGCCGCAGCCTGCGGGCCCGCTCCGTGAGGCCCTCGGCGATGGCGTCGAAGACCGGACGCTGGACGTAGACCCGCTCGGTGCACAGGCAGACCTGGCCGGTGTTGGTGAAGACCGACTTGGTGAGTCCGGTCAGCGTCTCGTCGATGTCGGCGTCGTCGAAGACGATCGCGGCGTTCTTCCCGCCGAGCTCGAACGAGACGGGCCGGACCCGGGGTGCGACCGTCTTCATGACGTGCGAGCCGGTCGCCGACGAACCGGTGAAGGTCACGCCGTCGATGCCGGGGTGCGAGGTGACGTACTCACCGGCGGAACCGCCGCCGAAGCCGTGCACGACGTTGTACACCCCGGCGGGGAGCCCCACTTCGGCGAGGACCTCGGCCAACAGCGTTGCTGTCGCGGGGGTTTCCTCGCTGGGCTTGACGACCAGGGCGTTGCCGCAGGCGAGTGCCGGTGCGACCTTCCAGGTCAGCAACAGGAGCGGGAGGTTCCACGGGACGACGACCGCGACGACGCCGAGCGGTTTGCGCACCGCGTAGTTGAGTGCCTGCCGGCCGCCCGCGAGGTCGGTGAGGAAGGACTCCTGTCCGGCCGCCGCGACCACGTCGGCGAAGGTACGGAAGTTGGCCACGGCGCGGGGGACGTCGAGTTCCCTGGCCTGGGCCACCGGCTTGCCCGTGTCGGCGATCTCCGCGGCGACGAACTCGTCGAAGCGCTCCTCGATCCGGTCCGCGGCCCGGCGCAGCAGCGCCGTCCTCTCCCGTACCGGTGTCGTCGCCCAGCCCTGGTGCAGGGCCCGTCTGGCGGCCGAGACCGCGCGGTCCACGAGGGCCTTGTCCGCCTCGTGCACCCGGGCGACCGCCAGGCCGGTGGCGGGGTCGATGTCGTCGAAGCCGTGTTTCTCGTCGGGCTCCACGAACTGCCCGGCCACGAAGTTGCGGATCCACCGCCCCGTGTCTGCCGTCATGTGTTCCACTCTGAGTCTCCGTATCCCTGCCGGACCGATGCGGTTCTCGTGCTGCGTCATACCGGAGTCGGTATGACCGGGCAGCCGGCCCTCAGCCGGTCAAGCCTTCCTGCCGATCCGGTACAGCCCGGTGGCCAGCGCACTCGCGAGCAGGACGGCCGCGCCGCCCAGCGCCCGCTGCTGCCGCCGCACCCGCCGTCGCACCTGGGCGTAGGGCACGGTCGAGAAGGACACCAGCTCGTAGCGTGAGACGAACCGGCCGGGCAGCGCCCGCTCCAGCGCGTGCTCGGCGCCCTTGACGAAGCGGAAGACCGGCGAGGCGACCTTGTCGCGCATCTCGACGAAGTTCTCCAGGGCCATCTCGCCGATCGCGTCGGCGTTCGCCTTGCGCCGTTCCTCGAACAGCGGGAGTGCGCGCGCCCAGTCGCCGCCGGTCTCCGTCAGGCACTGGTCCAGCTCGACCACGTCCTCGAAACCGCAGTTGGCCCCCTGGCCGTAGAACGGCACGATGGCGTGGGCGGCGTCGCCGATCAGCGCGACCCGTCCGCCGGTCTGCCAGGGCGCGCACCGCACCGTTCCCAGCACACCGACCGGGTTGTGCAGATAGTCGTCGACCAGGTCCGGCGCGAGCGGCACCACGTCCGGGTAGTGGGCGCGGAAGTGGTTCTCGATGGCGGCCGGGGTGTTCAGCGCCGCGAAGCTCCCCTCGCCTTCGGCCGGCCAGAACATGGTGCAGGTGAAGGACCGGTCCGGGTTCGGCAGCGCGATCATCATGGAGGTGCCGCGCGGCCAGATGTGCAGCGCCCCGGGATCGAGGGCGAACTCGCCGTCCACTGCCGGAACGGTCAGTTCCTTGTAGCCGTAGTTGAGGAACTCCGTGTGCACCTCGGCACCGGGTTCGGCGACGAGCCGGCCGCGGACCACGGATCCGGCCCCGTCGGCGCCGAGCACCACGGAGGCGGTGGTCCGCACCTCGCCGTCGGCCGTCTCGTACGTCATCCCGCCGGTCCTCGGGTCCAGCCCGGTCAGCCGGTGGTCGAAGAAGATCGTGACGCCGGGTGCGGCCTCGGCCGCGTCGAGCAGCACGTTGTTGAGCGCGCCGCGGCTGATCGAGTTGATGGCGCGCTCGCCGTCGTGGCTGTACTGCTGGTAGTCCAGCGGCCCGTCCACCGGGTGGATCATCCGGCCGCGCATCGGCAGCGCGTCGGCCATGACCTGGTCCTCGAGACCGATCCGGCGCAGCGCGTCCAGGCCCCGCTCGGAGAGGGCGAGGTTGATGGACCTGCCGCGTTCGGCGGTGCCGAGACGGGGGTCGGGGCGGCGCTCGTAGAGCTCGACCCGGTAGCCGCGGCGGGCCAGATAACAGGCGAGCAGGCAGCCGCTGAGGCCGGCGCCCACGATGGCGATCTCGTCGCGGTGACTCATGCCTGCTCCTCCACGGTCCGGGCCAGTGCGTCGGCCATCCGCCAGCAGTCGTGGAACGTCGAGTACAGCGGGACCGGGGCCACCCGGATGATGTCCGGCTCGCGGGCGTCGGTGACGACGCCGTGCTCGTGGCGCAGCCGGTGGGCGAGGTCGGCGGCGCTGCCGGTGCCGATCCGCAGCGAGAGCTGGCAGCCGCGGCGCTGCGGGTCGCGCGGGGTGACGACGGTGACCGGCCGGTGCGCGGTGACCTCGTCCAGCAGCCGTTCCAGGTAGCCGGTCAGCCGCTCGCTGCGCTCGCGCAGCGCGGTCATGCCCACCTTGTCGAAGAGTTCCAGGGAGGTGCGCACCGGACCCATGGCGAAGATCGGCGGGTTGGAGATCTGCCAGGCGTCCGCCGTGGCGGGCGGGTCGGCGACCGGGGCCATCGTGAAGCGGGTCGAGGGTTCGGTGCTCCACCAGCCCTCGAAGCGCTGCAGGTCCCGGTCACCGAGGTGCCGCTCGTGGACGAACGCGCCGGCGGTCGCTCCGGGGCCCGAGTTCAGGTACTTGTACGTGCACCAGGCGGCGAAGTCGACCCCCCAGTCGTGCAGGCGGAGCGGGACGTTGCCGACGGCGTGGGCGAGGTCCCAGCCGACCACCGCACCCGCCGCCTGCCCGGCGGACGTGATCGCGGGGATGTCCATGAACTCGCCGGTGAGGTAGTTGACGCCGCCCAGCATCAGCAGGGCCACGGTGTGCCCCTCCCGCGCCAGGAAGTCCAGCACGTCCTCGGTCCGCAGGTTGTCCTCGCCCGCGCGGGGCCGCAGGCGCACCACCGCGACGTCGGGGTCCAGGCCGTGGAGACGCGCCTGGCTGCGTACCGCGTAGCTGTCGGAGGGGAAGGCGCTGTCCTCGATCACCAGACGGACGCGTTCGCCGCGGGGCCGGTAGAAGGACACCATCAGCAGGTGGAGGTTGACCGTCAGGGAGTTCATGGCGACGGTCTCTTCGGGCCGGGCACCGACCAGCCGTGCGGCGGTCTCGGTGAGCAGCGCGTGGTACGGGAGCCAGGGCCGGCCGGCCTCGTGGTGCCCCTCGACGCCCAGACGCTGCCAGTCGGCCAGGTCCTCCAGCAGCTCCGTGCGGGTCGCTTTGGGCTGCAGGCCCAGGGAGTTGCCGGCGAAGTAGGCGGTGTCGGCGTACCGGCCACCGTCGGCCGGCGGTACGTGGAACAGGTCCCGGTGGCCCGGATCGGCCGCGTCGAGCCGATGGGCCTCTTCCTCGGGGGCGTTCAGTGGGGTGGTCACAGATGTCCCTCTTCTCTTGCACAGGGTGAAGGCTGCGGCGCCCGCCTGTGGTGGGTGCGGCTCGGCCGGCACTCCCGCCGGGGTGCGTGACGGCCGTTCACGGGCCGCTCGCTCCATGCCCGGTGAGCCCGCTCATGATGGCTCGGGATGGCCGGTCCGTGGAATACTGAATCAACGGCAAAACGGCTGAATGACGTTTCGAACGCAATGGAATGTGTGGTCTGACTTTCAGATGGAAAAGCACCTCATGGATGACATGGACTGGGCGATCGCACGGGAACTCCAGCAGGACGCACGGCTGTCGTTCAGTGAGCTGTCCCGCCGGGTGCACCTCTCGCCGCCCGCGGTGGCCGAACGGGTGCGCCGGATGGAGGACGCCGGCGTGATCACCGGCTACCACGCGCACGTGGAGTCGTCGAAAGTGGGCTGGGGGGTGCCGAGCTTCATCCGGATGTCGTGCTTCGGCTCACGGTGCCTGCTCAACGACCCGCAGGTGCTCCAGTGGCCCGGCGTCCGGGAGATCCACCGGATCACCGGCGACGAGTGCTGCATCCTCAAGGTCGAGGCGGCCTCGATCCAGGAGCTCCAGGTGCTCATCGACCGCCTGTCGTCCTACGGCCGTCCGGCCAGCACCATGGTGCTGGCCACCTACCTCGACTGGCACCCGGTCACCCCGGTACGCCCTCTCGACGGCTGACCGAGAAGCGTCAGCCCGATCCTTCCGTGAGGATGCCCGGTCGTACGCCCAGCCCCATCGACGCGTCGATCACCGCGCCGTGCAGCACGGTCGAGTGCGCCGACGCCAGGAACAGAAGGACGCGGGCCACTTCCTCCGGCTCGATCAGCCGATGCTTCGGAAGCGCGTACAGAAAGTCCCGGCGTTCGTCGGCCCCGAGGTGGTCAAGGGTGCTCGACTGGAACATTCCGGTGTTCGTCGCCCCTGGGCACACGGCGAACACATCGAGGTGACTGCCCGTGTGCTCGGCAGCCAGCTGACGGGTCAGGAACGCCACCGCCGCCTTGCTCATCCCGTCGGAGAGCCGGAAGTTCGGGAAGGCGCTGACGCCACCGCCGACCGAGCTCAGATTGATGAGTTTGGCAGCACCATTGTCCGAAGGCTGCCGCATCACCGTTTCGATGAATCGACGGCTCATCAGCAGGGTTCCGTTGGCGTTGATCATCAACATGGTGGCGTCCTGGTCCGCCACGTTGTCGGAGAACCTCTCCACCGTCGCCGATCCGACCGCGGCGTTGTTGATGAGGATGTCCACACGCCCCCAGCGCTCCTCCACTTCACCGAGACAGCGGTCGATCGACTCGCCGGAGCGCAGGTCGAGAGGGTGGGCCGACATCCGGTCCGGTGCGAGGGCCAGCAGGGGCTGTGCCCCCTCCGCCGTCTCCACGCCCTGGGCGTAGGTGAGGGCCACGGTCGCGCCCGCCTCCACCAGTACCCGTACCGTGGCGGCGCCGATTCCCCCGAGGCCTCCGGTGACCAGCGCCACCCGGCCGCTCAGATCGATATCCATTTCTTCTCCTCGACTAGGATTTTCAGACGCCACTGGGCCGGGAAGAGTCAGCTACGTCTTCCGGACGGTCGCTGTCGGCCGGCACGACCTCGGCGTCGTCCTCCGCGCCGATTGCCGCCGGCCTGCGCTTGCGGACCACGAAATACAGGACGGTCGTCAGGACGACCGTGGGTGCCCCGAACACCAGCGTCATGTCGAATGCGTCGGTGGCAAGCGTGCTGAACATGATGGCGATCATGAGTCCGGCCCCCGCAATCGCCCCCACCCGCGAGAACGGCACCCGGAAAGCGAGTTCTCTGCCGTCCCTCTTCATCTGCCGCCGGAAGAAGAGATGCGTGACGAAGATCATCATCCAGGTGAACATGGCGCCGAACATCGAGATCGACATCATGAAGGTGAACGCCGTGTCCGGGTTCATGACGTAGGCGATCGTGGCGACCGCGATACCGCCGCTGGACAGGATGAGCGCATTCAACGGGGTTCCGTTGGGGCGAATCCTTCCGAGAACGGACGGAGCGTCCTTCGCCCTGGCGAGACTGAACATCATCCGGGTGGAGATGTAGAGCTGACTGTTCATGGCGGACAGGGCGGCGATGATGACGACGAAGTTGATCAGATCGCCGGCGAAGGGAATCCCCGCATCCTCCATGACCGTGACGAAAGGACTTCCGCCCTCCATGATTCCGCTGACCGGGGAGAGCGCCAGGATCAGTGCCAGGGTCAGGATGTAGAAGAGGAAGAGCCGGGCGGTCGTGGCCTTGAAGGCCTTCTTGACCGCTTCCCCCGGGTTCTCCGCCTCGCCGGCCGCCACCGCGATCATCTCGATGCTGAGGTAGCTGAAGATCGCGACGATGACGCCGAACCACATTCCGGAGAAGCCGTGCGAGAAGAAGCCACCCTCCGCCGTGTAGTTGTGGAATCCCGTCCCGCTCCGGTCGGTGCCGAACACCAGATAGGCGGCCAGCAGGATGAAGGCGATGATGGCGAACACCTTGATGCTGGAGAACCAGTACTCCAGCGAGCCGAACACCTTGACGTTCATGGCGTTGGCGCCGATCAGTGCGGCGGAGAACAGCACCACCCACAGCACCGAGGGGACATCGGGGAACCAGAACTTCATGTAGTCGCCGATGGCGGTGACCTCGGTGCCGACCGCGAGCACGATGCAGGACCAGTACATGTACCGGACCAGGAATCCGGCCAGTGGACCGACGTAGTGCTCGGCATAGGCGCCGAAGGAACCCGAGGTCGAGTGCGTCACCGTCATCTCGGAGAGGCTGCCCATCAGCATCAGCCCGATGAGCCCGCCGATCGCGTAACTCACGATGACGCTCGGCCCGGCCAGCCCTATGGCCATCTTGCTGCCGAGGAAGAGGCCTGTGCCGATGGCACCCCCGAGCGCGATCATGGTCATCTGCTGCGGGCTCAGCTTCCGCTTGAGCCCGTCCTCACGCTGCTGGATCTTTTCAAAGCCTGCCATTCCCAAACTCCTTGATGAGGAAATGAAGCATTCCGGGCACGGCGAACGGATCGACGTGCGCGAAAGCGTGGACGGCCGTGGGGGGTGGTCCGGTCGGCGGGGCGCACGGGAAGCGTGACCAGGGGGACCGCTGGGGACTGCTTGGGACCGCTTGGGACCGCTTGGGGCTGCGTGCAAGCGCTGTCGTCGTGCGCCTGCCGGGGCTTTCGGGGGCAGCCCTTATGCGCCGGTTAACGCGGACGGGTGCGCCGAGAGCCGGTGCCGACGGCGGCGTGACGGGAGACCGGCGCCCAGGAGGTCGCCTCCGCGCATGATCACCTGCTCTCCCTCCGCCGTTTGCGTAGGGTGAGTTTCGAAGATTCGGCCTGATCGGAACAGTGATTCCGAATATCTGCTCATCCGGAGAGGCGTTCCGCGTGCTCGGTTCAGAGATCGTCGGCCAGAGCGTTGTCCGACCGAACATCGTTCAGCTGGACGACATCGACAAGGTCATCCTGCAGGAGCTGGTGAAGGACGCACGCATCCCGAACAACGCGCTCGCGGCCCGCGCGGGCATCGCCCCGTCGACCTGCCTCGCCCGGGTCCGGGCCCTGCGCGAGTCCGGCGTCATCACGGGCTTCCACGCCGCCGTCGATCCCGAGAAGCTCGGCCTGAAGACGGCGGCGCTGATCGCGTTGCGCATCCGCCCGCAGGCCCGCTCGCGCATGGTCGAGATCGCCCGAGAGCTGTCCCGGCTGCCCCATGTGCTCACGTCGTTCCTCATGGGAGGCGAGCGCGACATCATCGTGCATGTCGTGTGCGCTTCCCCCGCCGAACTGCGGGACTTCGTGTCGGAAAAGCTCAGTTCGAACCCCGACATCGCCAACACCCAGACGGACCTGATCTTCGAGCACATCGAGTAGGCCGGCGGGCCGGGCCGCGGCGTCTTCCTGTGTGTCACTCGACTGGGTTCGGGCCCTCGCCCTCCCCGCTCCCGCTGTTACCGGAAGGAACCGAGGAGTTGGCATATGCCACTGGCAGGTGTCATGCGGGGCGGTGGGCTCCTGGACGGCGATGACGGATCCGGATCGGCTCACCTGTGCGCCGTGGCCCGGTGGGGCCCCTCTCGGGCTGTTCGGTCCGTCAGAAGCCGTACTCACGCGATCTGTTGGACGTGCGTGACGCCCTCGCCGGGGGGTGCTGCGGTGGGCAGGAGTTGCGCCCACTGAAGGGCCGTCCGGCCGCTGGTTCCCGGGGGTCTCCGGAGAGTCATCCATGGCAATGCTTCGAAGATTTGCGCTATTTCATAGGTTTTCTCCGATTCGTGGCTGTACGACTTGTTGGTCGTTTGAGGCAGTCGTAGTGTCGAAAGTGCCGCAGCAAGAGCAAGGAGCGGCACCAGCGAACTTCCGAAGGAGACGAAGATGAACGTACGTAGCATCTTCGACCACAGGGACAGGGATCGCGGAGACTACGGCGACTACGGCGACTTCGGTCGCGGACGTGGTCGCGGAGGCCGGGGCGGCGGCTATGGCGACTTCGGTCGCGGCGGTCGCGGCGGACGCGGCGGACGCGGCGGACGCGGAGGTCGCGGGGGCTACTGACCCGCAGCCGACATCCCGACTCCATCCCCGAACACGAGGCAGGCTCGCGCTGCGGCGCGGGCCGGCCTTGCGGTGCGGGGACCGTGCCTATGGAGATGGTCCATAGTCCGAGCACCTGTGTGATGTGACGCCCATGCGCCCTCGCAGCTCACTGAGGCCTTCAGAGCCTTCCGAACAGACGTCCCAGGAATCGGTGACGGATGTCCCGATCCGCACGGACCCCATCAGCATCGTGGTGGCGTTCCGGCGCTTCTGGCCACTGACCAGGGGCGACCGGCGCTGGCTCCTCCTCGTCGTCCTCTGCGTCATCCTGGCCGCCGTCGCCGAGACCATCACGGTCCTGCTCTTCGCCCAACTCACCGACACCGCCCTGCAGGCCGGCTCCGTCAGTGCCTTCTGGAAACCTGCCGGTCAGTGGCTTGCCGTGGCCGTCATCGGCGCGTTGCTGGGGTATCTCGGCAGCTCGCTCGCCGCCTGGATCGCCGAACGATTCGTCATGCGGCTGCGAGCAAAAGTATTCGGCCATCTCCAGGTGCTGCCACCGCACTTCTACCAGCGCAACCGCCGCGGTGACCTGGTGGAGCGTCTGACGGGTGACGTGGAAGCCATCGAGGCGTTGGTCGTGTCCGGCATCGTCGGCGCGGCCTCCTCCCTGTTCAGCACGTTCTTCTTCGCCGCCGCCGCGGTGTGGCTGCGCTGGGACCTGGCCCTGGCCACCTTCCTGATGGTGCCGGTCTTCTGGTTCACGACCACCCGGTTCGCCGGGCCGCTGCGCGCGGTGTCCCGGCGTGGCCGCGCCGCCGACGGCGCCATCACGGCCGTGGTCGAGGAGACCTTGGTCAACGTCGTCATGACGCAGGCCTACAACCGGCAGCGGGACGAGGAGAAGCGGCTCCTCGACAAGGCGCGGATCCGGCTGCGGACGGCCGTGCGGGCCGTCCGCCTCACCGAGTTCTACGAGCAACTCGTCGAGGTCCTCGAAACCGTGTGCGTCCTGGCCATCATCGGCCTGGGGGCGTGGGAGATCTCCAGAGGACGGATGACCCTCGGACAGCTCCTGGCCTTCGCCGCCTTCATCGGCTACCTCTACCCGCCGATCCGCGCCCTGGGTCAGCTCGGTCTGACGGCCACCGCCGCGACCGCGGGAGCCGAACGACTGCTGGAGATCCTCGACGCCCGGCCCACCGTCACCGACCCGGCCGGTTCCGTGCCCGCCCCGCCGCACAGACGTGCGTTCGGCAAGGTGGAGGCGCGGCAGGTCTGCTTCCACTATCCCGGCGGCAACGAGCCGGTACTTCGGAATCTCTCGTTCACCGCGAGTCCCGGGGAGCTGCTGGTCATCACCGGTCCCAGCGGTGCGGGCAAGTCGACCCTGGCGGCGCTGCTGCTGCGGTTCTACGACCCGGACACCGGAAGCATCCGGCTGGACGGTGTCCGCGCGGACCAGCTGCCGCTGACGTACCTTCGCGACAACATCACGCTGCTGCCCCAGGAGACGCTCGTCCTGCACGACACCATCGAACGGAACATCGGCTGCGGACGTCCAGGCGCGAGTCCCCGGGACGTCGAGCAGGCCGCGCGGGCGGCCGACGCCCACGGCTTCATCCGTACGCTGCCGGAGGGATATGACACCGTCATCTCCACTGGTACCGCCCGGCTCTCGGGAGGCCAGTTGCAGCGCATCGCGATCGCCCGCGCCATGCTGCGTGACGCACCCGTCCTGCTCCTCGACGAGCCCACCACCGGGCTGGACAGGCTCGCCGCACAACGCATCATCGCGCCGCTGCGGCGCCTCGCCGAAGGGCGCACCACCATCGTGATCACGCACGATCTGGCGCTCGCCGCGGACGCCGACCGCATCCTGGTGCTGGACGAGGGGCGTCTGGTGGAGTCCGGCACCCATGACCAGCTCCTCGGCCGGAAGGGCCTGTACTCCCACCTCTTCGAACGCCGTGCCTCGTCGGTCGACGGCACCGCGTACGCCCCCGCCCGCCCGTCAGGCATCCACCGGCGTTAGACGGCCGCCCCCGGCCGTGAACCGTGCGCCCCGCACCCGGGGCACGGCCGGGAACGGGCCGTCCTGAGGCGCCGGACCACCTGCCCCCGGCAGGTCGTTACCATCCGCTGTGACCGAAACAGCCGAAGAACCTGTACACCGCACCCGCATACTCGCCGACCTGACGCCGCTGCGGACCTCCCCGGACTACCGGCGGCTCTGGTTCGGGAACATGGTCTCCTGGATCGGTCAGGGCATGACGGCGCTGGCCGTCTCGCTCCAGGTCTACGACATCACCCAGTCCGCCTTCTCGGTCGGGCTCATCGGCTTCTGCTCCTTCCTGCCACTGGTCGTCTTCGGGCTGTACGGCGGAGCCGTCGCGGACACCGTCGACCGGCGCAAGCTGGGGCTGGTCTCCTCCATCGGGTCGTTCGTCCTCTCCGTCGTGCTGGTCGCCATCACCGTCGTCGGAGTGGAACAGGTGGGGCTGCTGTACGCGGTCGTCGCCCTGCAGGCGGCCTGCTTCGCGGTCAACGCACCGGCCCGCAGCTCGATGATCGCCCGGCTGCTCCCGCCCGAGCAGCTGCCCGCCGCCAACGCGCTCAACTCCATGACCAATACCACCGGCACCCTGGTCGGTCCGATGCTCGGCGGGCTCGTCGTCGGCTGGTGGGGCTATCGGGCCGCGTACACGGTCGACGCCATCACCTTCACCGCCTCGCTGTACGCGATGTGGCGGCTGCCCTCGATGCTGCCGGAGCGCAAGCAGGGCGCGGGCGCCGGGCGGGCATCCGTCGCCGACGGGCTGCGCTTCCTCGGTTCCCGGCCCAATCTGCGGATGACCTTCCTCACCGACATGTGCGCCATGGTGCTGGCCCACCCGCGGGCACTGTTCCCCGCCATCGCCGTGCTCTGGTACGGCGGGGACGCGAAGACCACCGGGCTGCTGGTCGCCGCCCCCGCGGTGGGGGCGCTGCTCGGCGGGGTGTTCTCCGGATGGCTGGGGCGCGTCCGCCGCCACGGACTCGCCGTGCTCCTCTCCGTCGCGTCCTGGGGCATGGCCATCGCGGCCTTTGGGCTGACCCGCCGCCTCTGGCTCGGTCTGCTCCTCCTGGCGCTCGCCGGGTGCGCGGACACGCTGTCGATGGTCTTCCGGAACACCATGCTCCAGGCGGCTGTGCCGGACGAGATGCGAGGGCGGCTCCAGGGTGTGTTCATCGTCGTCGTGGCGGGCGGGCCGAGGCTCGGCGACTTCCTGGCCGGGTCGGTCGCCGATCTGGCCTCGCCCGGCGTCGCGGTCACCGGCGGCGGGATCGCGTGTGTGGTCGCCGTGACGCTGCTGGGGCTGCGGTGGCGCGGATTCGCCCGGTACGACGCGAAGAACCCGCAGCCCTGACGGCTCGGCGCCGGTCGCCCGGTCAGAGACCCCCGGCAGCCTCCCCGCCCCCCGGCGGTGCCGCGGGCACCACGGCGCGGGCGACGCCCAGTTCCACCAGGTCCTGGGGGCGCAGCCGCAACTGGTCGGCCGTGGCGCGCACCTCGTCCGGGGAGCGCTTCAGGATCGCCGCCGCCGCTTCCGGGGCTATCACCGAGAAGTAGCTGTCCGGGGTGACGTAGGTGTTCCCCGGTGCGGCCAGCGCCAGCGCCCCGCCGGACCCGCCCTCGCCGATCACCAGCGTCGTGACGGGGACCCCGGCCCCGGCCACCGCCGCGAAGGCGTCCGCGATCGCCGCCCCCGCACCCGCGCGCTCCGCCTCGGCGTCGTTCGCCGCGCCCGGGGTGTCGATCAGCGTGAGCACGGGAACGCCGAGCCGGTCGGCCAGCCGGATCACTCGGGCCGCCGTGCGGTAGCCCGCCGGGCGGGTCGCGGTCCCGCACTGGGCGACGTACGCGATCGACCGGCCCTCACGCCACCCGAAACCGCAGCGCAGCCCTGGATCCGTACCACCGCAGCGGTCGCCGCCGAGCGGGAGCCGGTGGTCGAAGTACGCGTCCAGATAGGCGTCGGCGCGCGGCCTGGCGGGGGAGCGGGCCTGGCGCACCGCGTCCCAGCCGGTCTCGGGCAGGCCGGTGGCGGAGAGGGCGTCCGGCACGGGCGCGGGCGCCGGAGTCCCGGAACCGGGGGAGTGCAGCGCCTGCAGCCAGCGGGCCACCGTCCGGGGGAGCTCCTCCGACGGGACCACGGCGTCGACCTGGCCAGCGGCCAGCTGGCTCTCCGCCGTGTACGCATGGGGATCCGCGTCCGCGGGCCGCACCCGGGAACCGGCGAACCCCACCTGGGCACCCGGCAGCGCCAGGATCACATCGGCGCCCGCGCCCAGGGTGGCCCAGCCGCCGCCCGTCGTCGGGTCGCGCACCACCGCGAGCTGCGCGGAGCCGGCCGCCCGCAGCCGTGCCGAGGCGCGGGCCACCCGGTGGAGCTGGGTCAGGGCGATCATGCCCTCCTGCATCCGGCTGCCGCCCGTCGCGATGAGCGAGACCAGTGGGAGCCCCCGGGCCCCGGCGGCCTCGTACGCGGCCTCCAGCCGGTCCCCGGTGCGCTGCCCCAGGGAGCCGCCCAGGAAGCCGAACTCGAACGAGACCAGGACACAGGGCCGGCCGCCTATGGAGGCGAGGCCGTGGATGACGGACTCCTCCTCGCCGGTGCGGGCCGTGGCGCGGGCCCGGGAGTCCGCGTACCCGGCCCAGGGGAGTGGCCCGTCGTCGGCGCCGCCGGGGCCGGCCGCACCGGCCGCGGCCAGCTCCTCGAAGTCGGTGGCGAGGGCGTGGACCGCCGCTCTGGCCGTCAGGCGGTCAGCCATGGAGCGACCGCTTCATGATCTTGCCCAGGTCGTTGCGGGGCAGTGCCTCCAGGTAGCGGACCGTGCGCGGGCGCTTGTGCGGGGAGAGCTGGGTGGCCACATGGTCGGCGAGTTCCTCCTCCGTCGGGGGTGAGGCGGGGTCGGCCGGCACCACCCAGGCGACGATCCGCTCGCCGAGATCCGGGTCCTCCTCGCCGGTGACGGCCGCCTCGCGGACGCCGGGGTGGTCGAGGAGCGCGTTCTCGATCTCACCGGCGCCGATCTTGTACCCGCCGCTCTTGATCAGGTCGGTGGCCTTGCGGCCGACGATCCGTACCTGGCCGTCGGTGTCCAGGGTGGCCATGTCCCCGGTACGGAACCAGCCGTCCTCGGTGAGGGCGGCCGCCGTGGCGTCGGGGCGGTTCAGATAGCCCGTGAAGAGGTTCGGGCCACGGACCTGGATCTCGCCGATGGCATCGGGGCCGGAGGCGGTGAGGACGGTGCCGTCCTCCTCGACGAGGCGGAGCTCGACCCCGGGAAGGGGCGTCCCGACCGAGCCGGGGCGTGCCTCGCCGTCGGCCCGGACGCCGGTGTTCATCAGGGTCTCCGTCATGCCGTACCGCTCGATGACCCGGCGGCCGGTCGCCGCCGCGATCCGTTCGTGGTCGTGCACCGGGAGTGCGGCCGAGCCGGAGACCAGCAGCCGGGCCCCGGCCAGCGCCTTCGCCAGCCCGGGGGCGCCGGGGGCGGAGCCGTCGAGGGCCTCGGCCAGCCGGTGATACATCGTCGGTACGCCGAAGAGCATCGTGCCGCCCGACGACAGCTCACGGGCCACCCCGTCGGTGGAGAACCGGCCCAGGTGCCGTACCGATCCGCCCCGGCGCAGCGGGCCGAGTACGCCCAGGATCAGACCGTGCACATGGAACAGGGGCAGGGCGTGGACGAGCACGTCGTCGGCGGTCCACTGCCAGGCGTCCGCCAGGGCGTCCAGCGAGGCGGCGACGGCCCGCCGCGGCAGGACCGCACCCTTGGGCGGGCCCGTGGTGCCGGAGGTGTAGACGATCAGCGCGGGGGACTCGGGCGAGGGCTCCGGGAACGAGCGGTCCTCCTGCCCGTCCGCGCCCGCGCCGGTGTCGACGTCGACCCGGTCCAGCCCGTCCAGCGCCGGCGGGAGCACGTCGCCCGCCCCGGCCAGCACCACGGCCGGTGCGCTGTCGGCCACGATGTGCGCGAGTTCACGCGTTCCCGTCTTCGGGTTCAGCGGCACCGCCGGCACCCCGGCGCGCAGCGCGGCCACGACGGCGACCACGGTCTCGGGAGTGGGAGTGGCCCAGACGGCGACCCGTCCGGCCCCGGCGAGACGCCCGGCGAGCGCGGTGGAGGCGGCGGCCAGCCGGGCGTACGTCATGGTGTGCTCGCCGAACCGGGTGGCCACCCGAACGGCCCCGTCGTCCGGCGCAGAGAGAAGAGGAGTCACTACCGCACCTTAGGTCCGGGCCCCGCCCCACCGGGAGAGGGCGAAAGCGAATCCGCTGGCGGGCACGCGAGCCCGGCCTGATCCCCACAAGTGGTCCTAGTCCCGCTGGAGGTTCCGCATGCGCCCGTACGCATACACACAGCCCGCCAGGGCCAGGTCCGACAGCAGCATGAAGCCGATCGAGTACGACCCCTTGGTGCTGTAGATCGCCCCCATCACCAGCGGCGGTACGAACCCGCCCAGGCCACCCATCGCACCGACGATCCCTGTCACGCTGCCCACCTTCGCCTGCGGCGTCACCTGGGAGACCAGGGCGAAGACGCTGCCGCTCGCGGTGCCCAGGCCGGCCGCCATGCAGAGCAGCGCGATCGTGCCGCCGGGAGCCAGCTCCGGGTCGAAGGCCTGCAGGATCGCCATCAGGGCGGCCAGGCCCAGCGCCGCCGCCGTGACCAGGGCCGGGTGGATACGGTCCGAGAGCCAGCCGCCGATCGGCCGGAAGAGGACCGTGACCAGGGCGAACCCGGCGGCCTTCGTCCCGGCGTCGGTCGGGGAGAGCTCGTACCAGGTCTTGAGGTACGTGGGGAGGTAGACGCCGAACGCGACGATGCCGCCGAAGCCGATCGCGTACAGCGCGGACAGCTCCCAGGTGACCCGCAGCCGCCCCGCGGACCCGAGCCGGTGGGCGAGCGAGTCGGTCGGCACCTGGCGGTCCGGGCGGTCGCTGACCAGGAACGCGGCCAGCACCGAATACACCACGAGCGCCGCGGCGACCACCAGGAACGGCAGGTTGTCACCGTGCTTGGCGATCCGCGGGGTGAAGTACCCGGACAGGGCCACGCCGCCCATGCCCATGCCGAACACCCCGAGTGCGAGCCCGCGCCTGGCGGGCGGGAACCACGAGTTGACCAGCGGGATACCGATCGCGAAGGTGGTGCCGCCCAGGCCCAGCAGGAAGCCCACGACGAGCATCGCACCGTACGAGTCCCGCGCCGGGATCAGCAGCAGCACCGGCAGGATGGTGAGCGCCGAGATCAGGGGGAACATCCGCCGCGCACCGTACTTGTCGGTGAGCGCGCCCACCGGGATCCGGCCCAGCGAGCCGACCAGGACCGGCACGGCGACCAGCAGCGACTGCTCGAAGGACGACAGGCCCAGCCGTTCCTTGTAGTCCGCGGACAGGGGAGCGATCAGGTTCCAGGCCCAGAAGGTGAGCCCGAAGCCGATCGTGGCCATGACGAGGTTGCGGTAGGCGGCGGCGGACTCGGTGGCGGCCGGGGCGGCGGTCTGCTTGTCGACTGATTGCACCGCTTCAGTCAAGGGGCGGTCGGCGGGTACGGGCCCGTCGGGATACGCCGTATGGGGTACGGCACTCGGGTGGTGCGCACGGGATCACGGTCGAATCCGGTCGCGCCTTGCGCAGTCGTGATCGCGCCGGAGCTGCGACAATCGCAGTATGGACCGTCTCGACAGGGAAATCCTCGGTATCTTGCAGGAGGACGCGCGGATCTCCTACCGCGATCTGGGAACACGCGTCGGGCTCAGCGCCAATGCCGCTGCCGACCGGGTGCGCCGGCTGCGGCGCGACGGTGTCATCCGCGGCTTCACCGTGATCATCGACCCGGCTGCCGACACCCGCACCGGTCTCGTCGTCTTCATCGACGTGACGCTGCGGATGGATACGACGAACGAGGCGTTCGAGCGGGCGGTGCTCGCCCTGCCCGGCATCACCGAAGTGGTGCATGTGACCGGCGGCCACGACTACCTCGTACGGGCCACCGTCGCCGACACCGCGGCCCTGGACGCACTGCTGCGCAGACTCAAGAAGGAGGCCGGCGTCGCCCACTCCAACACCCGCGTCGCGCTCAGAGCGGCGCCTGCCAGATGACGGCCGGAGGGCGCGCGCCCTCCTCGTCGCGGCCGTCGTCCCGGACCGCCAGCCGGACCGCGGCCCGCCCGTCCGGCAGCGCCGCCGTCGCGTCCACCTCCACCTCGATCGCCGACAGCCCGCTCCGCCGGTGCGCCGCCGCCAGGGCGCCACGCAGCGCGGCGATCAGGCGCCCTTCCACGGGGTCCCGGACCAGGGCGTCGACCGCCCCGGTGAAGTGCACCGACGGCTGGAAGCCGAGGACGGCCGCAGCACCTCTGGTCTCCCGCAGCACCCGGCCGCGGAAGGTGCCGGGGGCCTCGGCGGGCGGCTGCTGGAGGGTGAAGATCGCCGTCCGTACCTCCTGGATGGTCGAGTCCAGCTCGTCGACGGCCTGATCGAGCAGTTCGTCCGTCTCCGGGGACGCGGCCTTGCGGCGAGTCGACTCCAGCATCATCTCGGTCGCGAACAGCCGCTGGACGACGAGATCGTGCAGATCGCGGGCGATCCTGTCCCGGTCCTCGTACACCGCGAGCCGTTCCCGGTCGTGCTGGGCGTCCGCCAGCACCAGGGCGAGCGCGGCCTGCGAGGCGAACTGGGAGGCCAGCAGCCGGTCCAGGGCCGTGTACGGGCGGGCGCCGCGCCGACGGGGCAGGGCGAGGGTGCCGATCAGCCGCCCGCCGCTCTGCAGGGGCAGCATCATGCTGGGGCCGAACCGCGACCGCACTCGTGTCGTCATCCGTGGATCGGTCGCCGAGTCCTCGATGAACACCGGTTCGCCGCCCAGTAGTTGGGCCAGCACGGCGGAACCGGGCTCGATGGTCGTACCGACGATCCCGGCCGGGTCGTCGCGCGTGGACGCGGTGACGATCTCCATGCCGCCCTCCTCGGTGGGCTGGAGGATCACCCCGGCCGACGCGTCGGCGAGCGCCCTGGCCCCCTCGGCGACGGTCGTCAGCGCGTCGGTCGCGTCCCCGCCGGTCAGCAGGGCGGTGGTGACGGCGGCCGCCCCCTCGATCCAGCGCTCGCGCTGCCGGGCCGCCTCGTACAGCCGGGCGTTGCCGATCGCGATCCCCGCCTGCGAGGCGAGCACCCTCAGCAGCGACTGGTCCGCCTCGGTGAAGCCGGCCGTGCGCTTCTCGGTGAGGTAGAGGTTGCCGAACACCTGGTCCTTCACCCGGATCGGCGCCCCGAGGAAGGACCGCATCACCGGGTGGCCGGGCGGCACCCCGCAGGAGCGCGGATCGGCGGTCAGGTCATCGGAGCGCAACGGGTGCGGATCGTCGACGAGGGCACCGAGCATGCCCGAGTGCCCGTCCGGGAAACGGCCGATCCGCTCCCGCTCGGCGTCGTCGAGCCCCGAGGTGAACAGTTCGCAGATGGTTCCCCGCTCGGGGTCGAGCACACCGAGCGCGCCGTACCGGGCCCCGGTCAGCACGGTGGCGGCATCCACGATCTGCTGGAGGGTGGCCCGCAGTTCGAGCGCGGAGCCGATGCTCAGCACCGCGTCCAGGAGCAGCGGCAGCCGGGGCGTACGGGCGGGGCCGGCCGCGGGGGTCCGCTCCTCGTTGCCGGTCGGTTCGTCGGTCATCCGCCTCACCCCCCGTGCCGCACTCAGCAGGAGAGCGGATCGAGGACCATCGGCTCGATCTTGCCGTCCATCATCGCGCCGAGCCCCTGGACCGCGCACACGTCGGGCCGCTCCGCGATGTGCACCGGCACGCCGGTGGCAGCCCGCAGCATCTGGTCGAGGCCGGGCAACAGTGCGCTGCCGCCGACCAGCATGATCCCGCAGTCGGCGATGTCGGCCACCAGGTCGGGCGGGCACTCGCGCAGGATCTTGCCGAGCCCGTCGAGCACCGCGGTCAGCGGGACGTGGATGGCCTGCCGCACCGCCGCGGTGTCGACCCGCACCGAACGGGCCAGACCGGTTGCCACGTCCCGGCCGTGGATCTCGGCCGTGGCGGGCCCCTGCGCGCTCAGGCCGCCGCCGTTGAGCGCCACCTGGAGCGGCCGTACGGACTGGCTCGGCAGCATCAACTCGTGCTGCTGGCGCAGATGCTGGATCACCGCGTGATCGATCGCGTCGCCGCCGACCGGGATGCGCACGGCGGTCACGATCGAACCGAGCGAGAGCACCGCGATCTGGGTGGTCGCCGCCCCGCACACCATGATCATGGACGCGGTCGGCTGCTCGACCGGGAGCCCGCAGCCGACGGCCGCGGCGATCAGGGTGTCGACCAGTTCGACCCGTCGGGCGCCCAGCCCCACCAGGGTCTCGATGGTGGCCCGCTGGGCCAGCGGATCGCTGTCGTGCGGGGTGCAGGCGGCGGCCCGCAACCGGGGCTTGCGGCGCAGTTGGCGCCGGAGCCGGTCGCCGAGCAGTTGCCGGAGCATGCGCTGGGCCATCTCGATATCGACGACGGTTCCGCCGGTGACCGGGCGGACCACCCGGATGTAGTCGGGGGTGCGGCCCGTCATCTGCTCGGCGAGCGCACCGACGGCGATGAGCGAGCCGGTACGGGTGTTCATGGCGGCGGCGCTCGGCTCGTCGACGACGAGCCCCAGCCCCTTGACGTACACCCGGGTCCGCGCGGCCCCGAGGTCGACGGCGACATGGCAACGGCGCAACTGCTCAAGGCTGACGGTCACGACGGGTTCTCCCGAGAGCGCTGATCGGTGGTGCCGGCGGCAGCCGGCTCTCCTCGCATCGTGCGCCGTTCGGATTCATTGCGCGCGCTGGAATGGGCCGTACGAGGTACGGACCTGACGGAGCGACAGAAAAACGCGGTACAGGGTCAGCCGGGCAGCAGCCGCTGGAACAGTCCCCAGGTGAATTCGGCGACATACGGCTCACCGGTCCCCGGGGCGGTGATCGCCAGAGCCCACCGGGTCGGTGCGCTGCCCTCCATGGGGCGGGCCGGTGCGAAGGCCCGCGCGACCTCGTCGACCGTGCACGACCAGGGGCGCAGATCCTCGGCCGTACGCAGCTTCGGCCCCGGCGCTCCCGGTGCCCGGACCAGCCAGGCGTTCCACACGGCCCCGCCCGGTGCGGCCATCACCTCGAACCGCAGATCCGGCCAGAGCGGCACCGGCCACAGCAGTGCGTCGCACTCCAGGTCACCGATCGTGCGGTGGACGCGGGACTCGGGTTCGCCGAGCACCGAACGGTAGCGGCGCAGGGCGCCCCGCCCGTGCGGCGCCCGCACCATGGCCTGCCAGCGCCGGTTGGCCTCCCGCATCTCGGCGAGCGAGGCGCTCAGCTCCTGCCGGGCGTCGTCCACGAGAGCGGGCTGGTGATCGGCCATCCGGCGCAGCAGGACGAGCTGGAACTCACGTGGGCCGAAAGGAGCGGGCGCGGTCATGGCACCACCGTTCCACACAGGATCGTCACCTGAGCGGCATTCCGCTGTGTCCTGGAGGCCCTCTATTCTGCGGGCGCCATGGACTACTGCGACGCGTGTCGGCGGCATCTCAACGGTGCTCTGGCCTGTGCCGGATGCGGAACCCCGGCCGAGGCGCTGAGCCACCGTGTCACGCCCGCGTTCCTGGGCGACGAACCGGAAACGGAGCATGAGGCCGCCACCCCGCCCGGTCCCGGGGGCCGGCGCGGCCGGGGGCGGAGGGCCGACGGGCCCGCGCGCGGCAGGCGGCATTCCGGGGCGGCGGGCCGCGGCGGCCGGGCCCACGGGCGAGGCCGGCGCGCACGCCGCCGCCGGGGCCGCAGGGCCCTGCTCGCCGCGCTCGGCGTGGTGCTGGCGGCCGGGGCGCTGAGCCTGGCGGAGCTGGCCATCGAGCCGGACGGCGACGGCGCGGCCGACCAGATGCGTGAATCGGTCCCGGCCACCACCGCACCGGCCTCCTCGCCGAGCAGCACGGCCGAACCGTCCGCGGATGCCTCCTCCGCCTCCCCGGCCGCCGGTTCCCGTCCGGCCTCCACCACAAAAGCGGCCATCGGTGCCCGCACCCAGGGTTCCCGCGCCTCCTTGGCACCGGCCTCCGCCAAGCCCTCCGCCTCCACCGGACCCTCCTCCGGATCCGGCGGCGCCGAGGGGGCGTCCGCCGAACCGTCGGACCCCGCCCGGCCCGGTGACGACCCGACGCAGTCCGTGTCCCCGACACCGACACAGTCGGGGACACCGGCATCGCCCACCCCCACCTCCAGCCCCACCTCGGTCAAGCCCGAGTCGTGCTGGCTCCTGTGGTTCTGCCAGTGACCCGACTCGCCCGACCGCGTGGCCCCGGGCCGTCCTGTCTCCCGGGCGAACGCGAGCGAGTCACGCAACTGCTCCGCCGCCCCAGCCCCCTTCCCCGTCGTCCGCGCGCATCGTTGTTAGGTTGTCCCACCTGGTGAAACTGTTCGCCCTCCTGCTCGGCCCCCCTCGGCCGACGGAGGCCGCACGGCAGTGAGGAGACCCCGAGCCCATGTCCGCAGCACTTCCCCCGTCCAGCCGTGAATGGCACCTCGTCGCACGCCCCCATGGCTGGCCCAAGGCCGAGGACTTCGCGCTGCGTGAGACCCCGGTCGCCGCTCCCGGCGAGGGGCGCGTCCTCGTCCGCAACCTCTACTTCTCGGTCGACCCGTACATGCGGGGCAGGATGAACGACGTGAAGTCGTACGTCCCGCCCTTCAGGCTCGACCACCCCATGGACGGCGGAGCGGTCGGCGAGGTCATCGCCTCGAACGCGGCGGGCTTCGAGGTCGGCGACCATGTCCTGCACGGTCTCGGCTGGCGCGAGTACGCCTCGGTCCCGGCCGAGCACGCCACCAAGGTCGACGCCTCGCTCGCCCCGCTCTCCGCCTATCTCGGCGTGCTCGGCATGACCGGACTCACCGCCTACGCGGGCCTCTTCGAGGTCGCCTCCTTCAAGGAGGGCGACGCCGTGTTCGTCTCCGGCGCGGCCGGTGCGGTCGGCAGCCAGGTCGGCCAGATGGCGAAGCTCAAGGGCGCCTCGCGGGTCATCGGCTCGGCCGGCTCCGACGAGAAGGCCCGGCTCCTCGTGGAGGAGTACGGCTTCGACGCGGCCTTCAACTACAAGGACGGCCCGGTCGCCGAGCAGCTGCGCGACGCCGCGCCCGACGGCATCGACATCTACTTCGACAATGTCGGCGGCGAGCACCTCGAAGCGGCGATCTCCTCGCTCAACGTGCACGGCCGGATCACCGTCTGCGGCATGATCGCCCAGTACAACGCCACCGAGCCGCCCCCCGGCCCGCGCAACCTCGCCCTGGTCATCGCCAAGCGGCTGCGCATCCAGGGCATGCTCGTCGGTGACCACACCGCCCTCCAGCCGCAGTTCGTCCGGGAGGTCTCCGGCTGGCTGGCGTCGGGCGAGCTGAAGTACCGCGAGACCTTCGCCGAAGGCATCGAGCACGGCGTCGACGCCTTCCTCGGGCTGCTGCGCGGCGAGAACATCGGAAAGATGGTCGTGTCTCTCGACTGACGGCCCCCGCGCCCCGACCGCCCGTCCGCGGGCGGCGGGGTGCCCGGCCCGCACCGTACGCTGACGCCATGCGTGATCTAGGGGTGGGCTTCGGCTACCTGATAAAGGGACAGAGATGGGTCGCCGGGCACGGACGCTGGCTCGGCTTCGGGCTGCTGCCCGGACTCATCACCCTCGTGCTGTACGCGGCGGCGCTCGTCGGCCTCGGCTACGGCGCCGACGACCTGGTGAGCTGGGCGACCCCCTTCGCCGACGACTGGTCGTCGCCCTGGCCCGGCCTGCTCCGCAAGACCCTGACGGCGCTGGTCTTCGCCCTGGGACTCTTCCTCGCCGTGATCACGTTCACCGCCGTGACACTGCTGGTCGGCCAGCCCTTCTACGAGTCGCTCTCCGAACAGGTGGAGCGCACGGAGGACGGCGAGGTCTTCGAGTCCGGACGGCCGCTGTGGCAGGACCTGTGGATCTCCGCCCGCGACAGCGTCCGCATCCTGGTCCGGGTGGGGCTGTACTCGGTCCTGCTCTTCGGCCTCGGATTCATTCCGGTCGTGGGCCAGACCGTCGTCCCGGTGATCGGCTTCTGCGTCACCGGCTACTTCCTCTCCGAGGAACTCACCGCCGTCGCGCTCCAGCGCCGTGGCATGGTCCTGGCGGACCGGCTCGCCCTGCTGCGAGGGCGCCGCATGCTGACCCTCGGCTTCGGCGTACCGCTGGGACTCGCCTTCCTTCTTCCGCTCGTCGCGGTGTTCCTGATGCCGGGCGCCGTCGCCGGCGCCACCCTGCTGGCGCGCGATCTGATGACGCCCGACGAGGACGCGAGCCCCGCCCCGTACAGCCTCGACAAGAGCTGAGGAGCCGAGCCGAGCGATGCTCGTCGGGCTGGACGTCACCCGGGGCCCGGCCCGCTGAGTGACGCCCGCCGCGCACCGGTCAGCTGCTGTGCACCTCCAGCGCGGACCTGACCGCCGACTCCAGGGCGCCCTCGATCCAGGCCGGCTTGATCGAGGTGTGACAGCCGGCGAAGTGCAGCGGCCCCTCGACGGAGCGCACATCGGCGAAGAGCTCGGTGTGCTGCCCCGGCAGCAGCACCGACGCCTCGCCGTACGCGTACGGGTCGCGCATCCACGACTGGGTGGCGCCGACACCCGTGTAGAAGACCTCGATGCGCTGCCCGTACACGTCCTGCACCCCGCCCAGGGCGTGCGGGTAGCGCTCGTCGTCGTCCAGCGAGTCCCACTTCAGCGCGTCGTCGGCCCAGCTGTACGAGGCGAGGACCACGCCGCCCGCACTGCCTTCGACCGGGTGGGACGGCTGGAACATGAAGCGGTTGGGGTTGTCGGTGACCGATCCGCCGCCGATGACGTGGGCCGCCTCGGGCTGGTTGCGGGCGGTGGCCCGGTACGCCGCGTAGTGCACCCGCTGGTTGGGCGGAAGATGCCCGGACGGCACGGAGGGGTGGGCGCCCAGCAACGAGCCGTCGGCCGGCGCCCTGCCCAGCCGGTAGGCCTCGTACAGACCGGGCCTGATCCGGTCCAGTTCGGCCTTCCAGTCCTTCTCCTCGAACTCCCACCAGCGGCGGCTGAACTCGAGGAGCACCTTGGTCGCCGCGTCGTAGTGGATCTCGGTGATCGCCCGCCGCTTGCCGTAACTGAGCGCGGGGGACACCGGGATGTGGCGCAGCCCGGAGAACGGCACGGTGATGATCGCCCGGTCGCCGGTGAAGGCCTCGCGCACGAGCGGCTTGCCGTCGCGGCCCTCGGACACCGTCTCGACCCGGACGCTGTTCGCGCCGTAGCTGATTCTGGCGGCCCGGCGGTCCAGCCGCACCAGGTCCTTGACCCGCGCGTACATCGCGTCGGCGAGGGTGGCCGTGCCGTTCGGCAGCTCGTAGAACGCGGTGTCCGGGCTGATCAGCGACGACCCGATGAAGCTGTGCACAAAGGCGAGATGGAGCCGCGAGGTGAGGTTCTCGACGGTGCCGACGAGGTCGATGGTGCGCTCGTCGAGCTTGGCCGCCTCGGTCAGGAAGCGGAACATCGACCAGTGCCCGTACCGCTGGATGACCCGGGCCCAGCCCTCCACGAGTTCGCGGCCCTCCTTGCCCTCGAACTCCTTGCGCACGGGCGCGAAGGCCTCCCGCACGATCGTCGCGGCGGGCTTGTCCTCGAACGCGGCCGGGACGCCGAACGAGCGGTTGATCGCCTGCGGTTTCGCCGCGTAGTCCGCCTTGCGCATCCGGATGCCGTTGACGTGGATCCAGGTACGGTTCACCGGCCGGCCCTCGGCGTCGACATCGGCGAGGTAGAAGCGGCGGCGCTTCAGCTCGAAGCCGTCCATGAGCCCGGTGACGAGCGGGTGGCTGTCGGGGATCCGCATGGCGCCGGCCTCGGCGTACTGCTTCGGGTCGGCGAAGGGCGCCTTGGCGTGCTCGTGTCCGCCCGCGCGGAAGGTCTTGATCCGGCCGCCGACCCGATTGCCGTTGGCCTCGATCACGGTGACGGTGTGCCCGGCGTCGCGGAGCAGCCGGGCGGCGGTGAGGCCGGCCGGGCCCGCGCCGACGACCAGCACCTTCTTGGGAGCCTTACGGGTGCGCGGCAGCCCCTTGGACAGCAGGACGTCCCGGTAGCGGGGGACCAGCGGCTGGTCCTGCTCGTCGTGGACGACGATGGCGCGGGCCACGGTCAGACAGGCGTCCCAGTCCGAGCCGGTGGCCGCGGGCGCGAGCGCGGTCACCGGGGCGTCGGGGGAGCCGGGTGCCGCGGCATGTGCGGAACCCGCGGCCGTCACGGCAAGGGCGGCGGCACCGGCTGCGGCGCCCGTGATCACGGTGCGGCGCGAGGGCAGGCCGGAGGAAGATCCGGCAGGCGTGGAAGTCATGCGCCCCACCCTGGGGCGCCTGGGCGGCGTCATGATCCCGGACGCGCGTAGACCGCTGCGAAATCACCCGCAGGTGGTGCTTATCGATCTTGTCGTACAGGCGGTTGCGGGCCGCCCCGTGCCGCCGGACCGTGCCGCGCCGCCGGGCCGCCTCGCGCTACGGGCTATGAACGAGCCCCGCGGGCCGGTCAATGAAATGATGACAAATCATACTTCTCTGGTCGTGGGGGAGTCACTAGGGAGACCTTCCGTGCCGGAGGTCGACGAGGAGGTACGCCCGTGGCAGGTGCGCCCGCATCCAGTCATCCCGATGCCGTCCGCGAGGCCGCGGTCGATGCGGCGCTCGCCGCGCTGGGGCTCGACGACAAGACGCGGCTGCTGGCCGGCCAGGACATGTGGTCGCTCCCCGGACTCCCCGCGGTCGGACTGCTCCCGCTGGTGATGTCCGACGGGCCGGTCGGTGTCCGCGGGGCCGAATGGAACCCGGACGACCCGTCCGTCGCGCTGCCCTCGCCGACCGCGCTCGCCGCGGCCTGGGACCCGGACCTGGCCCGCCGAGCCGGATGGCTGCTCGCCCAGGAGGCCCGCCGCAAGGGCGTGCACGTCCTCCTCGCGCCGACCGTGAACCTCCACCGGTCCCCGCTCGGCGGCCGCCACTTCGAGGCGTACAGCGAGGACCCGTACCTCACCGGCGAGATCGGCGCCGCCCATGTGCGGGGCGTGCAGGACGGCGGAGTCGCCACGACCGTCAAGCACTTCGTCGCCAACGACGCGGAGACCGACCGCTTCACGGTCGACAACATCGTCGCCCCGCGCCCGCTGCGCGAGCTCTACCTTGCACCCTTCGAACGCGTCGTCAAGAACGCCCGCCCCTGGGGCGTCATGGCCGCGTACAACCAGGTCAACGGCGTCACCATGACCGAGCACCACCCTCTGCTGAACACCGTGCTGCGCGGCGAATGGGGCTTCGACGGGTTCGTCGTCTCCGACTGGCTGGCCGCCCGCTCCACCGTCGCCGCCATCTCCGCCGGCCTCGACGTCGCCATGCCGGGCCCCAGGACCGTGTACGGGAAGGCGCTCGCCGACGCGGTACGGGCCGGTGAGGTCGAGGAGTCCGTCGTCGACGCGGCGGTACGCAACGTGCTGCGACTGGCCGCCCGGGTCGGCATCCTGGACGGCGCCCCGCCCGCCGTGGACGAGGCCACCCTCCCCGACGCCGTCGACGGGGACGCCCTGGCCCGCGAGATCGCCCGCCGCTCCTTCGTCCTCCTGCGCAACGAACGCGCCGCCCTGCCCATCGACCCGGCCGCCGTCCGCAGGGTCGCGCTCAGCGGGGCGCTCGCCCGGGACGCCCGGGTCCTCGGCGGCGGCTCCGCCCAGGTCGCCCCGCACCACATCGTCCCGCCGCTGGACGGCCTCGCCGCCGCCCTGCCCGAGGGCGTGCTCGACTACCGCGTCGGCGCCGACCCGAACGACGAACTCACCCTGGCCGAGAAGGGCTTCGAGCTCAGGGCCGTCTGCCACGACGCCTCCGGCACCGTCATCGGCTCGGCCCCGCTGCACCGGGGCACCATCCAGTGGATCGGCACCGGCTTCCCCGAGGGTGTGACCCCTCAGGCGCTGCACAGCGTCGAGATCAGCGGCACCTTCGTCCCCCGCGACAGCGGCGAGCACGTCTTCGGCACCCGCGGCACCGGGGAGCTCCGCCTGACCGTCGCGGGGCAGCCCCTGTACGACGGGGTCCAGCGCGCCACCGCCTCCGACGACCCCGGGGAGGCGTTCTTCGGCAACCCCGTGGAACGCGGCCGGATCCACCTCACCGCGGGCGAACCCGTCGAGGTCTCCCTGCGGTGTGTCCCCGACACCCTGGGCGAGGACTCGCCGGTCTCCGGCGTCCTCTTCTCCCTCTGCCACCTCGGCCCGCAGCGCGACCCCCGGGAACTCATCGCCGAAGCCGTCGAGTCGGCCCGCACGGCCGACAACGCGATCGTCGTCGTGGGCACCACCGAACGCGTCGAGTCCGAGGGCTTCGACCGCACCGGCCTGGAGCTCCCCGGCCACCAGAACGCCCTCGTCAGGGCCGTCGCCGCGGTGAACCCGAACACCGTCGTGATCGTCAACTCCGGGGCCCCGGTGGAGCTTCCGTGGCGCGACGAGGTCGCCGCGGTGCTGCTCAGCTGGTTCCCCGGCCAGGAGGCCGGCCACGCCCTGGCGGACGTCCTGCTCGGCGCCGAGGAACCGGGCGGGCGGCTGCCCACCACCTGGCCGGTCGCCCTCGCCGACGCCCCGGTCTCCCGCACCACCCCGATCGACGGCCAACTCCACTACGGCGAGGGCGTGTTCATCGGCTACCGGGCCTGGGAGAAGGCCGGCACCGCGCCCGCGTACCCCTTCGGCCACGGACTCGGCTACACCACCTGGGAGTACGAGAGCCTCGACGCCGCTCCCGGCACCGTCACCGTCCGCCTCCGCAACACCGGCACCCGGCCCGGCGCCGAGACCGTCCAGCTCTACCTGGCACCCCAGGAAGACACCGCCGAACGCCCGGCCCGCTGGCTGGCCGGCTTCGCCCGCGTCGAGGCGGCCCCCGGCGAGAGCGTCGAGGCCGTGATCCCGCTGGAGCGGCGCGGGTACGAGATCTGGGACGAGACGGCGCACGACTGGACCCTCGTCCCCGGCACCTACGAGGTCCAGGCGGCCCACTCGCTCGGCGACGTACGCCTCAGGGCGACGGTGGACGTCGAGGAGTAGCGACACCCCCCCGGTACGGGAGAGCCCCGGCGCGGTGTCCCACCCCGCGCCGGGGCTCTCCTCATGCCACCCGGTCGGTGCTCAGCGCACCCCGAACCCGTACACCGTCGTCGAGACGTACTCCTCGCCCGGCCGCAGCACCGTGCTCGGGAACTCGGGCCGGTTCGGGGAGTCCGGGAAGTGCTGGGTCTCCAGCGCGATCCCGGCACAGGGCCCGAACGGCTGCCCGTCGAAGTGGTCCGCCGTGTAGAGCTGCATCCCCGGCTCCGTCGTGGTGACGGTCAGGACCCGCCCCGACGCCTCGTCGTACAGCTCGGCCGCCGGCTCCCCGGCCCGGTCCAGCACGAAGTTGTGGTCGTAGCCCGGGCCGACCGACTTCGGCTCACGGAAGTCGAACCGGGTCCCGTCCACCGGCAGGAACTCGCCCGTCGGCAGCAACTCGGCATCCACCGGGGTGATCCGCCCGGCCGCGATCCGCAGCACCTGCCCGAGCGCGCTGCCGCTGTCCGCGCCCGCGAGGTTCCAGTACGTGTGGTTTGTCAGGTTCAGCACCGTCGGGGCGTCGGTCGTGGCCCGGTACGCGATCCGCAGCGCCCCGCCCTCGTCCAGGGTGTACGTCACCGACAGCGCCAGACGGCCGGGGAAGCCCTCCTCGCCGTCCTCGGCGACCAGGGAGAGCCGCACCCCGTCGGCCACCTCCTGCGCCTGCCACACCCGCCGGCTGAAGCCCCGGTCCCCGCCGTGCACATGGTTGCGGCCGTCGTTGCGCGTCACCCGGTACGTCTGCCCGTCCAGCTCGAAACGGGCACCGCCGATCCGGTTCGCGTACCGCCCGACCACCGCGCCGAAGTGCGGCCCCGGATACCGCTGGTACCCGTCGAGGTCCGGCAGCCCGAGCGCGACATCCGCCCGCCGCCCGTCCCGGTCGGGCACCTCGACGGACTGCACGATGCCGCCGTACGTCAGCACCCGCACCTGGATGCCGTCCCGTTCCAGCGTCCAGCGGTGCACAGCGGTGCCGTCCGCGAGCGTGCCGAATACGTCCCTGTGCAGCGCCGTGCCCGAACCCGTGTTCATGATCACAGACCCTACGCCGGGGGACGGGCCGACGTGACATTGCGGTACGCGATCTCTGCCAGTCGGGCCTGGCCGTCGCGCCCCGGATGGAACCAGTCCCACTGGCTGAGCTGTGCGCCGGTGAAGCGGTAGTCGAAGACCGCCCCGCCGTCGTAGCGGCAGAGCGGGTCCTTCGCGCAGACCGTCCGCAGCACGTCGTTGTAGGCCACCACCCGCTTCTGCACCGACGCGCGCCGGGCCACGGCGTCCGCACCCATGTCGTCCGCATCGCCCAGCATCGACCGGCAGATCCCCAGGTTCCAGATCTGCTTGCTCAGGGCGTTGTCCCGCCCTATCGACCAGAGCCGCATCAGATCCGGCACGCTCGTCACGTACACCTGTGTCTTCGGCGCCTTGGTCCGCAACTCGCGCATCGCCGCCTCGAACGACGCCCGGAAGTCCGCCACCGGTGTCATCTGGGTCACGGTGTCCCGGCAGGCGTCATTGGCGCCGATCATCACGGTCACCAGATCCGGCTTCTCCTTCGCGGCCAGCGTCATCTGCTTCGGCAGCTGCGCGATCCTGGCCCCCGTCTCGGCATGGTTCCAGCTGTGTCCGGCGACCCCCGACGCTCCCAGCAGCCGCACGGCGAGGCTGCGCACGATGCTGTCCGTGCCGGTCGCCCAGGACACCTCGGGACAGTCCGACAGCGCCGAACAGGCGTCGAAACCACGGGTGATGGAGTCCCCGACCGCGGCCACCGACGCCGGGCTGCGGTTCCAGTCCGGAGCCTCGGCGGACGGCGACCGCTTTTCGGCCCCCGGCTTCTCCGCCGTCCCCTGGCACCCCGTCAGGGCGGCCGCGCCGAGCAGCGAGACCACCGTCAGCACGGCTGCCGCGGTACGCGGACGACGACGGGCGGAACGATTCCGCATCCCTTGATCCCCCTCGCTCATGCCTCCGGCAACCCCTCCTGGCACCGGTCGGAGGGCCCGGGTGCCCCGCAGGGTGAAAGCCGAGCGAGGGAAGGGCCCGGGACCGACCGTACGTCACCCCCGGGACGCCGCCGCGCGGTAGCTTTTCCTCGTCGAGCCAGCGGCATGTCCCCGTACCCGGCTCCACTCGGGTGCTTTCCGACAATCACATCACGTCATATTCGGTCCTTTTTCAGGAGATTCACCCCGATGCTGTTTACTGATGACGACCTCGGGAGCCGGCGGACAAGGGACGGTACGGACGCGGGGCCGCTGGGAAAGGCGAACTTCGTCCCACACTGGAGGTCCCGGTGACGACACGTGGAGTTCTGTACGTTCACTCCGCACCACGCGCGCTCTGCCCCCATGTCGAATGGGCGGTGGCGGGTGTCCTCGGGGTGCGGGTCCAGCTGGACTGGATCAGACAGCCTGCCGCCCCCGGTACCTGGCGGGCCGAGTTCTCCTGGCAGGCCGCCGCCGGCACGGCGTCGCAACTGGCCTCCGCACTGCGCGGCTGGGACCTGCTGCGGTTCGAGGTGACGGCCGAGCCCAGCCCCACGGCGGAGGGCGAGCGCTACAGCTCCACGCCCGGCCTGGGCATCTTCCACGCCGTCACCGGCATGCACGGCGACATCCTGGTGCCCGAGGACCGGCTGCGGGCCGCACTGGCGCGGTCCGTGCGCGGCGAGAGCGACCTGCAGGCCGAGATCGCCAAGCTGCTCGGCAAGCCGTGGGACGACGAACTGGAGCCCTTCCGCCACGCGGGAGAGGGTGCGCCGGTGCGCTGGCTGCACCAGGTGGTGTAGGGCCCGGTGCCGCGTCCGGACCATGCCGGACCGTCGCGTACGACGGACGAAGCCCGCCTCCCCGACGGGGGAAGCGGGCTTCGGTGTATCGGGCTTCGGACTGGGCCTCGGGCTGGGCGTCAGACGCTGCGGAACGCCAGGACGACGTTGTGCCCGCCGAACCCGAACGAGTTGTTGATCGCGGCGATGGAGCCCTCCGGCAGCGGCCGCGGCTTGTCGCGCACGATGTCCGCCTCCACGGCCTCGTCGAGCTCGTCGATGTTGATCGTCGGCGGAGCCATCCGGTGGTGCAGCGCCAGAACCGTCGCGACGGTCTCGATGCCGCCCGCACCACCGAGCAGGTGGCCGGTCATCGACTTCGTCGCGGAGATCGCGACGTGGTCGAGGTCGTCGCCGAGCACCTTGCGCAGCGCCTTCAGCTCGGCGACGTCGCCCTGCGGCGTCGACGTGGCGTGCGCGTTGAGGTGCACGACCTCCGACGGCTTCAGGTCGGTCTGGTCCAGCAGGTTCTGCAGCGCGGTGGCGATGCCGCGGCCGGTCGGCTCCGGCTGCGCGATGTGGTGGGCGTCCGCGGACAGACCCTGGCCCAGCACCTCGCAGTAGACCTTGGCGCCACGCGCGGCGGCGTGCTCCGCGGACTCCAGGACGACGACCCCGGCACCCTCGCCGAGGACGAAGCCGTCACGGCCCGTGTCGTACGGACGCGAGGCCTTCTCGGGCTCGTCGTTGTTCTTGGACATCGCCATCATGTTGGCGAACGCCACGATCGGCAGCGGGTGGATGGCCGCCTCGGTGCCACCGGCGAGGACCACATCGGCACGGCCGGTGCGGATCATCTCGACGGCGTACCCGATCGCCTCGGCACCCGAGGCGCACGCGGAGACCGGGGTGTGCACACCGGCCTGGGCGTTGACCTCCAGGCCGACGTTGGCGGCCGGGCCGTTCGGCATGAGCATGGGCACGGTGTGCGGGGAGACGCGGCGTACGCCCTTCTCCTTGAGCACGTCGTACTGGTCGAGCAGGGTGGTCACACCGCCGATACCGGAGGCGATGACCGAGCCCAGCCGCTCGGGCCGGACCTGCTCGTCCTCACCGGCCTTGCCGGTGAAACCGGCGTCGGCCCAGGCCTCGCGGGCCGCGATCAGCGCGAACTGCGCCGAGCGGTCCAGCTTGCGGGCGAGCGGGCGGGGCAGTACGTCGCCCGGGTCGACAGCCGCGGTCGCGGCGATCCGGACGGGCAGTTCGGCGAAACGTTCGCCCTCGAGAGTCCTGACACCGGAACGACCGGCCATCAGTCCTTCCCAGGTCGACGCCGTGTCGCCACCCAGCGGAGTGGTTGCGCCGATACCGGTGACGACCACGGTGCGATTGGTCGAGTTCACTGGAAAATCTTCTCCACGTGTAGGGGGTCGTGAATCAGCGGCGCCACCGCCGGGTGGCGACACAGGGTCGGCCTGATCAGGCCTGGTGCTTCAGGATGTACTCGGCGGCGTCGCCGACCGTCTTGAGGTTCTTGACGTCCTCGTCGGGGATCTTCACGTCGAAGCGCTCCTCGGCGGCGACGACGACCTCGACCATGGACAGCGAGTCGACGTCCAGGTCGTCGGTGAAGGACTTGTCCAGCTGGACGTCCTCGGCCGGGATACCGGCGATCTCGTTGACGATGTCGGCGAGACCCTTGACGATCTCTTCCTGCGTGGCAGCCATGTTGGCGCTCCTTCGGTGTGTATGTGCTGGGTTGGGACGTCCGGGCCGAAAGGGCCTGGTGTGCCTAGGGGAGGGTAACGACCGTCGCGGCGTAGACGAGACCCGCCCCGAATCCGATGACGAGCGCCGTGTCGCCGCTCTTGGCCTGACCGGTCGCCAGAAGCCGCTCCATCGCGAGCGGAATCGAGGCGGCGGAGGTGTTGCCGGTGGTCTCCACGTCACGAGCGACCGTGACGTTCTCCGGCAGTTTCAGGGTCTTCACCATCGAGTCGATGATCCGCATGTTGGCCTGGTGCGGAATGAAGACGTCCAGGTCTTCCGCGGAGATCCCGGCCGCGTCCAGCGCCTGCTGGGCGACCTTCGCCATCTCGAAGACGGCCCAGCGGAAGACCGCCTGGCCCTCCTGCGTGATGGCCGGGAACTTGACCTCGCCGTCCTCGTTGAGCGGGAGCTGGGCGACGTCGCCGACGCGGAAGTCGTTCCACGGCACGGTCTGCTTGATGGTCTCGGACTTGTCGCCCTCGGAGCCCCAGACGGTCGGCCCGATGGCCGGCACCTTGGAGGGGCCGACGACGACCGCGCCCGCGCCGTCGCCGAAGAGGAAGGCGGTCGCCCGGTCCTTCAGGTCGGTGAGGTCGCTGAGCCGCTCCACGCCGATGACGAGGACGTACTCGGCCGAACCCTCGACGATCATGCCCTTGGCGAGCGTCAGTCCGTAGCCGAAGCCCGCGCAGCCGGCCGAGATGTCGAAGGCGGCGGGCTTGCCCGCACCGACCTTGTGGGCGATCTCGGTCGCGATGGCCGGGGTCTGCTTGAAGTGCGAGACGGTGGAGACGATCACGGCACCGATCTGCGAGGGATCGATCCCGGCGTCCGCGATGGCCTTGCCGGACGCCTCCACGGACATGGCCGCCACAGTCTCCTCCTCGGAGGCCCAGTGACGGGTCACGATGCCGGAGCGCGAGCGGATCCACTCGTCGGACGAGTCGATCGTTTCGAGGATCACCTCGTTCGGCACGACACGGGTCGGACGGTAACCGCCCACGCCCAGGATGCGTGCGTACGGGGCGCCCTGGCTGGGCTTGATCTTCGACATGCTCTCGGGCTCCTTATGCGCCCGCGTGCTCGGTGATGAGCGCGCGGGCCGCGTCGAGGTCGTCGGGGGTCTTGAGCGCGAGGGTCTGCACACCGGGCATCGCACGCTTGGCGAGACCCGTGAGGGTGCCCCCGGGGCACACCTCGATGAGGGCCGTGACGCCCATCTTCTTGAACGTCTCCATGCACAGGTCCCAGCGGACCGGGTTGGCCACCTGGCCGACCAGTCGGGAGACCACCTCGTCACCGGTGGCAACGATCCCGCCGTCGGCGTTCGAGACGTACGTCACGGCCGGATCGGCGATCTTCAGCTCCAGAGCGGCCTCACGCAGCCGCTCGACCGCGGGCGCCATGTGGTGCGTGTGGAAGGCTCCGGCGACCTTGAGCGGCACCACGCGCCGCACACCCTCGGGCATGTCCGCGACCAGCGCGGCGATCTGCTCCGCGGTGCCGGCGGCGACGATCTGGCCGCCCCCGTTGACGTTCGCCGGGGTCAGGCCGAGCTTCTCCAGATGCGGGACCGACACCTCGGGATCGCCGCCGAGCAGCGCCGCCATGCCGGTCTCGGTGACCGCCGCGGCGTCCGCCATGGCGAGCCCACGGGCCCGCACCAGACGGAGCGCGGCCTCGTCGTCGATGACTCCGGCGAAGGCGGCTGCGGTGATCTCGCCCACACTGTGACCCGCGACGATGTCGGGCGACGCGTTGATTGCGGCAGCGGACAGCAGACCGGCGGCGACCAGCAGCGGCTGGGCCACCGCGGTGTCACGGATCGCCTCTGCGTCGGCCTCGGTGCCGTAGTGGGTGAGGTCGAGACCGATGGCGTCGGACCAGGCCGCGATGCGGTCGGCAGCGCCGGGGAGGTCGAGCCAGGGGGTCAGGAAGCCGGGCGTCTGAGCGCCTTGGCCGGGAGCGACGAGTACGAGCACCCTCACACTCTCTCTTGCGAACGGTCCGTAACGCCCGTGGGGACAGGGACGAAGAACCGTATAGGGAATTGTTGATGTCCGACAAAAGTTTAGGACTGGGTGTCTCTCGCGGCCAAGCGCCCCAGGATCAGGGCGATTCGCAGCGTGAACGCCGAGCGGACGTCGGAGGGCGACCACCCGGTGACGTCAGTCACACGTCGAAGCCGGTAGCGCACGGTGTTCGGGTGGACAAAAAGCATCCTTGCCGCGCCTTCCAGACTGCTCGCCTGCTCCAGATACACACTCAGTGTCTCCAGGAGAGCGGAGCCCGCCTCCTCCAGCGGTCTGTAGATCTCCTCCACCAACTGGTCCCGCGCGGCCGGGTCTCCCGCCATGGCCCGCTCCGGCAGCAGATCGTCGGCCAGCACGGGGCGTGGGGCGTCCTGCCAGGCAGTGCACGCCTTCAGCCCGGCCGCCGCCGCCTGCGCGGACCGGGTGGCCGCCAGCAGGTCGGGCACCACCGGCCCGGCGACGACGGGACCCGCCGCGTACGGGCCGATCAGCGCCTTCGCGACATGCAGCGGGTTGTCGCTGCCGCCCGCGATGACGACCAGCCGGTTGCCCAGCACCCCGGTCAGGACCTGGAGCTTCGCATGCCGGGCGGCCCGCCGGATCGCCTCCACGGTCAGCTCACTGTCACCGTCCGGGGCGGTGCCGAGCACCACACAGACGTGCTCGGGGGAGTTCCAGCCGAGCGCCGCGGCACGGGACACCGCACCCTCGTCGGCCTCGCCGGACAGCACCGCGTTCACCACGAGCGATTCCAGCCGGGCGTCCCAGGCACCACGGGCCTCGGCGGCCTGCGCGTACACCTGGGCGGTCGCGAAGGCGATCTCCCGCGCGTAGACGAGCAGCGCCTCACGCAGCACCGATTCGTCGCCGGGCGCGGCGACCTCCTCGATCGCGGCCTCCATGACCTCGATCGTCGTCCGCACCATCTCCACGGTCTGCCGCAGGGTGATGGCCCGGGTCAGCTCCCGCGGGGCCGTACCGAACACATCGGTGGAGATGGCCTGCGGGGTCTCCGGATGCCGGAACCACTCGGTGAACGCCGCGATCCCGGCCTGGGCCACCAGGCCGATCCAGGACCGGTTCTCCGGGGGCATCGCCCGGTACCACGGCAGCGTCTCGTCCATGCGGGCGATCGCGTTGGCGGCCAGTCGGCCGGAGGACCGCTCCAGCCTCTTCAGGGTCGCGGCATGCAGGGGGGCGTCGTTGGCAGCGGGCTGCTCAGGATCGGGTCGGGGCACGCACACAAGACTGCCTCATCGGACCAGGTGCACGGAGGGCCGGGGCGGTCGCGGGTCGTACTGCCGGGTAGCGAACCGGTGCGCGGGCCACTTTTTCGGGGGCGGTCGGCAGGTCGTTGAGGGGCCCGCGGGGCCGGGCGCGCCCGGCTACCGTGGACGGATGATCTCCGTACAGCGCTCCGACGACCGTTTCACGGGCGGGGACGAAGCGGCCGGCATCGAGTCGCTGCACGCCTTCTCGTTCGGCACCTTCTACGACCCGGACAACCTCCGCTTCGGCGCGATGCTGGCCTGCAACGAGGAACGCCTCGCCCCGGGCGCGGGCTTCGACGAGCACCCGCACAGCCACACCGAGATCATCACCTGGGTCGTCGAGGGCGAGCTGACCCACCGCGACTCGACCGGCCACGCCACGGTCGTACGGGCCGGCGACCTCCAGCACCTCAGCGCCGCGGCCGGCGTACGGCACGTGGAACGCAACGACGGCGACGGTCCGCTCACCTTCCTCCAGATGTGGCTCGCCCCCCTCGAACCCGGCGGCGACCCCGCGTACACGATCGTCCCCGGCCTCGCCGCCTCCGCCCCGTACGCCGTTCCGCAGGCGGGCGCCCGGCTGTGGGTGCGCAGGCTCGCCGCGGGTGAGCGTGCGGCGGTGCCGGACGCGGCGCGGGTGTACGTCCACGTGGTGGTCGGCGGCGTGCGGATCGGCGACGAGGCGCTGGCGGCCGGTGACGCGGCACGGATCAGCGGGGAGGCGGGGCTGGAGCTGGTGGCGGCCGAGGGGGCTGGGGTGGCCGGGGCGGCCGAGGTGCTGATCTGGGAACTGTCGGCCTGAGCTGCTGCCGGTTTCCGGTCCAGGCTGCCGACCGGTTGCGCGAACTCCGTGGTTGTGGCTTGATCTTCCAGGTGTCGCGGCCGGAGCTCGTCTTTGGCAACCGACCCTGAACGAGGAAGAGTTGGGGCGGGGGAGTAGTGATCAGGCCCCCGTCCCCCGGAGGCTGCCGACAGGGGATGAGGGCGAGATGCGGTTTCGGCGGATGGTGGCCGGTGCGGCGGCCGTGTTGGCGCTGGGCGCGATGAGCGCCTGCGGGAGCAGCGACTCATCCGGCGACGACGGCGGGAAGACACCGGACGCGGCCGGCCAGAGCTCGCCGGAAGCCGGGGGCGGTACGTCGCTGAGCGCGGGCCTGCCGAGCGCCGCCACCATGGCGGACATCGAGACGTTCGTCGCGGGACGCACCACCTGCACCGGCATGCACCTGGAGCCGAAGAACTCCGAGGAGGAGTCGGTGGGCTCCGAGTGGGGCATCAAGGAGCGCGGCGTCTGCTACAACGCCAAGAAGATGTCGATCCGGCTCCTCTCCATCGACCACATGAAGACCTTCCAGGCCAGAGCCCAGCAGCGCGGCGGCGGCTACCTCGTCGGGAAGGACTTCGCCGTGTACTCCTCGACGGTCGAGACCCGGCAGGACCTCAAGAAGTCCGGGCTCCTGCACCTGTTCTGCCGGGACACGGGCGGCATCCCCACCGGGTTCGAGCAGGCACCCGCGGAAGTGGACGGCTGCGTGCTCACGAACTACATCGACTGACGCCCCGAGCCGGGTGCCACCGACCGCGAAACGCTACCGGTCCGCGTCCCGTCGCCACATCGACCACATCGGCGGCCCGGACCGGAACGTCATCTCCTCCTGCACCGTGAAGCCGTGCCGCTGGTAGAAGGTCAGATTGCGGTGGTTGCTCGACTCCAGGAACACCGGCCGCCCGTCCGCGTCCGCCTGCTCCAGCAACCCGCCCAGCACCTGTGACCCCCGCCCCGTGCCACGCACGTCCGCGTGCGTGCCGATGTACTCGACGTACCAGTGCGCGGGGTCCACGGGATGACGGTGCTCCATCGCCAGCAACCGCAGCCCGGTCCTGGGCAGTTGGGCCCGCCCGGCCCGCAGGAGGGTGCCCGCGTTGCGCAGCAGATAGCTCACCGGCAGCTTCCATTTCCCGGGCTCCGCCCACACCGCCGTCACCGTGCGGTCCGGGTCGGTCCACACCCGACCCGCCGGGACCTGCTGCGCCAGATGCGCGGTGAACAGCAGTCGCAGCCGCCGGTCCCGGTCGTGCGGCATCAGCCAGGACCAGACGGGGTCCTCGGCGTAGGCGCTGGCGAGCACGGAAGCGAGCCCCGGGACATCGGCGGCGGTAGCGCGGACTATGTCGGCCATGGCCGAGGAGGGTAGCGGGTGCCGCGGCGGCCATGCCTCCCTGTCCGCCAAGTCGGCCGATTCTGCCCTCGGGTACCTGGCCCGCACCGGAAGGGGCCGTGTAGTGATGAGAGGCCACCAGCCCGTGCACCCCTCCGGAAGGCTTCTGATGCGCGCACGCGAATCCGACCACACCGTTGACGGAGCCCGTGACTCTGCTCGCGTGCGTACTCCGGAGAGAGCGCCGGGCACGAGCCAACTCCCCTCGCACACGCCGCGCGCCCTGCAGAGCAGTCTCGGCAACGCCGCCGTCGTCCAACTGCTCCGGCGGGCGGGGCACTCCTGGGCGCAGCCCGAGGAGCAGCACGAGGTGCAGCGCTCCGCCGTCCACGAGGTGCTGCGTACCGGAGGTAAGCCCATGGGCACCGCGCTGCGGGAGGAGATGGAGGCCCGACTTGGTGCCGACTTCTCCGACGTACGCATTCACGACGACAGCGCCGCACGGGCCTCCGCCGCCGAGGTCGGTGCCCGCGCCTACACCTCCGGCCATCACGTCGTCGTCGGCGCCGGTGGAGGCGACAAGCACACGCTCGCCCACGAGCTGACCCATGTCATCCAGCAGCGGCAGGGCGCCGTCTCCGGCACTGACAACGGCGCGGGCCTGCGGATCTCCGACCCTTCGGACACCTACGAACGGGCTGCGGAACAGAACGCCCGCCGGGTCATGTCCGCACCGGCACGGACCGCAGCGACCGGCGACCGGGAGAACCCGGGAGCAGGAGGGTCCCCGACCGCGGAGACACCGGTCCAGCGTGCCGGCGACTGGAAGAACAACCCGACGAAGAACGCCCTGGCCGCGGAGAAGGCCGCCAACCCGGGCAACGCACTGGTGCACACCCTGCACCACATCGTGCCCAAGTCACTGCTGGGGGATTTCGCCGCACTCCTCACCGCGACCCAGCTGACCGACGTCGTGACCGAGCTGGCGCCGCACGCCCCGACGGCGTTCACGACGGCAAGCGCCCAAGCCGGCGCCGTCTCCAAGGCCCTGAAGAACGTACCGGCCAACTTCGCCCTCGGCCCCGAGCCGGCGGTCAGGAACGACGACCCGGGCAGCAGCGGGCCGGACCTCAACTACACCGAGGACGGTTCCATCACACCCCGGTCCGAACAGCTGGAACACGTCTACGACTTCATCGAGGCGAAGGTCAGAGCCGCGGCGGCTGTCACTCAGGTGGAGCTGCAGGATCAGTTCATCGACCCGATGAGGCAGGCATGCATCGAGCACAATGCCGTGATCGCCCGTCTCGGGCTCGCCAACGGTGTGGGGCTCGACCCGAACCGGACGGCCTGGTCGGGTGACGCGGCCACGCGGTCCCAGCGCCGGACCCACATGATCGAACCGCTCGTCTGACGAAGACGAAGACGAAGAGGGCCCGGGACGAAGGCAGGTGGCCGTCCCGAGCCCCTCGTCGTGCCGGCTTCGCGGCGGCTCTCAGCGAAGCCCGTCCACGAAGGACTGCCAAGCACGGGCCCCGACGGTCACGACGGGGCCGTCGGGGTTCTTGCTGTCGCGAACGGGCACGGCGCAGGGGAGACCGTCGGCCACTTCGACGCAATCACCACCGGTGTTTCCGCTGTAACTGGACTTGCGCCAGGCCGCGCCGCCGGTGACGGTGCACTCGACGCAGTCGCCACCGGTGCTTCCGCTGTAACTCGACTTACGCCACAGGGCGTTCGTCAACTCGGGGCCGGTCTTCATAATGCTCCTCCATCACCCGGGCGATCAGGGCCGCGGAGTCCTCGACGGAGAGGGCGGCGGCCTGAAGGCGAGCGTAACGGAGCGCGGCTTCCCTGACCGTGTCGGGACTGGCCGTCATGTGGCCGGAGATGACGTCCTCTGTGTAGACGATGTCGGGATCTTCGTCGAAGCGAAGTAGGTTGAACGACCCTGCGAGACTCGCGTGTTCACCGGCCGAGAAGGGAAGCACCTGGATCTGCATCCAGCGCTGTCCGGTGAAGTCCAACAGGCGCTGGAGTTGCCTCCGCATCACCCCGTGACCGCCGATCGGCCGGTGCAGCACCGCCTCGTCGAGAACGGTCCAGGCCAGCGGCGGCCGTTCCCGCTCCAGGATGCGCTGGCGTTCCATCCGGGCTGCCACCAGCCCTTCGAGGTCGTCGGGCATCCCGGTGGCGAGCACCGCCCGCGCATACTCCTCCGTCTGCAACAGCCCGTACACCAACTGCGCCTGGTACGTGGAGATGTACGCGGCGCAGGACTCCATCTCGGCGTAGGGCTGGAACCAGGTCGGCAGCTGGCTGCGCAGCACCAGGCCGATCAGTCGCGAGAACATCCCGTCCGTCCCGAGTGCCGCGTCCACCCGCTCGGAGAAGTCGCGAGTGGGGAGCTTCTTCGTGGTCTCGATCTGGCCGATCAATGAGCCGGTGCAGAAGATGATGTCGCCGAGCTGGCCCTGTTTGAGGTTGTGGGCCTCTCTCTGGCGGCGCAGTTCCCAGCCGTAGTAGTCCAACGGTGAGGCGCTGGGGTCAAGGGTCTGGATGTTCGGCACGGCGAGGCACCTCCGGCGTTCAACGCCTCACGGCGTTCGGTTCGGTACATAGCCGAGCGTAACCACGTGACTGCACTCTGGTGACATGAATCACGTAATCGATCCCCGGCTGGATGACCTGCCGGAGCCGACCTACCGCGCCGACTTCGCCATGGGGGAGCACTCGGCCCGGCATCTGCGCCACATCCTGCGCCTCTACCTCACCGGCTGGGATCTCCTCGACCTGGCCGACGCAGCGGAGTTGGCGCTCACCGAGCTGATCGCCAATGTGGTGCGGCACGTCCCCGGCCGACGCTGCCAGACGTTGATCTTCCTGCTCCCGGCCCGGGGTGTGCGCGTCGAGGTAGCGGACGACTGCCCCGCACTGCCGTCCGTGACGGCCGGGGACGTCTTCGACGAGGGCGGCAGGGGGCTCGTGCTGGTCGAGGCCGTCACCGACCGCTGGGGCGCCGAACCGCGCCGCGACGGAAACGGCAAGACGGTGTGGTTCGAGTGCTGGACCAAGAAGGGGGCGGACCGGCCGGGGGAGCCGGGGCTCAGCGTCCGGAACGAAGCTCCGCGAGCACCGCGTCCGTGAACGGCGGCCACGCCTCCACCGCCCACGGGCCGAAGGCCCGGTCGGTGAGCGCGACACAGGCCGCGCCCGCGACCGGGTCGATCCACAGGAACGTGCCGGACTGCCCGAAGTGGCCGAAGGTCGCGAGTGACGAGGAACTGCCGGTCCAGTGCGGGGACTTGTGATCCCGGATTTCGAAGCCGAGGCCCCAGTCGTTGGGGTTCTGGTGGCCGTAGCCCGGCAGTATGCCCTTCAGGCCGGGGTGAACGACGGTCTGCGCGGCGAGCACCGTGCGCGGGTCGAGGAGCCGCGGTGCCTGTACCTCCGCCGCGAACCGCGCCATGTCGTCGACGGTCGAGATGCCGTCCTTGGCGGGCGAGCCGTCCATCGTCGTCGATGTCATCCCGAGCGGTTCCAGTACGGCCTGGCGTACGTACTCCGGGAACGGGATGTCGGTCGCCTTGGCGATGTGGTCGCCGAGCATCTCGAAGCCCGCGTTGGAGTAGATCCTGCGGGTGCCGGGGGCCGACGTCGAGCGGTGCTCGTCGAAGGCGAGCCCGCTGGTGTGCGCCAGCAGATGGCGGACGGTGGAGCCCTCGGGGCCGGCCGGCTCGTCGAGCTCGATCGCGCCCTCCTCGTACGCCACGAGCGCCGCGTAGGCCGCGAGCGGCTTGGTGACGGAGGCGAGCGGGAAACGGTGCGCGGTCGGGCCGTGCGTACCGACGACGGTGCCGTCCGCTCGTACGACGGCCGCCGCGGCGGTGGGGACGGGCCAGTTGTCGATCATTGCCAGGCTGTGCATGCGTACGAGCGTAACTGGCGGGGGTTTCGCGCCACCGTCCGGACGAGGTGATCAAGTGCGCTCGGGAGCGGCTCCCGCGAGATGCGATGGAACCAGGTGCCCCGAACGATCAGGTATCTCCCGGCACCAGCCCTCCGACCGGTCCGAGGAAGAAGCTCAGTCGCCCGTCGCCCCGTCGGTCCGCTCCCGCAGGAAGTCGGCGTGGCCGTTGTGGCGGGCGTACTCCTGGATCATCGCCACGTAGACCCAGCGCAGGCTGAGGGAAACTCCGCGAGAGGAGACGAAGGTCTCGTCGAGATCGTGCCCGGCCGCCGCCGCGTCGCATGCTGCGACCTCGGCCCGGAACAACCCGAAGTCTCTCTCCGCGTCGGCTGCGCGGACTCCATCGAGTCCCTCATTGCCATCCGACGGGCCGGTGAAGACATCGCCGATGGCCTCACCGGCGAAGCTTCGCCGGAACCACCATCGTTCCACCTCCGCCATGTGCCGGACCAGGCCGAGAAGGGTGAGGGGCGACGGCTCCACGGTGGTCCGCGCCAACTGGGCCGGCTCAAGCCCGGCGCACTTGGCCAGCAAAGTTTCGCGATGCCAGCTCAGCCAACCTTCCAGCATCCGACGCTCAGTTGCCGTACCCAGGCCACCCAACTGCCCGGTGCGCTCCACCTGCGGTGCTGTCCATGTCATGGAGTCACCCTGCACTGCCGGCCGGGAGGGGGCCAAGAGGAAAGAGGGCTGCGCGGCCAGACTGGGGCGACTGAAGTCGACCGGGCACAAGACCCGCCCATGACGGCGTGACGCGTTCTTGGTACTGAACTTGAATGGGTGATGTCGGGCTGGACGGCTGCACTTGGTTCCTGCTGATACCTGAGTCAAATGTGGGCTCTGATCTGCTTCACCGGGTGCCCGAGTGTGTCACCGATGGTGGCCAGTTCCTCGTCGCCGAACCAGTCACGTTCGGGGTTCCAGATGGCGATCTCGAAGCGGGCGAAGCCGCACGGCCAGTCGTAGTCCAACACGTCCAGCGACGTGGCGGCGCCGCAGCAGGGCACTTCCACGGCCAAGGTGGCGAAGCCGTCCTCACAGTGGCTTTCCAGCAGGTCGGCGTACCACTCAGTGTCGATCGAGGCACCGCAGTGCGGGCAGCCGATCCGTTCCAGGTTCTCGCCGCAGTCGACGGGGGTGAGGGTGTCGTGCCAGGTGACGTCGATCTCGACCCCCACGCCATCGGGCAGGCCGGGAGCCAGGTCCGCGGTGAGCGCGGCAGTCCGCTCGGCCGCCGCCCGGTCGGGCTGCCACTGTGGATCGGTCGGAATGATCGACAGGACGTCGTCGCTCACGGGCTCACTCAATTCGTCGGGCACAAGCGTTCGGCGGGCTGCCGCGATCGTAGGGCCACGTGCCGGCTGGCCGTTTCCTGGTTCGCTACTCGCGGATGGCAAGGCCAGTGCCGGCGAGGCAACCGTCGACTATGTCCGGTCGGTACTGGATCTGCTTGAGCCTGCGCTTGACGGCCTTGGTGATCTGGGCGAGGTCGGCCGCGGCGAGGTTGCCGACCTCTCGCTTGACCAGCGACCAGATGCCTTCTTGCGGGTTGAGGTCAGGTGCGTATGTGGGCAGTTGGAAGATAGTGAGCCATTGCACGTTCGCGGCGGCCCACTCCCTCATCCCGGCGGTCAGGTGCAGGCGCACGTTGTCCCAGACGAGCACGATCGGGCCGCCAAGCTGGATGCGGGCTCGGACAAGCAGATCCCGTAGATCGCGCCAGCCGAAGCCCTTCGGCTCATCTTTGCGACCGTGGTACTCGCGGACGGCGTAGATCAGCCGCGACCGTTTCCCCCGCCGGTAGCAGACCATTCCTGCCATCGAGACCCGTCCGGATCCCCGGCCGCGGACCCGCACCACCGGCGTGCGGCCGACCCGGCCCCAGGTCCTGGCACGCGGCTGCGTCATCGATTGCCCGGCCTCGTCCTGAAAGACGATCCAGGCCCCGAGTGCCGCCGCGGTGTTCTTACCCGCGGCCAGACCTCCTTCTTCCACAGCTCGACGGCTTCGTCATCGCGCTCGATCGCCCGCCGAGCAGGCTGCTGCCATGACCAGCCGTGCCGCTTCAGCAACTGCCAGGTGCCCTCCACGGTGTACGAGACATGGAAGAGGCGGCCGATCAGGGTCTTCACCCGCGCCAGCGTCCACCGTTGATCTACCCAGCCGTGAACCAGCGGTCCCCGCTCCAACTCACGTTCCAGCCTGTCGACCTGGGCCGCGCTGAGCTTGGGCCGTCCCGGCGAGCCTGCGGACAGCAGTCCTATCTCGCCTTGCTCCCGCCAAGCCCGGCGCCATCGCTCAACCGACCGCTCACTGACCCGCAGCGCGACCGCGATCTCCCCGTTCTTCTCCCCGCGTTCGAAGCGTTCCACGGCCTGCAGCCTGACCCGCTCCCGGGCGGCCCTCCCCGCGGCGGTCAACCCGCCGCCCTGCGCGTACCTCACGCACAGATGGCTACCAGCGCCGATCAGCACCCGTCAGCCAAACCGACCCGACATCACCCGTTCAAGTTCAGTAGCCACCCTCCACCTCAACTGCAAACCGGGAGTGGAAGGAACTCACTATCCCCTAATCTACGCGGGTACGTGACGACAATTCAGCTCTACCCAATGCCCGGATGGTACCGGTATGCGGGCTTTCGTTCATTTTGGATTGCAAGGGTATCTGGCGCCTGCGCTTATCCATCGGGAGCGAAGGGGTAGCCGTAAAAATCGTGACGGAGAGGGCGGCTGTGACTGACAAGCAGGTAGGAGTATTCCTCTTAAGTGGCCTCGCATCTTTCCTCTTCATTCTTATGTGGAAGGATGGTTATGAACCCCTGGCAATCATCTTTGGTATATCAGCGGCAGTGGGTATACATGGCTACATTGAGGATGCCGAGGAGGGGCCTAAGCGCCCTGTTCTGACCATAGCTACCGAAATTGCTGGGGTCGTCGGAGGGGTACTCGCCGTCATTGAGTTTGTCAGAAAGTGAACACCGGGGCGACCTTCGGCCGCTTCGCGTCACGAACCGCTGAATGCGCACGCTGGTAGCGCCCGACCGGTGCACTTCAGCAAGATCGTGTGAAGAGCTCTTGGCGAGTGGCAGATGTGGAGGAGCTGGAATGCCCCCTGAGCCCGCTGAACTACAGACTCCGTGGATCCGTGCTCAGTTGATCGACTGGCTGGTGAGGCTGAGTGACCAGGGTTGGCAGGAGAAGAACTGGATGTCGAGGGATCCAGGCGATTCCAGCCTCGATGAGGCGCTGGATTTCTTCGATGACTCTGGCGTTTTCGCGGAACCACGCGGGAGGCTGGGTTTCGTCCTCGTCAGCGAAGAGGAAGTTGCAGCTATGAAGGAACTGAATTCGGTGCTGGATCGCGCAATTTCCGTGCCGTCATCGTGTGATGCGGAAATTATCCAAACGCGGGCATGGGGCGATGTCGTTGATGCCGCCCGTGGGGCTCTCGTCGCGATGGGTGAGAAAAAATTCGGTAGCTGATGCAACGAAACCCTCATTTCGCGGGTGGGTCATCGTTGCTGTCTTCAGCGGGCCTCAGGGCGTCGTTGAGGGTGTCGATGGCCGGCGTGGGAAGTGGGATCGGACGTGGACGTAGATGCCGGCGGTGACGCCGATGTGGCTCGGGATGTTGTGCTACTTTTCCGCCCGGCCTCCGGCCCAGGGTGCCAACGAAGCCACTCTGCGGATGTGTTGAGGCTGGCTGTTCTCGCAGGGACACCACCCAAATGAGCGCGACGGCCACGGTGCGCGAGTAGGCGGGTCCGGCCCGGGTGGCGGGGTCCGCGCCGGGGCGGCGCGCACCGGTGGTCGTGGGCCCCGCCCCCGGTTCGCGACCGGCGAAGGAGCGAAAGGAAGTCCCTTGTCCCGCTCCCCAGTTGGTCGGACGTCTCCTATCATTCCGTCCAGTGCCCGGTACCCGGCTCAGGGATGCGTATGTACTCATCCGAGGTGGACCTGCCCGTCGAGAGCTTCCTGCGCATGCCCTTCCGCACTCTGAGCGGGGGCGGTTTCGCCGCCATGGTGTTCGTGCTCGCCCGCTCCGCCGACGCCCCGGATCTGCAGAGAGGGTTCTTCCAGCACTGGAGCGACATCGATGACCTGACGGGCCACTACATCGCCGTCTTCTCCCCGTCGCCGAAGAAGATCCGAATCTCCGCGGAGCGCCCCCACTCGTTCTACAGCCCCGAGACCTGCTGGGTGCCCGGCCTGGAGGAAGCGGGCGGCCACAGCAGTCGGCTGTACCTGTCGTCCCGCACATGCCCGGGGTCCGTGCGGATGGGTACGAGTCGGCCGGTCGGAGCGATGCCGCCGCCCCCGCGGCTGATCGCCGCGGCGTCCGCCGTCCGACCGCACGATCTGGAGGAGCACCAGCTCGCCCTCACGTTCACGGTCTCGGCCATGCAGCGCTTCTTCGGGATACCCGCGTCCCTCGTGCCGTGTGCCGTGATCGTCGACCTGGAGCAGAGGAACGCGTTCGCCGTCGCGATGAAGGACGGCACCAGCGTGTACGACCTGCTGAAGCGGATCACGACGCGGATCGAGCACGTCATCCCCCGTATCGACGAGGCGGAGGCGGAGCGCGTCGCCGCTGTCGAAGCCCGCCACCGCCACCGCGACCGCCTGGGACGGTTGCGTTCGTCCGCCGACAACGCGCGCGCACACTGGGCCGCGCACAAGCGCCGTCTGATCGATGACCTGGAGGCGTTCTCCGGCCTCCTCGCGCCGGAGGAGGTCGACGTGTGCTCCTGGATGGCTCGGCGCCTCGAACACGACGAGCCGGTCGCGGAAGACGAGTGGACCTCGATACGGGCGCTGCTGCGCGCCATGGTCGCGACGGAGTCGCACGGCAGGCTGCCGAGAAGGCTGCGCCGGACGCTGGCCGGGCTGAACAGGGGGCGACCGGAGGAGGACGCGGCGCCGCGGAGACTGGCGGCGGCCCGGGCCGAGGCGGAGGCCACCGAGCTGCGGATCGGCCGCGTGAAGGCCCGGCTCGACGAACTCGGCCGGGAACTGGGGCTCGAAGCGGCGGTCGTCGGTGCCGCCGAGGATCTCGGTCTCACCCGGCTGCGAGAGCCCCGCCTCAGCGTCCCGCGGGGTCTCGACTGGCCGCTGCACGTCCTGGACGAGCAGGCACCCCACACCCTGAACCAGGGGTTCGAGCGGTCATGACGGCCGGCTCGGCCGTCCGCCGCTCGCCCGTACGAGTCCCCGAGGACCCAGGGAAGGCAATGTCCTGAACCACGAGACGCGCACCCAGCACACGTCCGCCTTCCTGACCGAGCAACTGACCGAGGAGCGGGCCAGGAAGGCGTCCTTCGAAACGCGCGGCATGGCCGTCATCTCGGCCTCGGGCACGCTCGTCGGCATCATCACCGGAGCCGTCGCACTGGCCACCAGCGGCCGATCCCTGACATTCCCGGGAACGGCTCAACTCCTGCTCGTCGCGGCCCTGGTCATGCAGGTGCTCGCCGCCGTCCTGGGACTGCTCGTCAACGTGCCGGTGCGACTGCCGCACGCCGGCACGGAGGACCTCACCCAGCTCCTCCGGCCCGGAACCCGTTTCGAGCCGGAGGAGTGGAACCGGGTGAGGACGGACACGATCACGGCCTTGCGGCGCGTCAACCGCAGGCGCGCCCGGGCCTTGTCGACGGCCCTGCTGCTCGTGGTGATCGGCCTGTTCCTGATGATGGCGAGTGCCACTGTCGCACTGCGGGCCACGTGACTGCCGGAGGGCGAGAGCGAAGCCCGCGGCGCGGCACCGATCAACCGGCCCTCCCCTCGGCGATCGAGGCGAAGGCGCCGAGCGAGTCCGTGCCCGGGGCGAAGTAGCCGGTGTGCCCGTGGGCCGTGCGGGCCGGCACGCTACGGGCGCCGAAGCCCCGGCCGGGCGGGTCGGTCACGGCCGCGCAGACGGACACCGATGCCGTGGCGAGCCCGCAGGTCCTCAGTACCAAGGGCTCGTCGAAGGCCCACGCGAAGTTCGGCTACGCACACGCCACATGGAAGTGGACGGGCCCCGGCAAGACCGGAAAAATCAAGGTCTACGTCAACGACCAGAGCTGCAAGGACGGTTACGACACGTTCGCCTTCATGCAGTTCAAGGGTGGCCGGTGGGGCAACTCGGTCATCACGGGGGAGAGCCGGGCCTGGAACGACAACTCGGACTGCGTCGGCAAGGGCAGGACCTCCACGTTCCCCGGCTTCACCGACACCTTCAACGTGCTCAAGGCCCGCGTAGTGGTCTGCAAGAACGACGTCTGGGGGACCGGCGACACCTGCGTCAAGGGCACGTGGCACAAGAACCCCAAGGCATAGGCACGTTCCACCGCCGAGCGCGCGGTGAGCGGGGGAACGGGTCCGCCGTCGGGGGCGGCGGACCCTCCGGGCCCCTGCCCAAACGCTCCGGCCCCGGGCGAGGGTGGCAGCCTCACCCCTCGCCCGGCACCACCAGTCCCGCCTCGTAGGCATGTCACAAGGCTGGTGACCATCGTTCGGCCGATCAGTGCGGCCGCCCGGGCCTCGGCCGTCGAGGGCGAACCAACGCCGTCAGGTGGACCGTCGCCGGCGCCGATGAGGCCTCCCAGAGATATGAGATGCGGTCAGCGCCAATCGACGGTCAAGAAGCCGGTCGGACACCGGACCCGGTGCGGGTCTCTCCCATAAGGCGGTGCATCGGTTCCGGCGGGGATGCGAGGCCCAAAAGGGGCCCCGCATCCTGAAGGACTTCAACCTTCTTTAGCTGTCCTGCCGTCCTTAGCAGAAGCGACTTTCGTGGATCCTCGGACAGCAGCTCACCTGGCTGCCATCATCCGGTCCGGCATGACAGCTGTTCGTCAATTTCCTTCGCGCTCATATATTTTCCCTTGATCGTCCAGTACTTGTTTGCCGCTTGGTGTTTTGCGGCCTCATCGAGGTCGACCAGGTCCCCGACGGATTCCCCATCCGAGAAGTCGGCGGATACGTCGACCAGAGCCGGAAAGCTCGCGGGTTTCTCGGTCTTGGAAACCTTCCGATAGTCGGTAGGCGACCAAAGCTCCAACTGCCCATTGCCAGCCGTGGCACCCAGTGGATCCTGGCCCCACCACAGCCTTTTCTCTTTCTTTCTGTCGTCGCCCGGATCCCATACTTCGACGCGCGAAATCTTTTCGCCGGCGCACATAGGGACCTTGATTTCGACCGTGTGCTCCCTGACCCTGAAGCCCAGTACCAGGACGTCGTCACCCGGATGCTCGGGCACCAGGCCACATGAGGTGGCCAAACCGCCCAGGAGGAGAGTCACGGCGATACTGCCGGACTTCAATGGCCCAAGGACACGTCGCCCAGATCTCAGCACTGGAGGTAGCCTCCCGATTTCCAATTCGCCTTTCTCTCCCACCTGTTACGACAGGGGTTCGATCCTGCACGCAGGTATCGGATGCCGAATCCTAGACCGTATCGAATCCATTGAGACCTGTGTTTCTTCTCATGGCTGATTCGTGCACGGGTGACGAAATCGTGGTTATTGGAGGTGAAGTAGGTGGTACCTAGGGTTGTGCCACCGCGGGCGTGAAGTCCCACTCCGCCTTGGCACACTCTCATGCCGTATCGGTTTCGGCACTTGTAGCCCGCGAAGCGGCTGGCTCCTGCGAGTCCATAGCCGAGACCCCGCGCCCCCCAACTGCGCACCTTCCTGTATCGCCAGAACTTCCACGTCCACCGCTTGCCGTCGAGGTCGAACTGGTTGATGGGGTCGGCAGGGTATGAGTATGCGTTGGCACTCCCTCCGTAGAAGGGGTCGATGCTGAGGAATCGGCCGGTCTGGGGGTTGTAGAGGCGGACGCCCATGAGGGTCATGCCGGTGGGGGTTTCGGTGGAGCGTTGTTTGGCGCCGAGCCAGTTGTAGCGGGTGGCGGGCTGGTCGGCGCGGGGGTTGCCGTATTCGTCGCTGTCCAGGGCTGTGGGGGCCTGGGTGGTGTCGAGGGGCAGGTTCAGGGCGATGTCGCCGTGGATGGTGGTCAGTTGGAGGGTGGTGTTGTCGGTCTTGCCGGTGGTGGCGGCGAGGTCGCCGGCGAGGCTTTCGATGTTCCGGGTGATGAGTGCTCCGGCGGTGTCGGCCTCGGTGATCCAGCGGGGGTTGTCGCTGTCGCTGTCGTAGTGGTTGGTCTTGACCGCGCTGGTGGTCCAGGTGTCATCGAGGTAGTCCTCGATGGTGGTGGAGCCGAGGCGGCCGGCCGCGTCCAGTGTCCAGGTCTGGCGCTGGGTGTCGGTGGCCTGACGGCGAACTAGGTCGTTGACGTGGTAGTCGACGGTGGCTCCGGGCAGGGCGGTGGTGCGGCCGAAGGCGTCGTAGACGTAGCCGGTGGCGATCAGCCGGTCGGCGCTGTCGAACGTGCTGCTCGCCGCCGGGGTGGTGGCGGTCGGGCAGGCTTCGGTGGCCGCTCCCGCGGTGCTGGAGGAGCCGGTGCGGTTGGTGCGCTGGTCGAACCGGTAGGACCGGGTGGTGCACACGTCGCCGACGGTGTCGTTGACGGCGGTCAGGCGGCCGGTGTTGTCGTAGGCGTAGGTCTGGTCGGACCAGCCGGAGTGGTTGGCGACCTGGCCGTGGATGGTCTCGGTGACGGTGTCGCCGTAGACCAGGAGGCCGTCGCTGTTGCGGGTGTATTCCCGGGACAGGTCTGCGCCGGTCGGGTCGTCCTTGACGGTGAGGGTGTAGCCGCCGGGCAGGCCTTCCTTGTCCACGCCGCCGTCTGCGTCGTAGGTGGCGGTGAAGTCGCCGGCGACGGAGTCGGTGATCTTGGTGGCCAGGCCGCGGGGTTCGGCGGTGTGGTTGTAGGTGTAGGTGGTGGTGGTCGGGATGCTGTCGCTGACCGTCACGGGCCGGTCGTACCGGTCGTAGGTCGTGGTGGTCGTGCCGGATGCGCCGTCGTTGTAGGAGATCTGACGCCCGAGGGTGTCGTATCCCTTGGTGATGGTGGCGGCGCTGGTGACGGTGCGGACGGCCTGGCCGGTGGCCGGGTCGTACTCCGTCGTGACCGGCAGCACTGCTTCGCCGAGGCCGCCGGTGACGGTGACCGTGGTCGGGCGGCCGGAGGCGTCGTAGGAGTTGGTGGTGGTGAGGGTGACGCTGTTGGCGGTCTCGGTGACCTTGGCCGGGTTGCCCCACCAGTCGTACTCGGTGGTGGTGGTCGCCAGGCCGGTGGGGTTGGTGCCGCCGCCGGTGATGGCGCCGCCGGGGCCGGTGGTGCAGACCTGGTCGGCCCACTCCGGGCGGCCGGCGCAGGTGCCGGTTCCGGTGGCGGTGTAGTAGGTGGTCACGCGGGTTGCGGCGTCGGTGCCGGTGGCGCCGGGCAGCAGTTCCTTGGTGACGCGTCCCTGGGTGTCGTACTGGGTGCTGGTGGTGATGTTCAGGCTGCCCGGGTCCTTGATGGTGCTGGTGGGCAGGCCCTTGACCCAGTCGTACTGGGTGGTGGTGGTGCGGGTGTGGGTGAAGAGGGCCGGGGCGTCCAGGAGTTGGGCGCCGGTGGTGGTCTTGGTGACCTGGTTCTCCACGGTGGCGGTGCCGTCGGTGGGCCGGCCGGTGTCGTACTCGTTGACCGTGCGCGACCGGGCCGGGGCTATGTCGCCCTTGGCGAAGAGAGTGTCGGTGCCGGAGGTGACCGGCTCGGTGATCTCCACCAGGTGCAGCGGCCCGACTTCCTCCAGTTCCTGGGTGCCCGCGGCGTTGTAGGTGCTGCGGGTGGAGAGGAGTTCGGCGCGGGCGGCGGAGTCCTGTTCGGTGATGCCCAGGTCCGTCAGGGTGGCCTGCGCGTCGTTGGTGACGCCCAGGGCGGTCTGGCGATTGCCGGCGGTCAGTTCACGGACGGTGTTGCCGAAGCGGTCGTACTCGGTGGTGGTGATGTTGCCGCCGGGGGTGGCGGTGTTGACCTCGCGGCCGGAGGCGTCGGTGTAGGTCACCGTGGCCCGGGCGTAGACGGCGGCCGACAGGTCGGCGCCGTTGTGCGAGGCGGGGACGTCCTCACCGTGCGGGAGCACGGCGGTGGCGTCGGTGGGTGCGTCGGTCTGGCCCCAGGTGGCAACGGTGGCGCGGGCCATGTCGTTGGGGGCCTTGGTGCCGGTCAGCGGCACGTTGTAGATGACGCTGGTGGCGGCTTCGCCGTTGACGGTGTCGGTGGTGCCTGCGGCGAGGGTGTCGCGGCGGGCCTTGATGAGCATGCCGTCGCCTGCGTAGAGCGGGTCGCCGGTGGAGGCGTAGTCGAGCTTCCAGGACTTCTGCCCCGGGATCTTGTAGGTGGTGACGCGGCCGGCACTGTCGTAGACGTAGCCCTGCGTCAGGACCGGGCTGATCTGTGGGTCGTAGGTGTTGCGCAGGGTGCCGTCGGCGCCGTACTCGTACTTCCGCACCGTCTTCGACGTCGCCGCCGAGGCACCGGGAGCGGTGGACCAGGCACGGATCTCCTTGACCTGGCCCGCGTAGTCACCGGCCGCGTCCGCGGTAGCGGTCGTGGTGGTGGCGTAGACGAACTCCAGGGACCGGCATCCGGCAGTCGCCGGGGTGGCCGCACAGGTCGTCGCGGACGCGGCGGTCGTGGGGGCGATGATCCGCTTGGGCCGCACCAGGCTGGTACCGCTCACGGCCTCGGAGACGACCGTGGTGGTGGAGTTGGTCTGGCCGATGATGCTGGAGGTGGAGACGGGCCAGGTTCCGGTGGTGGAGTTGCGGGCGAAGACGGTCTCGGTTCCCTCGTCGGTGTCCTTCAGCACCAGGTTGCCGGTGACCGCACCGGTCAGGGTGAGGGTCTCGGCCCCGGGCTCGGGGATCCAGGTGCTGCCCTTGGCGGTGAAGCCGATCTCGTCGCCGTCCACCGTGACGACCGACAGGGCGGTGTCCTTGCCCGCGACCGTGCGCTTGACGTGCGACCAGGACGAGTCGGTGAGCTCGGCAACGGTGCCCGAGGTCCACTGCGGACCGAAGATCGCCGCCTGCCCGTCCTGCTTGGCCCCGGCATCAGGGGCCCGGGAGGAGGCGGTGCGGGTCACGGAGAGCCCGAAGAGGGAGACGTCGGTCTCGGCGAGGGTGAAGTCACCGGTCAGCAGGTTCACCGCACCCGGGCCGACCTCCTCGGACGGCGCGGTGCCGGCCTTGCGGTCCACCGTCACGTTCGACACCGTCGAGTAAGCGGTGCTGGTGCCGTTGGTGAAGGCGGCACGGACCTGGATCGGCCCGTCCTCGGCAACGGTCTTGACGATGTCCCAGTTCAGGTCCGCCGGGACACCATCGGTCGTCGCGAGCGGCCAGGCGGCCACGGTGGAGCTGTCGGATACCTTGCTGACGTGCGCGAGCGGAACGTTCACCCACGTGTCGTCGTCGGTGCGGCGCCATTGGTAGGTCACACCGGTGTAGTCCGGCTTGCCCTTGCCCGTCAGCGTGGTGCGCCGGGCGGGACGGTCGCCGTCCCCGGGGGTGAACAGGGCCGCTCCGTCACCGACGCCGAAGGAGTAGGCGGTGGTGGCGGTGGAGATGTTGCCGCCGGAGTCGATGGTGCGGGCATACAGGGTGTGCCAGCCGTCAGCGGGGTTGATGGTGATCGTCAGCGGGTCGCCGCCGGTGCCATCGAGGGTGTCGTAGACCTTGTTCGGCACGGCCGCATCGTCCAGGCCCCACTGGTAACCCTGGCCGTCGGTGGAGGACGTGTCCAGGGTGCAGGTCGCACCGGTGGACGACTTCGACGACCAGGTGTCCTTGGCATAGGCGTCACAGGTGATGCTCGGCGCCGCCGGCTTGGCGGTGTTCATCACGAAGACGGTGTAGCCGCTCCAGGAGCCGTAGATGCTGCCGTCGTAGCCGCGCACCCGGTAGCGCAGGTGCGACCCGGCCGGGAAGGCGCTGGCAGACGGAATCGTCAGCTTCGCGGTGCCACCGGAGGCGACTCCGGCTGTGGTGCCGGTGTAGGAGTAGGTACCGGCGTCCGTGTAGGCGGGGTCGGGGGTGACCTCGAACTGCGCCTTGACCGTTCCGGCCTCGGGGTCGGTGACCTTCGCCGACAGCTGCGGCGTCAGCGAGGTGACATACCGCCTCTTGTTGTAGGCATTGACCTGCGACGGCGAGATCGCGCCCGCGGTCGGAACCGCCGGCGGCGAGTTGTACGTCACCGACAGGTACGGGGTGTTGGAGGCGGCGTTGCCGGAGTAGAACCGCTTCCAGCCATACGGGTCGCTCTCGTCCTTCGCCCGGATGCCGGCGTTGTGCGAGGTGGCAGTGTGGTCCGCCCAGACCTGCGCCATGGAGGTGACGTCCGCGGACACCCAGCCGGCCGAGCAGCCCGAGGCGCCCTTGGTCGAGGTGCTGGTTGCGAACTTCGCGATCCAGGAAGGCTGTGAATCCCAGCGACTCGCGGTGGTCACCGTGCCGGACCGCCACACCTCCCAACTGCCCGAGCCGGAGCTGCTGCAGGCCCAGGAGTGGTAGTTGTACAGATTCAGCTTCGCCGACAGGATCGTCTTGCCCTGGATCGCACCGGTCTGGAACTGTAGGAACGACCGCGCGACCTGGTCGGAGCCGTTGTTGCCGAGCTTGAGGTCCGTCGAGGCGGACTGATCGGTGGTGTAGCCCTGCTGAACGAACGCGTCGAAGTTCGCCCCGAGGGAGACCGCAGGGTCGACCGTGACCGGGAACTTCGTGTCCGGGTCGGCGAGGAAGTCAGCGTCCGGGGTGACGGTCAGGTCGACCTCGTCACCTTTCTGCGCGACCTTCATCCCGACCGGCGCAGTACGGGTGTGCTCGCCGGAGCGCTCGTCGACGCTCGCGTCCCACATCACCGGGGCGGGCAGCAGACCGACCTGCTTGCCGGTGTCCGGGTCGAGGAACGACACCGAACTGTCCTCGTTCGCCCGGGCCTTGAGACCACCGGCGTTCAAGGACATCGTCACGCTGCCGCTCGCGTCGACCGACGAGCGGTCCTTGAGCTCCAGGAACTGCTCGAAGCCGGTCTTCGTCGTCTCGACGATCAGGTCGGTACCGGGCAGTGCATCGACATAGCGGGCCCGGTTGTCCTTCAACTTCGGCTGGGGCAACACACCCCGCCACGACAACGTCATCAACTGACCGTCGGTGTCCTTCAAGGACACCAGCGGGCTGGCGGGCACCTGAGGTTCGCCCGGGTCCCCGGCCTCGCGTATCTCGGCGGCCTCCTTCGCAGGAGTGGCCCCGGCCAACTCCACATCCAGAGGATGGGCCTTGGCCCGCACATCCCCGTCGGACGTCTCCACCAGATCGACATCGATGTCCTTCCAGACACCGCCCTCCTCGAACCGCACCGGCGCAGTCGCCGCCTCGCGGGTCGTAGTGCCGTCCGGGTTGATGAAGACACTGTCGGCCTCGGTGCGCTCATCCAGCACCTCGATCCGCCGGTCCTGCAGCCGCGCCATCACCGACGCCGACAGCGCATCCGCTGCCTCGGCCGGACCGGTCGGCTCCGACTTGACGACCGGCGTTGCGGCAACAGCGGTAGCAGAGGCCGGGAGGGCAATAGCCTGCCCAGTCGTGGAAACCGCCAAAGCAGTCTCGGCGGCCAGGACCCCCACAGCCAGCCACGCCACGCGACGCAGCCTTCTCGCAGAGGGTAGTGACGAGCGTTCCAGCCCGTCGGGTACCTGTCTTGGCTTCACAGCACACCTCTTCACGCTTGTGATCAAAACGTGTGCCATTTATGCAGTGGTCAAAAGAGATAGAGCCCGCAATGAGACGCAATCAGCGACCAACCCACCGGGATTCGTTATGGGAAATTAGCCATTCCGCTTAACTCTGCTTAACGTCTCGCCTAGTGGCGGCCGCCCCAGCCCCACTCTCAGCGAACTACCGGCGCCCGCTGTCCACGCCCATGCTGCACGCGACGGCCACCACCAGGATCACGAGCAGGAGCCGAGTAGCAGCACCTACAACGCGGTGCGGTGAAGGGTGCGGCGGCCGCTGCACAGGGCAGTCGAGCGCGGCCGCGGCGGCGCGGGCGGCTATGTCGTCACTGCCTCATCCGTGGCTGTCCTCGCAGGGCCACCGCCGAAACTAGCCCCTGGTTGTGCTTGCTTCGAGTGCACTCCAAGGTTCTAGCGTGGAGGCCATGACGGTGATGGAGAGCACTTCCGCGCAGACCGACGCATGCGCCTCGGCCCCCGATCCGCATCCGCGCCCCGACGGCCAGGACCGTTACACCATCAGCGAGGTCGTCGCCTTCACCGGGCTCACCGCGCACACCCTGCGCTGGTACGAGCGGATCGGGCTGATGCCGCACATCGACCGCTCGCACACCGGCCAGCGCCGGTTCACCAACCGCGACCTGGACTGGCTGGCGTTCGTCGGCAAGCTGCGGCTGACCGGAATGCCGGTCGCCGACATGGTCCGGTACGCGGAACTGGTGCGCGAGGGCGAGCACACCGTGGAGGAGCGGCAGGAACTGCTGGAGTCGACCCGGCGTGACGTCAGGGCGCGGATCGCGGAGCTCCAGGACACCCTCGCCGTCCTCGATCACAAGATCAGCTTCTATGCGGGTGCCCGTCGGGCGCCGGAAAGGCCATGTGCCTGATGACTGACAACAAGATCGCTACCGTGGAGCTCGGCAGCGGTGGCCCGCAGGTCGGGGTGCAAGGACTCGGCTGCATGGGCATGAGCGAGTTCTACGGTGAGACGGATGATGCCGCGGCCCGCGAGACGCTGGAGACGGCGCTGGCGGCGGGCGTCACCCTCTTCGACACCGCCGACGTCTACGGGATGGGCGCCAACGAGACCTTCCTCGCCCCGTTCGTCGCGGCGCACCGGGACGAGATCACCCTTGCCACGAAGTTCGGTGTCGTCCGGAAGGACGACGACCCGCACTACCGGGGCGTGAGCAACGACCCCGCGTACATCCGGCAGGCAGTCGAGGGCAGCCTGCGCCGCCTGAACACCGATGTCATCGACCTCTACTACATGCACCGCCGCGACCCGGCCGTCCCGCTGTCCGAGTCCGTCGGCGCGATGGCCGAACTGGTCCAGCAGGGCAAGGTCAAGCACCTCGGGCTGAGCGAGGTGACCGGCGCGGAGCTGCGCGAGGCGTACGCCGTGCATCCGATCGCCGCCCTCCAGTCGGAGTGGTCGCTCTTCAGCCGGGACGTGGAGCGCAGCGCCGTGCCCGCCGCCGCCGAGCTCGGGGTGACCCTCGTGCCGTACTCGCCGCTCGGCCGGGGCTTTCTGACCGGGGCGTTCACGGACGCGGCCAAGGACCTCTCGGAGGGCGACAACCGCACGTTCCAGCCCCGGTTCACCGGCGACAACGCGAAGACGAACGTCGCCCTGCTGGAGCCCGTCCACAAGATCGCCGCGGCGCGCGGTGTGTCGGCCGCACAGGTGGCGCTCGCCTGGGTGCAGCAGCGTGCCCAGGTGCACGGCCTGCCGGTGGTGCCGATCCCAGGCACCCGCAAGAGCAGCCGGCTGCTGGAGAACGTGGCCGCCACCCGACTCACGCTGAGCGCCGAGGAGTTGGCGTTGCTGGAGCCGATCGCGGGGCAGGTGGCGGGGGACCGCTACCCGGACATGAGCGCGACGGCCACGGTGCGCGAGTAGGCGAATCCGGGGCGGGTGGCCCACCAGCCCTTCTTTGTGGCTCCGCAAGGGAGTCTCCGGCCTCTCGGGCCTCCTACGACAAGAAGATCGCCCAGGACAAGCGCCACACCCAGGCACTGCTCTGCCTCGCCCTACGCCGGGCCGGCGTCCTCTTAGCCCTGCTCCACGACGGCACCTTCTACGAACCGCGCCCGACCAGAGCCTGACCGCCCGCTCTGTCAGGCGTCACCGCGGAGAGGAAGTGTGGTCCGCCTCCAGAGCAGCCAGCAATCCGCGAAGCGCCGGTCCCGCGAGGTTCCCGCAACCAGCTCGCTCAGCGCATCTGCCTTGGTCTTGAAGCCGTCTCCATGAGAAGAACTCCACACCCCACGCACCGAGCCTCACCGAATCCACTCGTCCAGCCGCAGGCTGTGGGGCCCCCACGGATTGACCGCCACGATCCCCTCAAGGGCGAATTCAAGCCGGACTCCACCGACTTGGAGGCGTGGGTCAAAGGGCTGGTGTGACCGGTTCTCGGGGCACTCAGCCTGGTCGTGGGCGGCTGTCCAGAGACTAGATCATCTGTCAGCGCTCGCATGGATGCGGGCGAACCGATCCGTCGGAGACATGACGTCGACATGATGTCTGGCATGAAGTTGATGAGGAGGCTCGGGGGCGTTCTGGTCCTCAGCGCTGCAGTTCTTGGCTATGCGCTGCTGTTATGGCGTGGCCCCTGGTGGTTGGACGGAAGCCATCTGCGCACGCGGGACCTCGAGCCGGCAGACGGCGTGGTGATCACCGGCTTCCGCACCACGCTGGCTGCCCTGGGGGCCGGTGGCCTAGCAGCGGTCGGTCTGTACTACACGCACCGAACGCTGCAGCACACGCGGGACAAGGACCGAGTGCAAGCCGAGATCGAACGCGAAGGGCAGGTCACCGATCGCTACGTGGAGGCAATCAAACTGCTGGGTTCCGACAACCGCACCGAACGACTCGGGGGGATCTATGCCCTGCAGCGCATCATGCACGACTCCGCGAAGGACCACGCAACGATCGTGAGCGTCCTTGCCGCGTACATACGGACCTACCAGGTCGCGGCGGATGACCAACCGACGGACTCTGCGAACGCAAGCGAGGATCCCCCGTCGGTGCTCCTGTCCGAGGACGTGAGAGCGGCATTGTCGGTGATCGCCAGACGGCCAAAAGAAATCTGTCCGATGAATGGGTCGATTTGCGCAACATGGATTTCCGGGGCGGTGATCTGCGTGAGGCAGATCTGCGGGCCGCGGACTTGCGGGAGGCTAGGTTCGAAGGAACTAGCCTTCGCGGCGCCGTGTTGAGCATGGCGGACCTTCGCGGGGCAAATCTCCGCTTCGCCGACCTGAAAGGTGCGGATCTGCGTGGCGCGGATCTGAGGGGCGCAGACCTCCAGGTCGCAGACTTGGAGGCGGCTGATCTTCGAAACGCCAAGCTCAGCGGTGCCGTGCTCCGTGGGGCAAGCTTCCTGTACACGGACCTGAGCGATGCGGAACTTCTGCGCGCGGACTTGAGGGAGGCAGACCTTGCCGTGACCAACAGGCAGTCCCAGCATGGGTATCTGGAACCGAATCAAGTCGTCAAAGCGCGAATCTACCGGTCGACAAGACTGCCAGCAGCAGTGGCCGGGAAGGCCGAGGTCCTGAACCGTATCGTGATTTGCGAGGCGGGCAATGGGTGATCGCAGTGCGATTCTGATCGTGGGCGATGTCTGCCTGAGGTGGGTGCCGGTGCCGGTGCCGGTGGCGGGGTTCAGGGTTCCGTCGGCGACCTGACTGGCGACCCAGGAGCCCCTCGCCCACGGACCGTTACCTGCCCGCTCGTCCCCCTCGGTGCGAGCCCCGGCGCGTACGCCCGCCCTCCGTCCGGTCAGACGCCCCGGTCGCCGGTGACCCCGTCGCGGCAGGTGCGGTCGGAGGACGCGCACCTCACCGAGGTGTACGCACCCACGCCGATCGCGGCGAAATTGCCGAGGCTCGCGGTGCCCGGCTCGAAATAGCCGCTGTGCCCGACCGCGTCGCCCGCCGAGACGATGCGTGCGCCGAAGGCCGGGTCGACCGGATCCGCACCGTGTCCGAAGCCGCCGAGCTCCAGGTTCGGTACGTCCTTGATCCAGTCGTCCTGGTCCCGCGTCGCCCACACCCGGGCTTCGGTGTGCAGCTGTGCGGCGTTCTCCACCCGCATGCCGGGGCTGCCCGCGACCGCGATGTCGGTGACCCTGGCGGGCAGTTGGTGCGCGCCGACACCGCACAGCACCGAACCGTAGCTGTGGCAGAACAGCGAGACAGGGGCGTTCCCGGGCAGCGCCCTCATCAGCGCGTTCAGCCGTACCGCCCCGCGCGCGGCGAGGTTGCCCAGTGCCGCGTCCATGCCGATTCCGACGGGCGTGGTGTAGTCGGCCCAGGCGATGACGGCGGTACGGGTGCCGGGGCGTGTGGCGCGCTCCGCCGCGTACAGCGACTTCGCCATGCCGACCGGGGCGGCGTTCACCTTGGGGGCGTCCCGCTCCAGCGTCAGCAGGTTGGTGTCGACGCCGGGAACGATCACCGAGATCCGCTCGGCCCGGTCAAGATCACCGAACACCTCGGCGGCGCGGCCCTTTCCGGACGGATCGAAGGCCAGGACCTGACGTCCCTGGGTGAGCATCGAACTGAAGCGGGTCATCCGGCGGAGCGCCTCGGCACGACCGTCGGGGGAGAGCCTGGCGTCGTGCAGGCGCCGGCGCTCGACCTCCTTCGCCTGCACCAGGGCCCGCCGGTTGGCGCGGTAGCGCAGGGTGACCGGGGCGCCGTTCGTATTGCCCACGACCAAGGGGTACTTGTCGGCCAGGGTGGTGCGTTGCGCGGCCGTGAGCGTGGCGAAGAACGCGGCCATGCGGTGCGGTGGCGCGTCGGCGTCCGGCAGTGCACGCCCTGCCACATGGCCGCGTGCCCAGGAGGCGAGCGCGAGGGCGCGCGGTTCGTCGGAGCGCTGGTGACGTACGGCGGTCCAGCCGGTGGTCGCCAGCATCACGAACACCACCGCGACGGCGAGCAACGCGCGCCATGCGCTGAGCGTGGGGGAGGAGTCGAAGGAAGTCACTCCCGCCCACATTAGGAGACGCGCACGGGCAGCCGTGAAGAGGGTGACACACATCACCCGACTGTCCGGAATTCAACGCCGGTTATTTCGCGCTGTGTTGGTGCGCGTCGCGCACGTCGGTGCGCGCGATACCTCCCGGAGCGTCGCATATGGCCGTCGGGACAAGGCTGTTGTGCGTTCGGTCCGGACGCGCTGATGGGGAACGCGATTCGTCGAACGGAGTTTCCATGGTGCTACCCCTGTTCGGTGTCGACCCCCGCGCGCCAGTTCCCGGCCAGTGCCGGCCCGAGCTGGTCCAGGTGCGCCTCGGTCATCGCCCGCAGCGAGTCCATGCTGGAGTCCTGCCCCCGCGCCCAGAGCTTCTCGGTCACCCGTATCACTCCGGAGAACGCCGCCACGGCGACCCTCGGCCGGGGGTCCGTCTCCATGTCGAGCCCCTCGCGCTCGGCGATCAGCAGCGCGACCTGGTTCTCCAGCTCCGCGCTGCGCCGCAGGTGGGCGGCGAGCAGCGACGGCGTCGACTCGATCATCCGATAGGTACGCAGGTGGAGTTCGACCGGGACGGCCGCCTCGATCGCCTCACTGATGCTGTTCCATGTGCAGAAGACCGCTCCGCGCAGCGCTTCGAACGGGGTCTCGGCGGCGGGGCGGCGGCGCAGCTCCAGGAGGAAGTGCGACTCCACTATTTCCTGGATCGCGAGGGCGGCCGCCTCCTTGCCGGCGAAGTAGCGGAAGAAGGTGCGCTGGGAGACCTCGACGGCGTCGACGATCTCGTCGACGGTCGTCTCCTCGTACCCCTGGGTGGTGAAGAGATCGAGAGCGGTGTGCAGCAGGGCGTCCCGGGTGCGCCGTTTCTTCCGTTCCCGCAGACCCGCCGGACGACCGGGTGGTCCCGCCGGATGATCGTGCGCTCCCGCCGGACGTCCACACACCCCGATCGGATGCGGGACCCGCTGCCCCTGGGTCACTGAAAAGGTCCTCTTTCTCCGGCTTTACGCAGCTCAGCGTACCTGTGAGCTACATGACAGTTACTGACTTGTGAATAGGTTTGTCAACTGTCAGCGGCTGACACTAGTGTCCCCCGCATGACTAGTCAGACCACCGTCGACAAGGCGTCGCAGGAGCCCCAGGGCAAGGGGCTCCCCGCTCCCGCCAAGGGACTGCGCGGCCACCCCTGGTTGACGCTCTTCTCCGTGGCCATCGGCGTGATGATGGTCGCGCTCGACGGCACGATCGTCGCGATCGCCAACCCCGCCATCCAGAAGGACCTCGGTGCCTCGCTCGCCGACGTCCAGTGGATCACCAACGGCTACATGCTGGCCCTCGCGGTCTCCCTGATCACCGCGGGCAAGCTCGGTGACCGGTTCGGTCACCGCCAGACCTTCCTCATCGGTGTCGTGGGCTTCGCCGCGGCATCGGGGGCCATCGGCCTCTCCGACAGCGTTGCCCTGGTGATCGCGTTCCGGGTGCTCCAGGGCCTCTTCGGCGCGCTGCTGATGCCCGCCGCGCTCGGCCTGCTGCGCGCCACCTTCCCGGCCGAGAAGCTGAACATGGCGATCGGCATCTGGGGCATGGTGATCGGTGCCTCGACCGCGGGCGGACCGATTCTCGGTGGTGTGCTCGTCGAGCACATCAGCTGGCAGTCGGTCTTCTACATCAACGTCCCGGTCGGTGTGGTCGCGCTCGTGCTGGGCCTGGTGATCCTCAAGGACCACCGCGCCGAGAACGCGCCGCGCTCCTTCGACATCGGCGGCATCGTGCTGCTGTCGCAGGCGATGTTCTGCCTGATCTGGGCACTCATCAAGGGCTCCGAGTGGGGCTGGGGCGACTACAAGACGCTCGGCTTCCTGGGCGGGGCCGTGGTCCTGTTCGTGGTCTTCGCCTTCTCCCAGAAGAACGTCAGGGAGCCGCTGATCCCGCTCGCGATGTTCCGGTCCGTACCCCTGTCCGCGGGCACGGTCCTGATGGTGCTGATGGCCTTCGCCTTCATGGGCGGGCTGTTCTTCGTCACGTTCTACCTCCAGAACGTGCACGGGCTGAGTGCCGTCGACAGCGGTCTGCACATGCTGCCGCTGACCGGGATGATGATCGTCGCCTCGCCGCTCGCGGGCGCCCTGATCACCAAGTTCGGCCCGCGGGTCCCGCTGGTCGGCGGCATGGTGTGCACGGCGGTCGCCATGTTCGGCATGTCCCAGCTGGACGCCGGCACCGGCACGCTGACCATGTCGATCTGGTTCGGCCTGCTCGGCCTCGGCCTCGCCCCGGTGATGGTCGGCGCCACGGAGGTCATCGTGGGCAACGCCCCGCTGGAGCTCTCCGGTGTCGCGGGCGGCCTGCAGCAGGCCGCCATGCAGGTCGGCGGCAGCCTCGGTACGGCGGTGCTGGGCGCGGTCATGGCCACCCGGGTCGACTCGCTGCTGGCCGACAACTGGAAGGACGCCCAGCTTCCGGAGCTCGCGCCGGAGCAGCTGGACGCCGCGTCCTCGGCCGTCGAGGTCGGTGTACCGCCGGTGGCCGACAACACTCCGCCGGAGGTCGCGGCGAAGATCGCGGACGTCGCCCATGACACGTTCGTGTCCGGCATGAGCACCGCGTTCATGGTGGCCGGCATCGTCGCGGCGGTCGCCGCACTGGTCGCCACCCTCACCAAGCGCGGTGAGAACGCCGAGGCCGGCGCGGGCGTGGGCCACATCTGATCGCTCCCCGCGACGCCCTGGCGTCAACGCAGTACGCAATACAGCCCCGCCGGAACGTTCCGGCGGGGCTGTCGCCTATCTGGGTGGTGTGGAGCCGTGGCCCCTTCCCCGTACGCCGGCCGGCGGGTCAGGGTGCGGACAACTGATGCAGACGACCACGGGGGTCCATGCCCATGTCCATCTCCACGTCCATGCCCATGTCCAAGTCCATGCGTACGGCCGTTTTTGCCGCCGTCCTGGCCACCACCGCCCTGATCCCGCGGGCCGCGGCCCACTCCGCGCACTCGCGGGCCACGACTGGTTCCACGGCCCCGCAGGCCGCGGCCCGCTCCTCGTCCGCCGGCCTCGGGACGTGCGAGAGCGGCCAGCTCTGCCTCTGGGCGAAGCCGGACTTCACCGGCGCCCGGCAGACCCATGAACTCTCCACGATCGACATCGAGAGCTGTGTGCCGCTGACCGCGGGCAGCACGGCCCAGGCGCTCGTCAACCGCACCGGCCGGCCCGTCACCACCTATCAGTCGGCCGAGTGCGCCGAGACCGGCGAGTTCGAGACCTATCCGGGCGGCGGCACCTGGGTACCCCAGTCCCCGTACCAGGTCAGGGCCTTCAAGGTCTGGGAGAACTGACCGGCCGGGAGAACACGGCCGTCCAGGAGCACTGACCGGCCGTCCGGAAGCACGCGGCCGGATATGCCGAAGGGCGGCGGGATCAGAAGATCCCGCCGCCCTTCGGCTGTCGTCCGTCGTGCCTACGCGTCGCCGCCGGCCGCGCCCGGGTCGGCCGCGGTCACATCCAGCAGCTCGTACCGGTCGATCGCCGTCTTCAGCAGCGAACGGTCGATCCGGCCCTCCTTCGCGAGCTCGGTGAGCACCGCGAGGACGATCGACTGCGCGTCGATGTGGAAGAACCTGCGCGCCGCGCCACGGGTGTCGGCGAAGCCGAAACCGTCCGCACCCAGCGACTGGTACGCACCGGGCACCCAGCGCGCGATCTGGTCCGGTACGGACCGCATCCAGTCCGAGACCGCGACGAACGGGCCCTCGGCGCCGGAGAGCTTGCGCGTCACGTAGGGCACGCGCTGCTCCTCCTCCGGGTGCAGCAGGTTGTGCCGCTCCACCTCCACGGCCTCGCGGCGCAGTTCGTTCCACGAGGTCGCCGACCAGACGTCCGCCCGGACGTTCCACTCGTCGGCGAGGATGCGCTGGGCCTCCACCGCCCACGGGACCGCCACACCGGACGCCATGATCTGCGCCGGGATCTCGCCCCGGTCGGCGCTGCGGTAGCGGTACACGCCCTTGAGGATGCCCTCGACGTCCACGTTCTCGGGCTCGGCCGGGTGCTGGATCGGCTCGTTGTAGACGGTGAGGTAGTAGAAGACATCCTCACTGTTCTCGCCGTACATCCGGCGCAGACCGTCCTTGACGATGTGCGCGATCTCGTAGCTGAACGCCGGGTCGTACGCGACACAGGCCGGGTTGGTCGACGCGAGCAGCTGCGAGTGGCCGTCCGCGTGCTGGAGACCCTCACCGGTCAGCGTCGTACGGCCGGCGGTCGCACCCAGGACGAAGCCGCGCGCGAGCTGGTCGGCCATCTGCCAGAACTGGTCGCCGGTGCGCTGGAAACCGAACATCGAGTAGAAGACGTACACCGGGATCAGCGGCTCGCCATGCGTGGCGTACGCCGAGCCGGCGGCGATCAGGGACGCCGTGCAGCCGGCCTCGGAGATGCCGTCGTGCAGCATCTGGCCCGTCGGCGACTCCTTGTACGCCAGCAGCAGATCGCGGTCCACCGCCTCGTACTGCTGCCCCAGCGGGTTGTAGATCTTCGCGCTCGGGAAGAACGCGTCCATACCGAAGGTGCGGTACTCGTCGGGCGCGATCAGCACGAAGCGCTTGCCGATCTCCTTGTCCCGCATGAGGTCCTTCAGGATGCGGACGAACGCCATGGTCGTGGCGATCGACTGCTGCCCCGAGCCCTTCTTCGCGGTCGCGTACGTCTTGTCCTCGGGGAGCACCAGCGGCTTCGCACGCACCACACGGGTCGGGACGTAACCGCCCAGACTCTTGCGGCGGTCGTGCATGTACTGGATCTCCTCCGAGTCACGGCCCGGGTGGTAGTAGGGCGGGTAGCCCTCGTCCAGCTGCTTGTCCGAGATCGGGATGTGCAGCCGGTCGCGGAACCGCTTCAGGTCCTCGACCGTGAGCTTCTTCATCTGGTGGGTCGCGTTGCGGCCCTCGAAGTTCGGCCCCAGGGTCCAGCCCTTGACGGTCTGCGCGAGGATCACGGTCGGCTGGCCCTTGTGGGCCTTGGCCGCCGCGTAGGCCGCGTAGACCTTCTTGTGGTCGTGCCCGCCGCGGCCCAGGTGCAGGATCTGGTCGTCGGTCATGTCCTTGACCATGTCGCGCAGCCGCGGGTCGTCCCCGAAGAAGTGCTCACGGATGTACGCGCCGGACTCGGTGGCGTACGTCTGGAACTGGCCGTCCGGGGTGGTGTTGAGCTTGTTGACCAGGATGCCCGTGCGGTCCTGCGCCAGCAGCGGGTCCCAGGAGCGGTCCCAGACCAGCTTGATGACATTCCATCCGGCGCCGCGGAACTGCGACTCCAGCTCCTGGATGATCTTGCCGTTGCCGCGCACCGGGCCGTCGAGCCGCTGCAGGTTGCAGTTGACCACGAAGGTCAGGTTGTCCAGGCCCTCGCGGGCGGCGAGGGAGAGCTGGCCCAGCGACTCCGGCTCGTCCATCTCGCCGTCGCCCAGGTAGGCCCACACATGCGACTGGGAGGTGTCGGCGATGCCGCGCGCCTCCATGTAGCGGTTCATCCGGGCCTGGTAGATCGCGCCGAGCGGGCCGAGGCCCATCGAGACGGTCGGGAACTCCCAGAAGTCCGGCATCAGCCGCGGGTGCGGGTAGCTGGACAGACCGTTCGGCGCCTTCGACTTCTCCTGGCGGAAGGCGTCGAGCTGCGCCTCGCTCAGCCGGTCGAGCAGGAAGGCGCGGGCGTAGATGCCGGGGGAGGCGTGGCCCTGGAAGAAGATCTGGTCGCCGCCCAGGCCGTCGTCCTTGCCCCGGAAGAAGTGGTTGAAGCCCACGTCGTACAGCGAGGCCGAAGAGGCGAAGGTGGCGATGTGGCCGCCGACGCCGATCCCCGGGCGCTGGGCGCGCGAGACCATCACGGCCGCGTTCCAGCGGGTCGCGTTGAGGATCTTGCGCTCGGTCTCCTCGTCGCCGGGGAAGAACGGCTCGTCCTTCGTGGCGATCGTGTTCACGTAGTCCGTGCTGCGCATCTCCGGCACGGCGACGCGCTTCTCGCGCGCGCGTTCGATCAGTCGGAGCATCAGGTAACGGGCACGCTCACGGCCCCGCTCGTCGACGGCGGCATCGAGCGAGTCGAGCCACTCCTGAGTCTCTTCGGGATCGAAGTCCGGGACCTGGCTCGGCAGGCCGCCAATGATGATCGGGTTGCGATCGGATCCGGAAGCCACGCTGTTCCTTCGCTCTCGGGTGCTGCTCGACGGGGCCCGACGACGGGAGAACGGACCCCCGGGACGTACACGCGAGTACGCCATCACCATCGTGTACTGCGAGGGCGCAAACGTCATCTCTACTGCGGGGTAACCGCTGTGTTGCGAGACATCGCGTCCGTGGCGCGGGGATGGGCTGTCCCAAACCGCAACCATACGCCCAACCCGTTCAAGCGTTCCCAAAGGACGTTCGACTCCAAATGGCGGACCGAAACGGCATAAGCTGTGGAAGGACGTAAAGGGTGTGGTGGCTGCGGGACCCGCGGGGACCTGCCGACAGCGCGGTGACGTGGCAGGGAACGTCACCGTTCAGGCGGTCTCGGACGCTGGGTACTTGCGCGATCCGCCGCTCCCGTGTGGACTACGGCCAATGCCCCGCGCCCGCGCGCGTGGCTGAAGCACTTTCCGAAACATGATCAGGAGGCAACCCGTGAGCGCGACCGCGGACCACGCGGAGGAGCGGACCGGCCCGGCAGCACGCCTGGGGTTCGAGCCCGGACAGGTGGTCCAGGAGATCGGCTACGACGACGACGTCGAGCAGGAGCTCCGTGAGGGCATTGAGGCCACAATCGGCCAGGATCTCGTCGACGAGGACTACGACGACGTCGCTGACGTCGTCCTGCTGTGGTTCCGCGACGAGGACGGCGACCTTACGGACGCGCTGGTGGATGCCATTGGTCTGATCGAGGACGGCGGCGCGGTCTGGCTGATGACGCCGAAGACCGGCCGTGACGGATACGTCGAACCGAGCGACATCAACGAGGCCGCCCAGACGGCCGGTCTCGCGCAGACCAAGAGCATCAGCGCGGGCAAGGACTGGACGGGCAGCCGTCTGGTCACGCCGAAGGCGGCCCGGGCCAAGCGCTGAACCGCATTCATCAGGCGCGCGCCTTGAAGGCCTCCGACGGCACGTCGGAGGCCTTCTTCGCGCGCGGGACCCGGTCCTCGCGGGGCCGACGCGTTTCCCGCGGGCGGCGCCGCGCGGGCGCCGCTTGGCCCGGTGCCTGCTCTGCGTAGGGTGGGGGTCACCCGGACAGCCCAGCCCGGTGTACGTAGTGAAGGGACGCGTCTCATGGCGATCGAGGTCGGCACCCAGGCCCCGGATTTCGAGCTGAAGGACAACCACGGCCGGACCGTGAAGCTCTCCGACTTCCGTGGCGAGAAGAACGTCGTGCTGCTGTTCTACCCGTTCGCCTTCACCGGCGTCTGCACGGGTGAGCTCTGCGCGCTCCGCGACGAACTGCCGAAGTTCGAGAACGACGACACCCAGCTGCTCGCGGTCTCCAACGACTCCATCCACACCCTGCGGGTCTTCGCCGAGCAGGAGGGCCTCGAATACCCGCTGGTCTCGGACTTCTGGCCGCACGGCGCGACCTCGCGGGCGTACGGCGTCTTCGACGAGGAGAAGGGCTGCGCGGTGCGCGGCACCTTCATCATCGACAAGGAGGGTGTGGTGCGCTGGACCGTCGTCAACGGTCTGCCGGACGCCCGCGACCTCAACGACTACCTCAAGGCGCTCGACACGCTCTGATCCGGAGCCACCGGATCTGCGGGCGTCCCGGCCAAAAGCCTGCTTTGACCGGGAACCGGTCACTAGGATCCAGTCGTTCATCGGATGCCAACGCAACGTGGAGGCGCCGGCGTCAGCCGGCCCCCAAAGAAACCACATGGGAGGACTCGTGGGAGTCAGCCTCAGCAAGGGCGGCAACGTCTCGCTGACCAAGGCCGCACCCAACCTGAGCGCGGTCATCGTCGGTCTGGGCTGGGATGCCCGTACCACCACCGGTGGCGACTTCGACCTGGACGCCAGCGCCCTGCTGACGAACGCCCAGGGCAAGGTCAGCAGCGACGGCAACTTCGTCTTCTTCAACAACCTCAAGAGCCCCGACGGTTCCGTCGAGCACACCGGTGACAACCTCACCGGTGAGGGCGAGGGCGACGACGAGATGATCAAGGTGAACCTTGCCGCCGTCCCGGCCGACGTCGACAAGATCGTCTTCCCGGTCTCGATCTACGAGGCCGAGAGCCGCCAGCAGAGCTTCGGCCAGGTGCGCAACGCGTACATCCGCGTGGTCAACCAGGCCGACAACAGCGAGCTGGCGCGCTACGACCTGAGCGAGGACGCCTCGACGGAGACCGCCATGGTCTTCGGCGAGCTGTACCGCAACGGGAGCGAGTGGAAGTTCCGGGCCATCGGCCAGGGCTACGCCTCGGGGCTGCGCGGCATCGCGCAGGACTTCGGCGTCAACGTCTGAGAAGGCGTGACCTGGCCTTAGTGCCGCAACAGGCAACGTTTGCCCCGTCGCGACGCCCGGCACACCCTCTCGCCGCACCGGCCGAAAGCCCAAGTACGTCCAGTAGGACTTCCGGGCGGCATGCCGAGAGCACGCACCGGACGCCGCTCCTTCACGGGCAAACGTTGCCTGCCGCGGCACTAGCAGTGCGGCCGGGGCATGCCCCAGCAGTACCCGTCCGGCGCCGCACCCCCCGTGCGGCGCCGGACGCGCTCGAAAACCCGTCCGGCGGCCGGAGGGCCGGCCGCCGGACGGGCCGACGGGCTCGACGCCTCAACGGCTCGGCAGCCCGGCAGACAGTTCATCGAATCGGGGAGGACACACCATGGGCGTCACGCTCGCCAAGGGAGGCAATGTCTCCCTCTCCAAGGCCGCACCCAACCTCACCCAGGTACTGGTCGGACTCGGCTGGGACGCACGATCCACCACGGGCGCCGACTTCGATCTCGACGCCAGCGCGCTGCTGTGCCAGTCGGGCCGGGTGCTCGGCGACGAATGGTTCGTGTTTTACAACAACCTCACGAGCCCCGACGGCTCCGTGGAGCACACCGGCGACAACCTCACGGGTGAGGGCGAGGGCGACGACGAGTCGATCATCGTGAATCTCACCCAGGTACCGCCGCACTGCGACAAGATCATTTTTCCGGTCTCGATCCATGAGGCGGACAACCGGGGGCAGACCTTCGGCCAGGTCAGCAATGCGTTCATCCGCGTGGTGAACCAGGCGGACGGCCAGGAGCTCGCCCGTTACGACCTCACCGAGGACGCCTCGACCGAAACCGCGATGATCTTCGGCGAGCTCTATCGGTACAACGGCGAGTGGAAGTTCCGTGCGGTGGGACAGGGGTACGCATCGGGTTTGCGGGGCATCGCTCTAGACTTTGGGGTCAACGTTTCGTAAAACCGCGCACTGCGCGGGGGAGCCCCAACCGGGGGAGACCCGTTACACACACGATGGGGTAGCCAGTGCTTCTGAAAACCTTCGGATGGTCATTCGTGATCACCGCGCTCGGCCTGGTCGCAGCGTTGTTCTACGGGGGGTGGCAGGCCTTCGGAGTGGTGGCGATCCTCTCCATCCTGGAGATCTCGCTGTCCTTCGACAACGCGGTGGTCAACGCCGGAATCCTGAAGAAGATGAATGCCTTCTGGCAGAAGATCTTCCTCACGGTCGGCGTGCTCATCGCGGTCTTCGGTATGCGACTGGTGTTCCCCGTCGTGATCGTGGCCATCACTGCCAAGATCGGCCCGATCGACGCGGTCAATCTTTCCTTCAACGAACCCGACCGCTACCAGGAACTGGTCACGGACGCCCACCCGGCGATCGCCGCCTTCGGTGGCATGTTCCTGTTGATGATCTTCCTCGACTTCATCTTCGAGGAGCGTGACATCCAGTGGCTGCGCTGGATCGAGCGCCCGCTCGCCAAGCTCGGCAAGGTCGACATGCTGTCGGTCTGCATCGCGCTGGTCGTGCTGCTGATCTCGGCCATGACCTTCGCGACCAACGCGCACCAGCACGGCGGCGGCCACGCGGACAAGACGGAGACGGTCCTGCTCGCCGGAGTCGCGGGTCTGATCACCTACCTCATCGTGGGCGGTCTCTCGGGCTTCTTCGAGAACAAGCTGGAGGAGGACGAGGAGCGGGAGCACGAGGCCGAGGAGGAGGCCAAGCGGACCGGCAAGAAGGTTCCGGCGATCGCGCTCGCCGGCAAGGCCGCGTTCTTCATGTTCCTCTACCTGGAAGTGCTCGACGCGTCCTTCTCGTTCGACGGTGTCATCGGCGCCTTCGCCATCACCAACGAGATCGTGCTGATGGCCCTCGGCCTCGGTATCGGTGCCATGTACGTCCGTTCGCTCACGGTCTACCTGGTCCGTCAGGGCACCCTCGACGACTACGTCTACCTGGAGCACGGCGCCCACTACGCCATCGGCGCACTGGCCGTCATCCTCCTCGTCACCATCCAGTACGAGATCAACGAGATCATCACCGGCCTCGTCGGCGTCGTGCTGATCGCCTGGTCCTTCTGGTCCTCGGTCCGGCGCAACAAGGCGCTGGAGGCCGCGGGCGGCGACGACGCCGGTTCCAAGGCGGAAGTCCCGTCCGGGGTGTGACCCGGTAGGTATTGAGGAACGCTCTCAGCGGGGCGGTCCGAACGGCGGCGGTTCTCCGGGAACACCCGGATCCGGCCCGGCGGACGCCCCGCTGTGACGTGTGCGGGGCCGGTGTACGTACCGATACGTGTGGGGGTTGGGGATGGCGTTCTGGGACAGCCTGTGGCCGAGGCGGGAGGCACAGTTCGAGTCGGGCAACGCCGCGACCAACTCGATCATGCTCTCCAAGCGGCGTGCCACGGTCTCACTGACCAAGCAGGGCGCGCTGACCGGCAGTCTGCGGGTCAATCTCTCCTGGCGGATGCGGACGTCCGACATCGAGGGCAGATCGCGGCAGAGTGGGCGGCTGCTGCGGCCCATGCAGCTCTTCCAGCCCGATGTGGTGCAGGCGCACACCCAGGGCATGGTCAACGTGGACCTGGACCTGGGCTGCATGTACGAGCTGACCGACGGCACCAAGGGCGTGGTCCAGCCGTTGGGCAACCTCATCGGCGACCTGAACGGCCCGCCGTACATCCGGCTCAGCGGGGACGACCGCTTCGGGGCGCCGTCGGGCGAGACCGTCTACGTCAACCTCGACCAGCGCGACCAGATCAAGCGGTTGCTGTTCTTCGTCTACATCTACGACCAGACCCCGGCCTTCGACCGCACGCACGCCAAGGTGACGCTCTACCCCGGCAACGGCCCGCGGATCGAGATCGAACTCGACGAGCGGGCCCCGCAGGCCCGCTCCTGCGCGGTGTTCACGCTGGAGAACGTCGCGGGCGACCTCATCGTGCGGCGCGAGGTGAAGTTCGTGTACGGGTTCCAGTCGGAGCTGGACCGGCTGTACGGCTGGGGCCTGCAGTGGGGGCGGGGCTACAAGTCCCGGGCCTGAACGGGCGGTGCCCGGACGGCGGTTCGCAGCCCTCAGGGCCCGTCCTCAGGGCCCTTCCGCAGGGCCCGTCCTCAGGCCCCGTTCTCAGGCCCCGTTCTCAGGTGCGGATGAACTGCGGCCCCTGGGGAGGCAGTACGAAGTTCGGGTCGGGGGCGGGTGCCGCAGCGGCGGCAGGCTGCGGGTAGCCGTAGGCCGGCTGGGCCGCGGGCGGCTGCGGATAGCCGTGTGCGGGCTGGGGAACGGGCTGCGGAGCCGGCTGGATCCCCGCGGGCTGCGGGTAGCCGTACGCGGGCTGCTGGTGGTGCTGGACCGTGACCTGTGCGTCGGGGCCGGGGGCCGGGGAGGGCGGAAACACGGGTGGCGGGGACGCGGGTGGCGGAAACGCGGCAGCCGCCGCCACAGGAGCCGGGCCGGTCACCGGCGAGGGGGCCGGCCCGGGTTCCGCCTCGGCCTCGGCCTCGTCCACGGAGATGCCGAAGGCGGTCGCCAAGCCCACCAGACCGGTCGGGTACCCCTGGCCCACGGCCCGGAATTTCCAGCCATCGCCGCGCCGGTAGAGCTCGCCGCAGATGATGGCGGTCTCCTCGCCCGTCTCGGGCTTCACGTCGAAGACGACGAGCGGGCCCTGGTCCGCCGCTGCCACGTCGTACAGCAGGATCCGCAGATCGCGGACCTGGGCGAAGGTCGCTTCGTCGGAGGACGCGGCGATGACCACCTGCTCGACCGAGGGGTCGAGCGCCATGAGGTCGGCCTCGATGCTGTCCGTGAGCCCCTCGGGCACACTGCGCTTGGGCAGCCGTCGCACCAGGCCGGAGGGGTGGCGGGGCTGGTTGTAGAAGACGAAGTCCTCGTCCGAGCGCACGCGGCCGCCGGCTCCGAGCAGCAGGGCCGAGGCGTCCACATCGGGAACCCCGGCGCCCGGGGTCCAGCGCAGTACGGCCCGCACGGCCGCGGCGCCCAGAGCGACGTTCGAGCCCTTCGTCATCGCGTGCGTCATGCCCGTCATCCTGCCTGCTGGCCGCCTGCGCGGACAACGCGGGGTCGTGACGAATGTCTCGACGGCATGCCGGAACCTCGGCGTCCACAGTGTGTGGACCCGTCGGGAAATGGACGAGTTACCCGGAGTTCATGCACGTGGGGAACTGTTGGCACCCGATCGTACGTACTATTACCGGCCATACAGGTGTCCGCTCGGGCAGGTAGTGAGGGGGAAAGAAATGCGTCATTTCGGGCATGTTGCGCCCGCTGTGCGGAAGAATCTGTTCGTCCAGGAGCCGTGTGAATTCGACGGGGACGCTCCGGCCCGGACACTTTCGGCCGCTCTGGGCGCGACCCTCTACAGCCCCGCCACCAGGCCGAGACTCGCCGACGACGTCGTCAAACAGGCCGGGCGCGGAGTCGTCTCGATGGTGCTGTGCCTGGAGGATTCGATCCACGACTCCGAGGTGGCCGACGCCGAGGAGAACCTGGTGAGGCAGTTCGCCGACCTCGATGCGCGCGGCTGCGAGACACCCCTGCTCTTCATCAGGGTCCGGGAGCCGGGCCAGATCACCGACCTGGTGAACCGCCTCCGTGGCACGGTCCGGCTGTTGTCCGGATTCGTACTCCCGAAGTTCACCGAAGAGCGCGGTGTGCCCTTCATGGAGGCGCTCACCGTGGCCGAAAAGGCATGTGGGCGGCGGCTGTTCGCGATGCCCGTGCTCGAATCGCCCGAACTGCTGCACCTGGAGACCCGCGGGGAAACACTCCGGAAGATCGCGCGCACCGTCGACACGTACCGGGACCGGGTACTCGCACTGCGACTCGGCGTCACCGACTTCTGCTCGGCCTACGGCCTGCGCAGGGCACCTGACATGACGGCCTACGACGTACAGATCGTCGGCGCCGTCATAGCCGACGTGGTCAATGTGCTGGGCCGGGCGAACGGCACCGGCTTCACCATCACCGGCCCGGTGTGGGAGTACTTCCGGCTCCAGGAACGCATGTTCAAACCGCAGCTGCGCCGCAGCCCCTTCCTGGAGGGCCGGGCCGAGGACCTGCGTACGACGCTGATCGAGCACGACCTGGACGGCCTGCTGCGCGAGATCGAGCTCGACCGGGCCAACGGGCTGCTCGGCAAGACCTGCATCCATCCCTCGCACGTCGCACCTGTGCACGCGCTGTCCGTGGTCAGCCACGAGGAGTTCAGCGACGCACAGGACATCCTGCGACCGGAACGCGACGGGGGCGGCGTCCTGCGCTCCGCGTACACGAACAAGATGAACGAAGTGAAACCGCACCGCGCCTGGGCCGAACGGACCCTGCAGCGGGCCGAGGTCTTCGGCGTGGCGAAGGAGGACGTCGGCTTCGTGGATCTGCTGGCCGCGGGAGTCGCCGAGTGAGCGCACCCCACCCAGTGCCGCAACAGGCAACGGCGAGCGGGCCCCGCGGAGCAGACACGCGCCGCGGTACGAGCGTGGGCCGATGAGCGGACGCGCGGCAGGGAAAGAGACGGCGGACGTGGTGTGGTCGGGCGACTGGGTGGCGGAGCGACTGGGTGTCGAGCTCGTCGGCGACGGCGGGCCCGGCGGCGCCGGTGAGCTGAAGGAACTGCTGGGGCTCGCCCTGCGCCGCAACCCGAAGCGGGCCCACCTCCTCGTGTCGAACGTGCTCGGCAAGCATGTCCCGCAGAAGCCCTCCGTGGTCTACGGCGTCGGAGTCGAGCTGGGCCGCCGGGTGCGCGCCCTCCTCGGCGACGCCGAGGCACACCGGGCGGTCGTGCTCGGTTACGCGGAGACCGCCACCGGCCTCGGCCACGCGGTCGCCGACGGGCTCGGCGTGGCGCCGTACCTCCACTCCACACGCCGCCCCGTCGACGGCGTGCACCGGGCAGGAGGATTCGAGGAGTCGCACTCGCACGCGACCTCGCACCTGCTGCTCCCGGAGGACCCGGACCTGCTGGCGGGGCAGCGCGTCCCGGCGGACACCGGGCGGACCGGCCGCGCGGACGGGACCGCCGTCTCCGCCGACGCGCCCCTGGTGCTGGTGGACGACGAGTTCTCCACCGGCAACACCGTCCTCAACACCATCCGCACCCTGCACGACCGCTACCCCCGGAGCCGGTACGTCGTCGTCGCGCTGGTCGACATGCGCTCGCCCGCCGACCACGGACGGCTGGCCGAGTTCGCCGCGGAGATCGGCGCGCGCGTCGACCTGGTGGCGTTGGGCTCGGGCACGGTCACCCTCCCGGAAGGCGTCCTGGAGAAGGGCCAGGCCCTGGTCGCCGCACACGAGGAGACCGGCCCCGCCGCACCGGAGACGGCCGTCGGGTCCCCGCGTCCGGCCGTCACCCGGGTCGACCTCCGGTGGCCCGCCGGCGTACCCGACGGCGGACGGCACGGCTTCACCCCCGCCCACCGGGCCGCCCTGGAGCCTGCCCTCCCGGCCATGGCCCAACGCATCGCCGCGGCACTGGGCGACGCCCGCCGCGTCCTGGTCCTCGGCTTCGAGGAGCTGATGTACGCCCCCCTGCGCCTGGGCACGGCCCTGGAGGACCTCACCGACGCCGAGGTGCGCTACTCGACGACCACCCGTTCCCCCGTCCTCGCCGTGGACGACCCCGGCTACGCGATACGCAGCCGCCTGGTCTTCCCGGCCCATGACGACCCGGCCGACGGGCCCGGCGAACGGTACGCCTACAACGTCGCGGGCGCCGGATTCGACGCCGTGGTCGTGACCGTCGACTCCACCGCCGACACCCCCGAACTCCACGCTCCCGAAGGGCTGCTGGCACAACTGGCGGCCCACACCGCCCACGTCCTGCTCGCGGTCGTCCCCTCGTACGTCCCGTCGGTCCCCTCGACCGCCCGCACCCCGCACGTCCCGCCGAGCCTCCCCTCGCACGTCACCGAACGGCAGGAACTCCCCATGCTGCCCGAACCCCTCCGCGGCCCCGCTTTCTCCTCCTACGCACCGGACGAGGTCGGCTGGCTGCTCCAGGACCTCTCGGACATCGAACTGGAGGCACCCACCGAGGAGCGCGAGGAGGCGATACAGAGCGGCGGAGCGCACTACGCCGAGTCGCTGCCGGTCGAGTACCAGCCCTCCGACGAGTACCAGAGCCTGTTCAAGGCCGCACTGGACCTGTCGGCCGAGCGGGTCGCCCGCGCCGTCGGCACCGTCACCGAGACGGTCCTCGCCGAACGCACCCCGCGCCCCGTACTGGTCTCGCTCGCCAGGGCCGGCACCCCGGTCGGCGTACTCATGCGCCGCTGGGCCCGGCACCGGCACGGAATCGATCTGCCGCACTACGCCGTCTCCATCGTGCGGGGCCGCGGCATCGACGCCAACGCCCTGCGCTGGCTGGCCGACCACCATGATCCGGCGGATGTGGTCTTCGTCGACGGCTGGACGGGCAAGGGGGCGATCACCCGCGAACTGTCCGCCGCGCTCGCCGGTTTCGACGGGTTCGACCCCGACATCGCGGTCCTGGCGGATCCGGGCGGCTGCGTCCGCACCTACGGCACCCGCGAGGACTTCCTCATCCCGTCCGCCTGCCTCAACTCGACCGTGTCCGGGCTGATCTCACGGACCGTCCTGCGCCCCGACCTGGTCGGCCCGCACGACTTCCACGGCGCGAAGTTCTACCGGGAACTCGCGGACGCCGACGTGTCCGGCCACTTCCTCGACACCGTCACGGACCGCTTCGACGAGGTCGTCGACGCCGTCGACGCCGAGACCGCGAAACTGCTCGCGGCCGACCGCGCACCCACCTGGGAGGGCTGGGCCGCGGTGGAACGCATCAGTGAGGAGTACGGCATCCACGATGTGAACCTGGTCAAGCCCGGCGTCGGGGAGACGACCCGGGTACTGCTGCGCCGCGTCCCGTGGAAGATCCTCGCCAAGCGCGGTGCGGGCGCCGACCTCGAACACATCCGCCTGCTGGCCGAGCAGCGCGGCGTACCGGTCGAGGAGATCGATGAACTCCCTTACAGCTGCGTCGGCTTGATCCACCCGAAATACACCAGAGGTGCGACAGGCGCGGACGGCAGGGCGGTGGCATCGCAGTGACCACCCCGGCCGCCCCGACCACCCCGGCCACCACCTCCCCCCGAACCACCCCGACCACACCCGAGAGCCGGGGCACCGCCCCCGGCACCCCGACCGCCCCGGACGGCCCCGTGACCCTGGTCGCCAGCGACCTCGACCGCACCCTGATCTACTCGACGGCAGCGCTCCAGCTCCTCATGCCGGACGCCGCGGCCCCCCGGCTGCTCTGCGTGGAGGTCTACCGCAACAAGCCGCTCTCCTTCATGACCGAGACGGCGGCGACCCTCCTGGACGAACTCGCCCGCACCGCGGTCTTCGTCCCCACGACCACCCGCAGCCGTGAACAGTACGAACGCATCCGATTCCCCGGCCCCGCACCGCGGTTCGCGATCTGTGCCAACGGCGGACACCTCCTGGTGGACGGCGAGTCCGACCCCGACTGGCAGACCCAGGTGTCCCGCAGGCTCGCCGACGAATGCGCGCCGCTCGCCGAGGTCCGCGCCCACCTCCTGGCCGCGGCCGACCCCGCCTGGCTGCTCAAGGAACGGGTGGCCGAGGACCTCTTCGCCTATCTCGTCGTCGAACGCGCGCTGCTGCCCGAGGACTGGGTCGAGGAGCTGGGGGAGTGGGCCGGGACCCGCGGCTGGACGGTCTCCCTCCAGGGCCGCAAGATCTACGCCGTACCGGGCCCGCTCACCAAGAGCGCCGCCATGAAGGAGGTCGCCCGGCGCACCGGCGCCACGCGCACCCTCGCCGCCGGGGACAGCCTCCTGGACGCGGACCTGCTCCTGGCCGCCGACCGCGCCTGGCGCCCGGCCCACGGCGAACTCGCCGACACCGGCTGGAACGCACCCCACGTCGCCGTGACGGCCGCGCGCGGAGTGGCCGCGGGCGAGGAGATCCTGGGGCACTTCCTCCGGGCCTCGGACGAGGGCTCCCTGCGGGGCACGAACCCGGGACGGGCCTGCTGACACGGATCACCGCCGTGTGTCCGTGGGGACCGATCCGCAGGGCCGCGTGTCCGTGGCAGGGACAACTACATCCCGTACGGGGAGGAGCTGGTCCCGCGCATGCGGCAGGGCGGGCTCGTCGTCGCGGACAACGTGCTGTTCCACGGTGGGGTGACCGACCCGCGGGCGACCGGCGGAGCGGCGGCGATCAAGGAGTTCAACGACCACGTGGCCGACGACCCGCGCATGGACAGCGTGCTGCTCACCGTGGCGGACGGCCTGACACTGTCCCGCAGACGGTAGGAGCGAGCGGGCTGCCGGTGCTGTTGGTGTGCGGGCCGCCGTTCTTCACGGCCGCCCGCACCACTCGGTACTCCCGCGGCCCGTTCTCAGCCGCAGCAGCCCCCGCCGCAGCAGCCGCCCCCGCCTCCGCCGGCGCCGGATGCCGGGGCGGTGGACCCGGCCGACGACCCGCCCACGGCCACGGTGGACAGCAGCTTCACGGTGTCGGCGTGCCCGGCGGGGCAGGAGGCCGGATCCGAGGACTGGGCCATCGGGCGGCTGAGTTCGAAGGTGTCTCCGCAGGAGCGGCAGCGGTACTCGTAACGAGGCATGACCCCAGGCTATCCGGCGCCACCCGGCGGGGACACAGGCACGGATACGGACACGGCGGGCGACCCGGGATGCGTGGAGCACGGTTCACGGATCATGGAACGGGCGCGGGCGGCCCGGGATGCGGAGCACGCCGCCGTGACGGGTCACTTGCGTCGGACGACCGGCATCGGCGGCGTCGTAGCCTTCCGGTTCACCAACATCTCCTGCGCGGCCTCCTCGGGGTGGCGGGTGCGCCAGTACGGGTTGTCGTGCGGTAGACCGCCGGTGACCCGCCCGTACATCCCGAAGACCATCAGCATCAGACCCACCACAAAGCTGAACAGCACGTTCTGCAGGTGGAAGGCGAGGAAGTTGTAGGCGGTCCCGAGCAGCGCGAGATTGATGAAGCCACTGAGGATGAACGCGATGCCCAGGATCATGTTGAGCGTCGAGGCGAAGTTGCCGCCGATCACCATGCCGATGAACAGCAGCAGGCCGACGCAGATGGACAGGACGCTGAGGGCGCCATTGGTGTTGAGACCCGCGACGGTCGCCCCGCCCGTGCTGAAGAAGCCGATCTCGTTGATCAGCCCCAGGATCCCGAAGGCCAGCAGCACGAGCCCCATCAGTCCCGCTCCGACACGGTAGACACGGTTGAGCCGGAAGTCGACCGGCAGATGTTTGTCGAGCCGGGTGACTGTGCGACGGGGGCTCCGCCGTCCGGCGGTGGGCGCTGCATGGGTGGCCATGGCGGTCTCCTTCGGCGTACTACCAGGATCCGCCCACGCCCGTACCCACGCACCTCATCACAAGGGCCCGGAGCACACGGCCTCCGCGCCATCCGCGCATGCGTTCCCGGGCACGCCCGCTCACGCGCCCGCCCCGCGCTCCTCACGGATCTCGGAGACCACGCGCGCGGCTGTCTGCCGTACCGCTTCGGTCTCGGCCAGGAAGTGCCAGTAGTCCGGGTGGCGCCCCTCCAGACCGGCGATGGCACGCTCCAGCCGGGCCACGGCATCGTCCAGCGGGCGGGCGTGACGGGGCTCGGGGGTGTTGCGTCCGTCCATGGCCAGGCGCTGGGCGTCCCGGACGGCGAACCGGGTCCGCTGGATCTCCTGCTGCGGGTCCTTGGCCACCTCGTTCAGCCGCTGCAGCCGGTCACCGGCTGCCGACACCGCCTCGTCCGTGGTGTTCAGCAGCGCGCGCACCGTGCTCAGCCGGGAGGTCGCATCGGCCCACCGCTGCTCGTCCCGCGCCTGGGCGGCTTCCTTCAGCTTCTCCTCGGCCTGACGCACATGGACCGCCGCCTGCTCGGGAACGGGTTGGAGGTCCTGCCAGCACGCTGCCGAGAAACGCCGCCGCAGTTCGCTCAGCACCGGCTCCACGGAGCCCGCCCGGGTCGTCAGCGCCTGGGCGCGGGTACGGAGCGACACCAGCCGGCGGTCGATCTCGGCGGCCCGCTCCGGCAGCCGTACCGCCTCGGTCCGCACCGCCTCGGCGTCCCGCAGCACCCGGTCGGCACGCTGCAGGGTCTCCGGGACGCCGTGCCGGCCGGCGCCCTGATTGAGCTTGGTCAGCTCGGGGGCGAGGGCCGCCAACCGCGCTGCGAGATCGTCCGCTCGCAGTCCGGACGCCCGCACCGCATCGAGAGCATTGCTCGCACCGAGGAGCGCCTGCCGGGCCCGCTCCACGGCCGGCGCGAGCCGCGCGAGCTGCGTCTCCGCACTGCTCAGCAGCGGCCCGAGGCCCCGCGCGAACCGGTCCAGCTCGCCCTTGACCCGCACCAACTCGTCCTTGGCCGCGGCCAGCTCGGCCCGGGCGCGGGACGCGACGGCCGACTCCAGCTCGTCCCGGTCCAGGTCATGGGCGTCGACCGCGCTGATGTACACATGACTGGCCTCGTCGATCCGCCGCCCGAGAGCGGCGAAATCGTCCACGGCCTTGCGCGCGGCCGGCGAACTGTCCACCGCGGTGATCGTCTCGATCGAGATCCGCAGATCGCGCTGGGCCGTGTCCAGCTCGTAGAAGGCGGCAGCGGCGGCGTCCTTCGCGGCCTGCGCCTCGGCGCGCTGACTCTCCCCGCGCCCGCCGAACCAGCGCCGCGTACCGCCACCGGCGAACGCGCCCTGCACCACGGCAGCGAAGAGCGGCACCGGCAGCAGCATCAGCGCGAGAACATCCGTGACATCCCTGACGGCGGAATTCCCACCCGCTCTCGCCCGCGGCCGCGCGTGTGTCGCCGTCACATCCCTCTCCCGTGCCGTTCCGCCCTGCCCGGTACATTCTCCCATCACGTAACGACGAACACACGGTCCGATCAGTTCGCGCTCCGGGCCACGACTCGGTCACAGTCCGCTGCGGCCCCGCCTCCGCGGAGGCCGCCATCACGCCGTGCCCGCCCCCGAGGTGCGCCCCCGCCGCGCTCCCGAGGCGCGCCCCGGCACCGGCCCCGAGGTACGCCCGCGCACCGGCCTCTGCCGTCCCGGCTCTCTGCCGGTCCGTCTGCAGTGAGGCACCGTTTGTGACCGGGGGCGGTAGGCCATGTACGCTGTTGCTTCATCCACGGGTGCGTAGCTCAGGGGTAGAGCGCTGCTCTTACAAAGCAGATGTCGGCGGTTCGAAACCGTCCGCGCCCACCAGTGCAAAGGCCCCCAACCGATCATGGTTGGGGGCCTTTGACATCTACTTCTGACATCAACGGGCGCGATCACCCACGGTCGGGACGCTGCCGCTTCAGCATGCGGTCGAGGTGACTCACCGCCTCGCGCTGCGTGTCCTGGACGACGTGTAATGGTGACGTCGGGTATTGGAACTGTCTGAATGCCTCGGCTGGGCTGCAGGGTTACTGAGGGAGCTGTAGCTCCTGCGACGTCTGGTGGGCGTCGGTGTGGAGTCCGGAGCAGAGCAGGTTGAATGTCTGGACTGCCGCTGTGGCGACGCTGTCGCGGGCGTTGGTGGGTGGCTCGCCGGACAAGATGCGTTGTCGCAGTTCATGCAAGGCGGCCCGGTGGGTGCCGGCGATGGCCCCTGCGAGGAGTCTGAACATCGAGTGGTTGCCCTGGTTCCATCTGGCGGAGGTTTTCGGCGGGTGTTCGGCCAGGGCGGTCGCCAGCTCGGCCTCGGCGCGTTCGCTGATCTCGCGTTCGCGTGCGCGCAGTGCGGTGCTGTCGTGGATGACCTGCCAGAACCGGGGCGCGTCGGGGTGCAGCCCAAGTGCCGGTTCTGAGTGCCGCAGGGCGGTCAGCAGGTCGTCGCGGATGGTCTCCACTGGGCAGGCGTTGGGTGCACGGTTGCGTACCAGTGTGGCGAGATGGCCCTCTACTTCTGCCTGGCGATCGAAGAAGAGATCTTCCTTGGTGGGGAAGTAGTTGAACACGGTGTTGGTGGAGACACCTGCGTGTCGTGCCACCTCAGCGACCGTGACCTGGTCGAAGCCGTGCTCCAGGAAGAGGGGCAGGGCTGCGTCGGCGATCGCCGTGCGGGTCTGCTGCTTCTTGGTCTCTCGAAGGCCCATGCTCAGATGATAGTGTCACCACAAATTTGCAGTGACGCCAAGATTTCTGGGGTGGGGTAAGCATGACTTTGCACTTCGGTATCTATCCCGGCGGGATCCTGGGCGACGACCAGGGAATCGTCCACCCGGTCCGCCCGGATGTGCCGGACCGCATCACCGAGGCGCTTGACACGCTCCAAGGCGACACGGCCAGCCTGTCGGTGCGTGCCTACCACTCGTTCGCCACGACCGTGACGCCGCTGGAACCGCCCACGCCCGCCGATCCCGCGACGTATCTCCAACGGGGCCGCAAGCTGGACCTCGTGCTGCAGTTCCGTGAGCCGACCGGCGAGTTGGAGGGGTGGCGGGAGTTCGTCCGCCAGGCCGTCCGCACCGGTGGGTCGAACCTGGCATCCGTCCAGATCTGCGAAGAGCCCAACGCCGACCTGCCCGTGGTCGACGGCAGCATTCCCAACGTTCTGCATGCGCTCATTGAGGGGGTTGTCGCGGCCAAGCAGGAGGCCCGGGCCCTGGGTCGCAGTGTGGCGGTCGGTTTCAACGCCGTGCCGACCTTCAACCCGGCCGACACCTTCTGGTCCGAGCTCGGGGCCCTGGCCGACGACCGCTTCCGGCAGAGCCTGGACTACGTCGGACTGGACTTCTTCCCGGACGTGTTCCGTCCCATCGCCGCTGAGCAGTTGGCGGAAGCGGTCGCTGCGGTCCTCACCGCATTCCGGCGCACCGACCTTCAGAGCGCCGGCATCCCCGGGAGCGTCGCGATCCGCATCTGCGAGAACGGCTGGCCCACCGGCCCGGACCGCAGCGAGCAGCAGCAGGCCGCGGTCCTCGAAACCGTGGTGCGGACCGTGGCCGGCCTCTCCGCCGACTTGAACATCGACGGATACTCGTTCTTTGCCCTGCGAGACGCCGACAGCACCGCCGAGGGGCTCTTCCACCGCTTCGGCCTGCTGCGCGACGACTACACCCCCAAGGCAGCCTTCGAAACATACCGGCGCCTCATCAACGAACTGGGCAGTCCGCCGGTCGTGCCGCACTGATCACCGGAGGTCAGGTACGTCTTTTCCTTGCTGGAGCGAGCGGGGGGCTCGCTGGCTGTCTCGGCGGCGTAGGTGGCCCAGTCACCTGCGGAGAGTCGCTGCCAGGCGACGGCGACGTCGGTGTGGATGCCCAGGGTGCGGGCGAGGATCGCGGCGGGGATCTCGGTGGCGAGTTGGAAGAGCGCGGTGCTTCGGGCCTGGTTGGGGCGGATCCCGAGCTGGTTGAGGCGTTGTGTCAGCTGTGTGGTGCTGATCGGCCGTCCGGGCTGTCCGCCGGGGAAGAGCCATCGAGACGGTGTCAGGGCGCCGATGGTCGCGTGGCCCTTGCGGTTCGCCACGACGGTGCGGGCGAGGTGGGCGACGGGCTCAGGCAACTGGACGGGGACGTCGCCGAGGTGGAGACGTACTTCCTGGACGTCGGCCTCGACGTCCTCGGTGGTCAACCGGTGGATCGCCGACGGCCCTTGGGCGTGGTGAGCGTCGTGGGACTCCCATCCCGGCCACCTTCGACCCAGGCAGAGCCGAGCAGTCGCGGCCCAGGGCGTCAAGGTCGTTCGTGCAGCGGCGCGCTCCACCTTGACGCCCTGAACCACGCCCGCTCCACGGTGTGTGGGTCGAAGGCGGACGGGATGGGAGCTGGGGTGAGTGGTAGGTGAGGCAGGGGCAGAGCTGGCGGTTAGCGTGGCACCATGCCGAGCCCTTCTGTCAGTGGCGCGCTGTATGACTGCCCCATGCAGATCCTTGACATCTTGAAGAACGTCGCCATCATCGGTGCATGCCTCTCGGTTATCTCCGCTATCGCAGTGGCGGTCATAACAACCCGGGCCAACCGCAAGCTGGAAGAGCGCAAGCGGATCGCGCAGTTGGCCACGGACGCGTTCTTGGACGGCTGGAAGGCCATCATCGAAGCTGGCACGAGTGAGAATCTCTTGGCCGAACTCCCGTCCAACGCGCCTGATGAGCGTAGAGAAGAGCTTGCGTCACGACATCGGACAGCCTCGTCCCTCTGGACGTCAGCCAAGGTGCGCATGTCTCTGTATGGCAGTGAAGAGGTGTCTCGCCTCGTGGCAAAGATCGAGGCAGCGGGCGGTTTCAACGCGAACGACCCGGACAAGGTCTACGACCTCGCGTGCATCTTCCTGCAGGTTCGAAAGGACCTGGGGCTGAACGAAGAGATCGATCCTGTGTACATCTACCAGGCCCTAGTGGGCAATCGCGTCAGACTCCCTTCCCGCATCCAGGTCGGAAGAGCCAACCCCGCGGCAGGTGAGTGAGTCCGAGCAGAGCGACTTCGGCTAGAGTCGCAGGGACGGTGTTGCGCTTTGCCGGCCTCTCGGAGTCATCCGATGTCGGGGCGATGCAAAGGCGGAATCGCAGGCCGCAGTTGGGTACCTTGGATCCGAGAAGTTGCGTTGCATCTCTTCACACCTACATGCCTGTTCATGCTGGCTGTCTGGCTCGAAGGGGAGGTGGTCCCTGTGATCGCTATCGTGATTGCTCATCTGTTCGCGGGGCTCGCTGCGGTCCTCGCTCCCTCCGAGGTGCAGGCAAAACACAACACCCTCTTGGCGGGCTGACACCAGCGCCTGACATCTACAAGCTCGGACGGTGACGGTTTACGCCGCACTCCGGCGAACGAGCAGCCGAAGGCTATGGCCAATTGACCGACCTTGCTGCTCCTTCACGGTCGACCTGGTAGGGATGAGGCCCCCGACTACATGGCGGGGGCCTCGACTTCTGTTCAACCCCGGCTCATGAAGGTCATTGCCACACGTACGATTCCGCCATGCGTAAGGGTGCGATCAGCCGGGATGGTGTCCTCAAGGCCGTAGCTGAGTACGACGGCTTGGGGCGCGAAAAATTCTTATCCAAGTACGGATACAAGCCGGCGACCGGGTACCTCCTCGTACACGAGGGGCAGACGTACGACTCCAAGGCCATCGCTGGCGTGGCTCACAAGTTTGATCAAGGTCGAGTGCTGAGGCCGGACGAGCTGAGTGGGGGAAGGTCGCACGCTGCCAGGTGGCTCGCCCGACTCGGGTTCGTAATCCGCTCGTCTCGGAGCCCCGACTGGACTCGCGACGAGATCATCCTCGCCTGCGACCTGGCCATGGCTAACGGGTGGAAGCGGCTGGAGTTCAACGACCCACGTGTGGTCGAGCTGTCTGCGCTCCTGCAAACCATGCCGATCCATCCTGAAGAACTACGCAATGAGCTATTTCGGAACCCCAACGGCGTTGCCCGCAAAACGGTTGACATCACATGCCAGCACCCGGACTACCGCGGGAAACCCACGAACGGCAACATGCTGGATGCGGAAGTCATGAACGACTTCCTTGCCAGGCCAGCCGAGATGGCGGAGGTGGCCCAGCGGATCCGGCATGGCCTAACCGCGGGTGAATTTCAGGACCTGTCCCCGGGGGCCGAAGAGGAGGAAGACTTCAGCGCCCCTGAAGGCCGCTTGCTGCTGGGCCGCCACCGGAGTCGCGAGCGGAACAAAGGTCTGCGCAAGAGGAAGATCGATGCGGTGCAGCGTCAAGGGCGTCAACTTGCGTGCGAGGCGTGTGGATTCGACTTTGAGCGGGTCTACGGCGACCGCGGAAGAGGCTACATCGAGTGCCACCACGTGGTTCCTCTCCATGAGGCCGGCGAAGGCCGCACCAAGCTCAGCGATCTTGCCCTCATCTGCGCCAACTGTCACCGCATGATCCACCGGCGCGCACCATGGCCGACCCCTGAGGAGCTGCGAGCCTCGATCGAGCAGAAGCATGCAAACGACAGGCGCGCCGCGACGGCTGTGTCACGACCGCGCAGGGCCGCCGACGAGCAGATGCCGAACCCGTGAGCTGACATCCACTCCTGACATCAACGTCGTTGTACTACGGCGGCCTTGGAGAGACCTGGACGGCAGTCGTGGCCGAGTTCGCCGGGGCGCTTGGGCACCTCCGGTCGAACTTACCAAGCAGATGTCGGCGATTCGAAACCGTCCGCGCCCACCAGTGCGAAGGCTCCCAACCGATCACGGTTGGGGGCCTTCGACATGCCTGCGGTCCGGAGTCGTGGGGTGTCTTCGGACCGGCATCAGCCGCCGCGTGTGGGCGTCGGTCAGACCTGTTCGAAGTGGAACGCCTTGATGAAGCAGTCGCGGGGCTGGGCGACTGCGAAGAGGATGCACTCCACGAGCGAGTGCGAGGTGAGGGTGTCCTGGGGCCCGCGTGGGGTGGTTTCCCACTCCTCGGAGAGCGGGTCGGCGTTGTCGAAGTCGGGTGGGTAGAGCGACATCACGCGGACTCCCTGAGGGCGCAGACGCTTGGAGAGGATCTCGGTGAATCCTGCCTGGGCGCTCTTGGCTGTGTAGAAGGCGTCGTGGGCGTCCGAGCGGTCGTGGCCCGCTGTTCCGCAGGCGGAGACCATCGTCACGACGTCCGGCTTGTCCGAGTTGAGCAGGAGCGGGAGGAAGTTCTTCACGGTCAGGACCGTGCCGGTGGCACCGGAGGCGATGGTGTCGATGACATCGGTGTCCGTTGCGGACAGCAGGTCCGGCCCTTCGAGCCAGCGGGAGCCGTTGTTGATGAGGAGGTCGACACGGTCCGTGTGTCGCGCGACGCCGGAGGCGAAGTCGCGGATCGAAGCAGGGTCCGTCAGGTCGCAGGCGAAGGCGTGTGTCCGCTGATGGCCACGGCCGCGAATCTCGTCACGGACACGTTCGGCGGCATCGAGACTGCGAGCGGAGAGGAAGACCTCGGCTCCGAGGTCCGCGAGCCGGATCGCCAGGGTTCGCCCGAAGTCGCGGCCGGCGGCTGTGATGACGACGCGGTGGTGGTCGAATCTCATGGTGTCGCTCCGGGTTCGTGGATCGAGTGGTGCAGTGTGGTGCGTCGGCTGACTTCGGCGGCGTAGTGTGCTGGGCCGTCTCTTTAGGGTCTTGCGTGATGACCGGCATGAATACGGAACCATGTGACCCGGCCGAACGGGCCGCCTTCCGCGAGATCTTCGCGCCCCACCCCGAGGCGGCGTCGCCGGCCGGCTGGGAAGCAGTGCGGTCCTTCGAGGCGGCGCACGGCATCGTGTTCCCGGAGCCGTACCGCGCGTTCGTGGCGGAGATCTGCGACGGACTGCGCACCGGTCCGGCACCCCTGGCTTCACGGGTTGGGCGAGTCGCTGGGGCCCGGGGCCGCTCCTGGTTCGCGGCCGCCTAGGGAGGCGGTCCACAGGAGACGGCGACGTAGGTGCAGTCGTGATGGAACCTTTCCACCAGGGGATCGTCCTCGTCTGCCGTATGTCCCCAGGATCTTTGTGGGTGCGGCTTCCGGAGCAGGGGTTGAGCCCCCAGGCTTCGGGCCCTGCGCCCAGGCCACCGGTACGGAACCGGGAGCCCCGGCCTTGATCGTTCCTACGCGAATACGGCGGGGGAGAGGCCTCGTCTCGGGCGGTGGCTGACCGTAACCGTCAATCGTTCGAGCCCTTGATCCGACGATGAGAGACCTGTTCCCGTGCTGTGCGCCACCGTGACCGCGTCTGCTCGACCACGCTGTCCCACTCCTGGCGGACCTCATGGTCGGAAGGACGGTGGCCTTGGCGGATCCGGCTGAGTTCGTCTCCTACTTCTCGGCCCAGTGCCGCCGCCGCAACCACGATCAGCATGGCTGCGAAGAGGGCGGAGATCATCGCGAAGACAGCACCGACCACTCCGTAGCGTGCCGCGGAGGAGTTGAAGAGACGCGGCATGTAGAGGGTTGCGCCCACGGAGTAGGCCGTCGTCAGGACGGCGCCGGTGACGCCGAAGGGGAGCAGGTCCGGCCGGCTGATCCGCTTCGCCGACAGGATCCGGCCGGTCCAGACGAGGAATGCGGCGGCCACCAGCACCTCACACACGAAGGCCGCCAGAACCAGCACGGCCCCGCCGCGGAGCGCGGAGAGCAGCGTGGTGACCGCCGCGTAGCCACCGAGGGTGAGGATCCACCACAAGCCGTTGCGCGTGTTGCGCACACTGAGGGGCCTGAGGTCCCACGTCTGCTCGAAGAGTCGCTGGGCGGCTCGGGCGAAGCTCAGCACCGAGATCGTCAGAAACACGACCCCGAGGATGCCCACGCCTGCGCTGGTCGCTTCGGCAGGAGAGAACAGCGAGCTGACTGCCGTGGCGCCTGCTCCGGTGAGGTTGTAGCGCCTGACGATGCGCTCTGCGGCGTCGTAGTGCACGAGGTTGCTCAGGACGGCGCCAAGGAGGACGGAGAGCGGGACCAATGCCGTCAAGGCGCTGGACGCCAGGGCCATCGAGCGGTCGAAACCCACGATCTTCTGGAACCGGTTGATGACCCGCAACGCGAAGGCAGGCCGCAGCCAGAACGTCAGCGTTCTGACGAGGCGCTCTCGATTGATCCCCGTCGTCCTGCCCTCCGTGAAGATCGGGACCTTTGGATGGGTGCGGTCGGTCATGGGTGTGGTCACTCACGGCCGGGACGCCGCTTGAGCAGGTCGTCAAGGTCCAGGTGGCTGGTGGCTCACTGCCTTGCGCTGGGCGTTCTGGAGGACCTGGGTCGTCAGCCAGCAGCCTTGGCGATGATGCGACCCATCTCCTCCGGGCCGAAGGCCCGCAGAGTCGTGGAACGGACGTTGCCCACCGCTCCCAGCTGCAGGAGTGTTGCCGTGGCCGTTTCTTCGTCGGGTGCCTCGACGACGACCACGAGGTCGTACGGACCGACGGTCCAGTAGATGTTCAGGAGCTGAGCCCCGAGCTTCTGTAGTGCTGCCCCGAAGGCCTCGGCGCGCTTTGGGGTGTCCTTGTAGTTTTGGACCCCTTGATCGGTCCAGTTCAGCAAGGCGACGTAGGTCGGCATGTTCTTTCACCTCCACGGGAGACGCATGATGAGGCCAAGCCTGGAGACCCGGGCTGGAACCTGCACGCGATGCGCACCCGATCGAGCAGTACGAGCGACTGGAGGCACCGAGGGGGTGGCTTGCTCGCGGTGGCCGTCGCGCTCCGGGGCAGCGTTGCATGGCCCTCGGACCAGTGATTCGCGCCGGTCGACGGGTGGGGGGTGCGGACGGGTGGTGTGCCGGGAGCCGGCCGCGCGTCGTCCGCCGATCGGCAGTGGACGTTCATACGATCCGGCCCGTGGCAATCGAACTGACAGATGAACTGATCGAACTTGAGCGGGCGGCCTGGACTGAGCAGCAGGAGAACCGGCTGACCGTGGAGACCGCCCAACGGGTGCAGGCGGCGATCACCGCCCATGCCGAGGCGACCGGGCAGCCCCGGTACGAGATCGAGCGGGAGCTGAAGCGCGTGGTCCGGCACCCGGCCGAGGACGAGGACCAGGGCGACGACTGAGCCCGGACGCATGCGCACGCCCCCTGTTCCGGATGCGCCCGGAACAGGGGGCGTGGTTCGTGAGCGCGCAGGACGGGCCGGTGGTGCGGGCGCGTCGCCGACCGGGCGGGGGCGTCCCGCGGATGTCTGCTCGGCCTGCTCAGGCGTTGGGGCGCTTGCCGTGGTTGGCGTTCTTCTTCTTGCGGGCGCGTCGCTTGTTGCCGCGCTTGGCCATGCCGCACACCTCCATGGATCGGGGCATTTCGGGCGTGCGTCAGTCTAGTGCCGATCGCGGCACCAGGTACGGCCCGGTGCGGTCGCATCGGGTCGTACCTGGTGCGCCGGAGGCGGCGTAGAGGAGACGGCGTACCGGAACGGGGCCCGGCCCCTGGGTGCGAACGCCCCAGCCCGGTGGGCCGTTCGGGGTATGACCCGCGCGGGTGCGTACGGGTGGTCGGGCCGGGGTGTCCCGCGCAGGGTCGGTTCTGTCGTGCATACCCGTTCCGGCCGTCCAGGAGTTCCCATGGCACATTCAGCCCCCGCGTCCGGCCCTGCCCGTTCCACCGCGCCCGAGGACATCAATCCCTGGGCGGCCGGTGGAATCATGTTCGCCGGTGTGCTGCTGCTCGTCGACGGCGTCCTCGGAGTGATCAAGGGCATCGCCGGTATCGCCAGCGACGACGTGTACGCGCGCATCAGGAACTACACGTTCAAGTTCGACGTGACCACATGGGGATGGATCCACCTCTGCCTCGGGATCGTGCTCGGGATCGTCGGCTGGGGCATCCTCAGGGGCGCCGTCTGGGCCCGGGTCACCGGTGTGGTGATCGCCGCCATCAGCGTGGTCATCAACTTCGCCTGGCTGCCGTATCAGCCGATCTGGGCGATCATCTCCATCGCCATCGACTCATTCGTGATCTGGGCGCTGTGCGCGGAGCCCTCCAAGGCGGTCATCTGAACCCGTCCGTCCACGGGCCGGTTCCGCCGTCCCGGGCGAGAGGAAAGAGCGAGCAGGCGCGTGTGTGAAGGGGCTGCGGTGCTGAAGGACAACACGGAAGAACTGGTCGCGCTGGCCGTCGAGGCATACGTCTACGGCTGTCCGCTGGTCCGCAGTCTGTCGGCGGTCGAGGACTTCATGCAGACGGGCTTCGGCGCGCTGCCGCCTGCCCCCTTCAACCACTTCACGCACTCCGAGGGGCCGGTCACCCCGGATCGGGACTTCGTGTCCGTGGGCAGCGACACGGCCTGCTCGATCGCCCAGCTCGACCTCTCCGGAGGGCCGGTCCTGCTCCATGTTCCGGACACGGGCGGTGCGTACTACGTGCTGCAGTTCGTGGACGCCTGGACCAACAACTTCGCGTACGTCGGACACCGCGCCACCGGCACCGAGGAGGGCGACTGGCTCGTCGTCCCGCCCGGCTGGTCGGGCGGGGTGCCCGACGGGGTGCGGGGGGTGATCGACGCACCGACCTCCGTCGTCTCCGTCGTCGGCCGCTTCGCCCTGAACGGGCCGGGTGACCTGAGGCGGGTCCGCGGGCTTCAGGCCCGGCTCTCCCTGGCGTACCTCGAACCGGGCGCCCATCGCACGGGGCTACCGGTACCCGACCCCGACGTTCCCGAGTCGCTGAGGTTCTTCGAGCAGCTGAGGGTCTGGGCGGCCGATTTTCCGTCGTCCGCGGCCGACCAGGCGTATCAGGACCGGTTCCAGCCGCTGTGGCTGCTGGAGGAGGGGCCGTCGCCGTACGTGTCCGCCGGACCCGCCCTCGCGCACGCGCTGGGAGAGGGGCTGGCACGCGGCAGGGCGTGGGCGGAGGAGGCGAGCCGCCCCGCCGGGACGGACGGCCTCGCCGGAACGGGTGGCCCTGCCGGAACGGGCCGGCCGGCCGAGGCGGGCGGGGGGTGGCAGGTGGATCCGCACCTCTTCGACTACAACCTCGACCGGTACGGCGTCGGGACCATCGACTCCCCGCAGTGGCGGGTCGCGGACCGCGAGGCCTCCTACCGGGTCAGGGCCGTGGCGGCATGGAGCCGGTTGTGGGGGAGCCACGGTTACGAGGCGGTCTACGCCCGGACCTCCCACGATGCCGACGGGGAACAGCTGAACGGCGCCCGCCGCCATGTGCTCCGCTTCGAGCGGGAGCCTCCGGTCGGCGCGTTCTGGTCCATGACGGTGCACGGCACGCGGGACTCCCGCCCGACGGGCGGCGCGGCCGGGCGCTGGTCGATCGGGGACCGTACCCCGGGCCTCGTGTACGGCGAGGACGGTTCGCTGACGATCCACCTCCAGCGGGAGCGGCCGGACGACCCGGCCGCGGCGGCGAACTGGCTGCCCGTGCCCGAAGGGGACTTCCGGGCGGTGCTCGCACTCCATGAACCGGGGCCGGAGATTCTCGACGGCACCTACCGGATCCCGGCCGTCGCACGGCGTGGCGGGTGAGCGGCGGGGCGGAGCCCCGGTCCGTTGTCAGTGGCTCGGGTCACACTGGAGCCATGTGCCGCAGTATCAAGACCCTTCGCCCGCCCGCGCTCCCCGAGAAGGCCACCGAGGAGGAGATCCGGGCCGCCGCCCTGCAGTTCGTCCGCAAGGTCTCGGGCTTCCGCGCTCCGGCCGCGCACAACCAGGAGGTGTTCGACCGGGCCGTCGAGGAGATCGCCGAAGCCACCGCCGGACTGCTGGAGGGGCTGGAGATACGCGGCGCGGTCAGGAAGCCGTAGAGGCCGTCACGGCCGGGGAACCCTGGGCGGCCGCGGCCGCCGCAGCCGCTGCCGGGCGGCGCATCAGGCACGCGGCCAGGGAACCCGCCAGGAACAGGGCGAGGACCGAGATGGCCGTGCCCACCCAGGTCGCGCCGAGCCACTGGGCGCCGAAGTAGCCGAGGCCGACGCTGTAACCGGCCCAGGCCACGCCCGCGAGGGCCGACCAGGGCAGGAACTCCTTCGCCCGGCGATGCGAGGCGCCCGCGCCCAGGGAGACGACCGAGCGGCCGGCCGGGGCGAAGCGGGCGATGACGACGAGGATGCCGCCGCCCCGGGCGAGGGCCGCGCCGAGGCGTTCGTGTGCGGAGGCGAGACGGCGGGAGCGGGCTATGGCCCGGTCCAGGCGTTCGCCGCCGCGCCAGGCCAGCCGGTACGCGGCGAGGTCGCCGAGCACGGAGGCCGTGGCCGCGCACAGGCCCAGCGCGAGGAGCGAGGGGACCACGGACACCTGCTCGGCGGCGCGGCTCGCGGAGGCCGCGCCTGCGACCGTCGTCGAACCGGCGGCCGCCGTGGCCGCGGCGATCACCAGGACCCCGCTGGGCAGTACGGGCAGGAAGACGTCAAGGAGCACCGAGAGAGCGACCACGGCGTAGATCCATGGGCTGCCGGTCATCGCCCCCAAACTCTCAAGCACCTATGACTCCCCGACGATCAGGAACAGTGCCGCGACAGTCGCAGGGGAGCGGCAGGAGCGGCTGGGCCAGCTGTACAGCGTACGCCTGACGTTCAGCTGATGATCGAAAAAAAGCGGGCGATGTTGGAAAGGTCACGTGGGCCCGGCAAACAGGAAGAGCGTGTTCCGGGTGTATGCGGGAGCGGCCCGTGGCTCATTCCAGACCTGGAGGCCGGCCCTCCGGCGTACGGGCGGGGGTGTGAGGTGCCGCGCGCAGGCGCGGGGGCGGTGCGCACGCGAAACAAGGGTGCGGAGCTGTGCGGTCACGGGTGCGGAGCCGTGCGGTGTGCACGGCTCCGTACGGTACGCGGCGACGGGGGAGGGTGCGGGTGATCCGGGTGACCCCGGCGCTTGGCGGGTACCGGTGGGTGCTGCGGTTCCCGCCGCGCGAAGGTCCGGCGGCTGATCGGCAGCCGCAGCCGTCGTCGTTCAGCAGCCGTTCAGGACGGACTGCAGGGCGCTCTTCTCTGCCGAGTCGACGCTCAGGTCGTAGTAGTGCTTCACATGCACCCAGGCGCGCACGTAGGTGCACTGGTACGCGGTGCGCGAGGGCAGCCACAGCGCCGGGTCCTTGTCGCCCTTGGACTGGTTGACGTTGTCCGTCACCGCGATGAGCTGGGGACGTGTGAGGTCATTGGCGAACGCCTGCCGCTGGGCCGTCGTCCAGCTGCTGGCACCCGACCGCCAGGCCTCGGCGAGCGGGACCATGTGGTCGATGTCCAGGTCGGAGGCGGCGGTCCAGGTGGCACCGTCGTACGGGGAGTACCAACTGCCGCTGACGGCGGCGCAGCTGGAGTCCTGCGTCACATTCGTGCCGTCCCTTTTGAGTACGACCTCGCGGGTGTTGCAGGTGCCCGACTGGGTGATCCAGTGCGGGAACAGGGAGCGGCTGTAGCCGCTCGACGAGCCCTCCGCGGAGACGGTCAGCTCGCTCAGATAGGTACGGGCGGTCGATGCGGAGACCGGGGTGGGCATGGCCGCCTGGGCGGTGGGGGCGGTGAGCAGTCCGGTGGTTGCGGCGAGGGCGGCGGAGGCGACGGCGACGGCTATGCGACGCGCGTAGACACCTGACATGCGAACTCCCTTGATGTGGGGGCTTGGGCGGGCGACCCCGTGGGGGCCCGGCCATCGTGGCGGCGCCAGGTTTCCGTGGAGTGGGCGCCAGGTAACAGCGTGACGACATGAGCACGTCACATCAAGAGTTCTGGCGAACGGAGTGGGGGCTTGGGGGTGTACGTATGCGTCTACGCGGGTGCATGCGCTGACACACCGCCAAATCCGGCGCACATACGGCTCATTCGCGCGGAGGGGCCGTTTTGGACCGGATGTGGGGTTGTGTGCGCCGCTTCAGGGGGCGTCGCGCTCGGCGAGCGAAGCGCGGCGGGCGGAATGCACCGGACGAACTGGCGGTCGGGTGCGGGGAGGTGGGGGCGGGGCTCCCATGGCGCGCGCTCAGTGTTCTGGCGCGAAGTCAGCTATGCGCCGATGGTGCCCTCCTGGCGAACGCCTTCCGGGTGGGCGACTGTCCTGGCGCAGGTGCCGCGGCCAATGCGCCTTCCGGGAGCAATGGTGGCGTGGGCCGTGCGGTGTGCGAAAACGGTGCAGGAGGGGCTGGGGCAGCGGCGGCGGCTTCCGGTGGCCGGCGGTTCAGCTGAGAGAGTGCCGTGGACCGGTCCGGCCGACAGCGCGGCATCGTCCGCGGGCATGTCGAGGATCGTCGCTGGGCGGTGATGGAGGCCGCTCCGGCCTGGACGTGGCCGGAGCTCCGGGCGCCCGGCCACGCGCGACAAGTCCTAACGCGTGCTGATGTGCAGCTCGACCCGGCCGTCGGCGGTGGCCTCCACCCGGATCCGGGTGAGGTCCTCGACGTGGGCGTCGGGCGAGAAGGCCGCGGCTCGCGGGCCGACGCCCACCACGCGCATGCCCGCGGCGCGCCCGGCCGCGATGCCGGCCTCCGAGTCCTCGAAGACGACGCAGTCGGCCGGGGCGAAGCCCAGCTCGGCCGCTCCCTTCAGGAAGCCCTCCGGGTCCGGCTTGCTGGCGCTGACGGACTCGGCGGTGACGCGGATGGCCGGCATCCGCAGGCCGGACACGGTCATCCGGGCCTGTGCCAGTGTCTCGTCGGCCGAGGTGACCAGGGCGTGTGGGAGTTCGGCGATCGCGTCCAGGAAAGCGGCCGCACCCCCGACCGGGACGATGCCGTCGGTGTCGGCGGTCTCCTCGGCGAGCATCACCCGGTTGTCCGCGTAGTTCTGCTCCATCGGGCGGTCCGGGAGGAGTGCCGCCATGGTGGCGTACCCCTGCCGTCCGTGCACCACCTTGAGCGCGGCCTCCGGGTCGAGCCCCTGCCGCAGAGCCCAGCGTCGCCAGCAGCGCTCCACGACGGCGTCCGAGTTCACCAGGGTGCCGTCCATGTCCAGGAGGAGTGCGTGGGTCGTGAGGACGGCGGCCGGCATGGGCGGGCTCCAGGACGTGGGGGGAGGTGGTGCGGGCAGAGCAAGCGACCTCGCCCGCCGGTCAGGGGGTGACGGGCGGAGGCCACTTTGTTCCATCACGATACAAAAACCGGTCCGGGAACGCCAGTCGCTACTCCGCCGATGTCGTGCGGCCGGCGTCAGGAGCGCCCCTGACCGGTCGTCTCCGCCTCCAGGGCGCGGCGCGTCAGCGGTCCGTACACGCCCAACGGATCGCCCTCGATGGCCTTGTACGACTGGTAGACGCGCACGGCGCGCTCGACCTGGTTCGTGAAGTTGCCGTCGTCCTGGCCGTGGAACAGCCAGAGCTCCTCCAGCCGGCGTTGCAACTCGGCCACCTCGGGCCCCTGGTCACCCAGGCGCAGGGTGGGAGCGGTGAGCGTGGCGGGCGGGGCGGTCGACACCGACGGGCTCGTGGCCGCGGTGGCCGCGGCGGACGCGGCGGGCGAGGCGGCGGCCGACCGTGAGGCGGACGCGGAGGGCGACGGCGAGGTGCTCGCCGTGGGGGAGGGGGACACCGACGGTGACACGGACGCCGTTGCGGACGGCGAGGGCGACGCGGAGGCCGATGCGGGCTCCTGCGCCGGGGTGCTCGCATCGGGTGCGCTGGCCACCGTGCTCGGCAGGGTTTGCTCCCCGTTGACGTCCCCGTTGCCGTGTCCCTCGAACAGGCCCCCCACGAAGGCCGCCGCGCCCACCACCGCGGCCACCGCCGCTCCCACGGCGAGTACCGCGTAAGGGCGTCGGCGACGCGGCTGAACGGGATCGTCGGCGGGAGCGTACGGGAGTGTGGGCCCCGGTTCGGGGGCCGTGGCGGCGAGGGCCCCGGCCGGTTCGACGGCGTCCGGCAGCGGACCGGCCGTCACCGGGCGGAGCTGCATCGTCGTGGCCGCGTCCTGGGCCGGCCGGTGGTGCGACTCCGCCTCGTCGTCGGCGGTCGGTGCCTCGTCGCCACCGAGCGTCACATACGGCCGGATCCGCAGCGGATCGAAGTCCTCCGCCGCCGCCATCTCCGCCGCCCGCTCCGCCCGCCGCTGTTCGGCGGCGTGCTGCTGTGCGGCGGCCCGCCGCTTCGTCTGCTCCCCGCACATGCAAGCGGGGCGGACTCCGGAGCCTTCCGGACCCCCGCCCGGTCCTGCGCCAGGTCCCGGTCTCCCGTTCGCTCCGCGTTCCCTGCCGCATTCCGGGCACATGTGTCCGGCCATGGTGGATCCCTCCCCTTGAATTGCCAGCGATTATGCAGCGCACCCCCGGGATGCCCCAACGCCCGGCCGGATCGAGGTACCGGGCCCGATCCCCCTGCGATGCCTGTCCGGGGGATGTCCCCGCAGGTCCCGGCCCGTCCGGCTCGGCAGGCCATAACCGTGTGCAGCGGCCAGGATGGGGGAGTAGCGGATCCGAGGAGATGTTCCATGGCCCAGCACCTGAGGCCCCAGGCCCCCGCCCCGGCGACCGGCGAGGACCGCTCCACCCGGTCGGTCATGGTGGCCATAGGCGCACTGCTTCTCGGCCTGCTGCTGGCCGCACTCGACCAGACCATCGTCGCCACCGCGCTGCCGACCATCGTCAGCGACCTCGGCGGCCTGGAACACCTCTCCTGGGTCGTCACGGCCTATCTGCTCGCCTCGACCGCCGCGACTCCGCTCTGGGGCAAGCTCGGCGACCAGTACGGTCGCAAGAAGCTCTTCCAGACCGCCATCGTCGTCTTCCTCATCGGGTCGGCGCTCTGCGGGATCGCCCAGAACATGCCGCAGCTCATCTTCTTCCGAGCCCTCCAGGGCCTCGGCGGCGGCGGCCTCATCGTGCTCTCGATGGCGATCGTCGGTGACATCGTCCCGCCGCGCGAGCGAGGCAGGTACCAGGGCCTGTTTGGTGCGGTCTTCGGCACGACGAGCGTCCTCGGACCGCTGCTCGGCGGCTTCTTCACCGAACACCTCAGCTGGCGCTGGGTCTTCTACATCAACCTGCCGATCGGCGTCGTCGCGCTCCTCGTGATCGCCGCCGTGCTCCACATCCCGGTCCGCCGGACCCGGCACACCATCGACTACCTCGGCACCTTCCTCATCGCCGCGGTCGCCACCTGCCTGGTCCTCGTCGCCTCGCTCGGCGGCACCACCTGGGCCTGGGGCTCGTCCCAGGTCATCGCCCTCACCGCCCTGAGCGTGCTGCTGCTGATCGCCTTCGTGCACGTGGAGCGCCGCGCCGCGGAGCCCGTCCTGCCGCTGAAGCTGTTCCGGATCAGGACCTTCACCCTCGTCGCCGTCATCAGTTTCGTCGTCGGCTTCGCGATGTTCGGCGCGATGACGTACCTGCCGGCGTTCCTGCAGGTGGTGCACGGCATCACGCCGACGATGTCCGGCGTGCACATGCTCCCGATGGTGATCGGCCTGTTCCTCGCCTCGACCCTGTCCGGCCAGATCATCAGCCGCACCGGTCGCTGGAAGATCTTCCCGATCGCGGGCACCTTCCTCACCGCGGTCGGACTCCAGCTCCTGCACCGGCTCACCGAGACCAGCAGCACGCTGGAGATGAGCATCTACTTCTTCGTCTTCGGCGCCGGGCTCGGCCTGGTGATGCAGGTCCTGGTGCTGGTCGTGCAGAACGCCGTCGGCTACGAGGATCTCGGCGTCGCCACGTCCGGGGCCACCTTCTTCCGCTCCATCGGATCCTCGTTCGGTGTCGCGGTCTTCGGCACGATCTTCACGAGCCGGCTCACCGCCGGACTCACCACCGCACTCGCCGGCAGCCCCCTGCCTCCCGGAGTCGACGCACACCGGCTGGCCGCCGACCCGCGCGCCATCGGCCAGCTGCCGCCCGCGCTGCGCTCCTCGGTGCTGCACGTCTACTCGACCTCGATCACCGACGTGTTCCTGTACGCGGCCCCCGTCGTCCTGGTCGCCTTCGCCTTCGCGTGGTTCCTCAAGGAGGACAGGCTGCGCGGCTCGGTGACCGCCCCGGAGCCCAGCGAGACCCTGGCGTCGAACCCGGTCGAACGGTCCTCGTACGACGAGTGCGCCAGGGCCCTCTCGGTGCTCGCCACCCGCACCGGGCGCCGCGAGGTCTACGAGAAGATCACCGAACGGGCCGGGTACGACCTGCTGCCCGCGGCGAGCTGGATGCTGCTGCGCATGAAGCGGCACGGCGCGGTCGAACCGGCCATGCTCGCCGAGGTCGCCCCGGTGCCGCTGCGGGTGGTCAGCGCGGCGGCGCGGCAGCTGGAGGAACGCGGACTGGGCCGGCGCGAAGGCGTCCAGATGGTGCTCACCGAGACCGGCGAGGAAGCGGTGGCGAAGCTCGCACGGGCCCGTGAGGAGTCGATGGCCGAGCTGCTGGGCGACTGGTGGGGGCCACAGAGACCGACGGACCTGGTCCGGCTCGTGGCGGAGCTGACCGCCGAGACGAACGGCTCCAGGAGGGAGCGGCCCCACAGCCCCGAGCCGAGACGGGACCACGCGGCCGGACGGAGGTGAGGCGCCCGGCACCGCCTCCCGGTGCCCGGCAACGGCCTGCCGGTGCCGGGCGCCCCGAGGGACCTCCTGGAGCCCCACGGCGAACCGTCACGGGCCGTGGCGATCCGGGGCGCGGCGCTCAGAGTTCCTTGGCGAACCAGTGCTCCGCGTACTGCCGCCGGTGGAACGCCGGGACCTCCCGGTAGCCGTGCCGGGCGTACAGCTTCCGGGCCTCGATCAGGTCGCTTCGGGTGTCGAGCCTGACCGTGCGGACCCCGAGGGAGCGCGCCGTGCTCTCGACGGCCGCCAGGAGCAGCCCGCCGCCGCCCGTGCCGCGGTGCTCCGGGCGTACGTACACCCGGGTCAGCTCCGCGGTGTCCGCGTCCACCCGCAGCAGTCCGGCGCACGCCGCCGGCTCCCCCGCGAACCGGCCGACCACGAAGCAGCCGGTGGGCGCCACGAGCAGGTCGGCGCCGTCGTCGGCCAGCCCCTCGTCGATCTCCTCGGCCGTCGCGGGCCGCCCCCAGTAGCGGCCGGCGACCTCCGCGTAGTAGTCGCGCCGCAGCAGTGCGGAAGCCGGGGAGCCCACGGGCTCGGGGGTCACGGTCCAGGTCATGGGCGCCATTCTGCCGGTCGGCCCGGCCGATCATTCGGCCATTTTTTCGAAAGAGGAGGGTGGCAGTCAGGTGAAGAGGGGGTTGATTGCGTCTACCTCGTAGTGCAATGCGATGGTTTCAGAGCACGCCCGGATCGAGGGACGGACACGGAAACGGCGGGAGGGTCGGCGCAGCGTGGCGAATGCGGAGCACAGTGTGAGCGGTGACGCAGCGACGGAGGCGAGGACCGGGGCGGCCCGGGCCCTGCTCTGGCTGGTGGTGGCCGTACTGGCCGTACGGCAGATGGCGGTGGTGCTGCGGCAGCCCCCGGGCGAACGGCTCACCGACCTGGAGACCTGGATCGGTGAGAACGGCGTCCTGCATGTGACGGGCTCGCTGTACGACAGCGACCGGTTCACCGGCACCCCGTTCGCCGGACTGGTGCTCAAGCCACTGACCCGGGCCGCCGAACAGAGCCTGGGCGTCGCCTGGACCTTCGGTTCGCTGCTGCTCGTCGCCGCCCTCGGTGTCGTCGCCGCCCGCGCGCTGCCCGGCCAGGTCACCCGTCGTACCGCACTGCTGGCGGCCCCCGTCGCGATCAGCCTGCTGATGCTCTCCCTGCCGGTCCGCAACGCCCTCCACCTGGGGCAGACCAGCATCCTGCCGGTCCTCCTGGTGCTGCTGGCCTGTTTCACGGTCCGGGGGGAACGCGCCGCGGGGCTCCTGATCGGAGTCGCGGCGGCGCTCCAGCCGACCGTGCTGCTCTTCGCCGTCCTGCTCTGGCTCACCGGCCGCCGCCGGGCCGCGGTGACCGGCGGCGCCACGTTCGCCGCCTGCACGGCGCTGGCCTGGGCCGCGATGCCGCACGACTCGTGGACCTACTGGGTGCACCATGTCGCGGGTGCCGGACTCGGCGGCGACGCGGACAGCCTGACCAACCAGTCCCTGCACGGTGCGCTGCTCCGCTTCGGCCTGGCGGGCCCGCTCGAGATCGCCCTGTTCGTGGTGGCGGCGGCCGTCGTCTGCTGCCTCGGACTGCGCCGCGCCGTCCGGTACGCCCGCGACGGGCAGCTGCTGCTCGCCGTCGCCGTGACCGGCTGCGTCGCCGTGGCCGTTTCACCGACCGCCTGGCAGCACCAGCTGCTGTGGGTGCTGCTCGCCGTGGTCGGCCGGGTCGGCAGGCGGGCCTCCGACCGGCTGGTGTGGCCGGCGGTCGTGGTGCTGGTGCTCACACTGCCGGGCAAGATGCTGCTGCCGAACATGGCGTTCCTCCACCCGGTACGCGACAACGTGCTGCTGATCGCGGCGCTCGGCGCGGCCTGCGTCGCACCGTTCCTGCCGCGTACCTCGCCGTACTGGCACCAGCCGATCCCCACGGACTACGCGACCCCGGTGGCAGCCGGCCGGCGCCGCATCCCCCTGCCGCCGGTCTGGCGGAGGGTGCTCAGCCGGCCCAATCTGCTGCTGGAACTGCTCCTGATCCGGGTCGTCTACTCCGCCTACGCCCGGGTCAGGCTCGCGGCGACGGCCGGCCGGGACACCGCCGAGCACCACGGCCGTCAGGTCCACTCCCTCGAACAGTGGCTGCACATCGACATCGAGCACTGGGCCAACCACGCGGTCGTGCAGGTCACCTGGCTGAGGGAGTTCTTCGACTACTACTACTCCACGTTCCACTTCATCGTGCCGCTGACGATCCTCGGTGTGCTGTACGTACGACGCCCGGCGGACTACCGCTGGGTGCGCAGCTCCATCGGCTTCGCCACGATCCTCGCCCTGGTCGGCTTCTGGCTCTATCCGCTGGCCCCGCCGCGGCTGATGCCGGGGCTGGGCTTCATCGACACGGTGCACGGCGTCCAGGACTTCGCGAAACCGGACTACGGAACGCTGACCTCGATGACCAACCAGTACGCGGCGATGCCGTCGCTGCATTTCGGCTGGTCGCTGTGGTGCGGTGTGGTCATCGTCATGCTGGCCCCGAAGGTGTGGATGAAGGCGCTGGGACTGCTGCACCCGCTGTTCACGGTCTCCGCGATCATCGGCACGGCCAATCACTGGGTGCTGGACGCGGTGGGCGGTGCGACCGTCGTCGCGCTCGGTTTCGGGCTGACGTACCTGCTGTCGGGGCCGCGCAGGCTCCAGCCGCCCACGCTGTCCGCGGCGGCGTCGAAGCCGCAGGACGGGGGAGTGGCGCCGGTACCGGTACCACGGTCGACCGACGAGGTGGTGGACAGCGAGCAGCGCGAGCCGCTCGGCGGACTCCGCGACCGGACCTGACGGCGGGGCGGCTGTTCAGTCCGCGCGGGCGCGAACGGCGAGCAGAGCGACCAGCAGCGGCGGTGTCAGCAGCAGCACAAAGGCGAGCCGGTAGCCGCCAAGAGGGCTCGCACCCGCGGCCATGGCGCCGTTGAGGACGGCCGACGCGCATGCCAGAACGACGACTTGGCCCAGGTTCCTGTTGGTCTGCATCGCGCTGGTGGTGCGGCCCAGGCGATGGGGAGCGCTGTGCTTCAGCGAGAGCACGGTGACGCAGGGGTCGAGCAGACCCATGCCGATGGCCGAAAGCGGCATGGCTGCCTCTGCCGTGAACGCGGGTGCGCCGCCGAAGCATCCGGCAGCCGCGAGCGCCACGGAGACCGCCAGGATCAGCCCACCGGCGACGACGAGGCGATGGCGGGCCACGTGCTGGAGCAGCCGGCCCTGGACCCATGAAGCGCCCGCCCACAGCAGCGCGGAGGCGGTGAAGGCGATGCTCACCACGACCGGGGCGACGTGCCGTTCGGTGATCAGCAGCAGCGGCACCAGGGCTTCCACGGTGAAGTAGGTGCCGGAGGCCAGCCCGCGCAGCAGCACCGCCGTCGGCAGCCCCCTGGCGCTGCGCCACGTACCGCGGGGCAGCAGCCGCGGCGCGCAGGCCGCGAGCAGGACCAGCGCGACAGCGACGAAGGCGATGTGGCGCGGGTCCCAGGACGAGACCCCGTACTGCCCGCATGCCGCGCCGATGCTGAGCAGGGCCGCGACCAGCAGGGGCGGCCGTGCGGCTCTGCCGTCCGCCGGCGCGGTGACCTGCGGTGTCGAGGCCGAGTCGGTGTGGGTGTCCGCCGTGGGGCGTGAGCGGAGCACGATCACCAGGGCGACGGTGGGCAGGGCCGTCAGGGCGGCCAGGCCGTAGAAGACCACGCGCCAGGACCAGTACTGCACGATCAGGCCCGCCAGCGGCGGGCCGACCAGGGACGGGATGACCCAACTCGCGCTCATCAGCGCGAGCATGCGGGGCTGGAGGTGGTCGGGGTACGTCTGGCCGATGGCGGTGGTCAGGCACACCGCCACCATCCCGGCGGCCAGACCGTCCAGGAACCGGCCGGCCGCGAGCTGCCACACCGACACACTGGACGCGGACACCAACAGGGTCAGCACCGACAGCACCATGCCGAGCGCGACGGGCCGACGAGCCCCGTGACGGTCCGCCCAGTGGCCGCCCAGCACCCCTCCGAGCAGACTGGCGGCCACGAAGCATCCCGCCACGAGAGGGAACAGGGACACGCCGTGAAGGTCCCGGACCACGATCGGCAACGTGGGCACGACGGCCAACGCGGCAAAACCCGTCAGGACCATCACCACGACGAACGTCACGGTGGCGGCACGATGGGGCGGCGAGAACATCCCCGGCTCTGTTCCGGAGGACTCCGGGAACGGCACCTGCTTCCCGGATACGGCCCGGCCGGGTAACTCGGCGTCCCCACCGATCAGTTCGCGAGTCATGTCGGCGCCTTCGCATTCCCCGATGGTTCGTAGCGCGGATGGGCGCATCGAACCTACGAAGCCGTCTGCTCGGCCGTCAACAGAAATAAGGAGCCCTACCCGGGACAGGTGCCGACCGGACCGTATCGCTCCGGCCCATGACGCAGGAGCACCATCCAGGAACTCCGTCGGTGTCCGAACTCGGATGCCGGCAACCGGCGTTCGGATCCCACCCTTGCCGACGGTGCGGGGACGGGCGCACCGTCCCCGCACCCCGTCAGTGGATCGCCGCATGACCAGCATCCGCCCATCGTCCCGGCTCCGCCACTCGAACGGCGCAGGGGAAGGGGAAGCGGGGCTGCCGTACGGGCGGCGGGGCCGGCCATGGGAGGGCGGCACCCGCCGTCCGCACCTTGCGGCGGCGATCAGTTCCCGGTAGTACCGGCATCCTCCGCGACGCGCAGGGCCGTGCTGACCTGGAGTTGCTTGATCCCGTTGAGCCATGCCGAGCGCAGCCGCCGGGGATCCTCGACCAGCCGCAGGTCCGGCAGGACGTCCGCGACGGCGTTGAAGATCAGGTCGATCTCCATCACCGCAAGGGACTTGCCGAGGCAGAAGTGCGGACCGCCGCCGCCGAAGCCGAGATGCGGGTTGGGGTCGCGGGTGATGTCGAAGGTCTCCGGGTTCTCGAAGACCTCGGGGTCGTTGTTGGCCGAGGAGTAGAACATCCCGACCCGGTCGCCCTTCTTGATCCGCTGTCCGCCCAGTTCGGTGTCCTGGGTGGCGGTCCGTTGGAAGGAGACCACGGGGGTGGCCCAGCGCACGATCTCCTCCGCCGTCGTCGCCGGCCGCTCGCGCTTGTAGAGCTCCCACTGATCGGGGTGGGTGAGGAAGGCGTGCATGCCGTGACTGATGGCGTTACGGGTGGTCTCGTTCCCGGCGACGGCGAGAAGGATCACGAAGAAGCCGAACTCGTCGGAGGAGAGGTTGCCCTCGTCCTCCGCGGCGACCAGCTGGGAGACGATGTCCTTGGCCGGGCACTCCTTGCGGGCCGCCGCCAGATTCATCGCGTACCCGACGAGTTCCATGGCCGCCTCGGCACCGACCTCCTCGGTGATCGCGTACTCGGGATCGTCGTACGCGGCCATCTTGTTGGACCAGTCGAAGATCCTGGACCGGTCGTCCTGCGGTATGCCGATGAGTTCCGCGATGGCCTGGAGCGGAAGTTCGACGGCGATGTTGGTGACGAAGTCGAACGAACCGTCGTCGCCCGCGGCGGTGAGAGCGCTCTCGACGATTCGGCGGGCCCGGTCGCGAAGGGCCTGCTCCAGCGAGCGTATCGCCCGGGGGGTGAAGCCCCGTTGGACGATCTGACGGACCCGGGTGTGCTCCGGCGGGTCCATGTTCAGCATGATCAGCCGCTGGACGTCGATCTGGTCGCGGCTGATCGACTCGTTGAACCGGATGATCGCGGTGTTGGTGTTCGAGGAGAACAGTTCGGGGTGGGTGGAGACGTACTTGACGTCCGCGTGCCGGGTGACGACCCAGTAGCCCTCGTCGCCGAAACCGGAGATGTTGACCGGCTGAGGGCACCACCAGACCGGGGCGGTCTCCCGCATCTGTGCGAACTCGGGGAACGGGATGCGGGCTTGGAGCAGATCGGGATCCGTGAAGTCGAACCCTTCGGGCAGATGAGGGCAGGGCATCGGCAACTCCAGGTCGGGCCGAGAGCCGCCCGGACTTTATCTGACGACTCATCAGAACTGCCCGAAAGGTAGTAACGAGTTCTACAACTGGCAAGGGGCGCGGTCCGATCCGTTGTGCGGGAAGAGGGCGGGGTGGGGGCGAAGCGGGCGCAAGGTGCGTGCACAACCCTTGCGAACCCGGGGTCACCCTCATAAGACTGCTTGCAGAACTAGAACGCGTACTAGTTCACTTCCGCGTGCGCCGGGACGCCTTGCGGAAGTGTGAGGAGAGGACGAGCCCATGGCCGCGGAACCCGTCATCGTCGAAGCCTTACGCACCCCCATCGGCAAGCGCGGAGGCGCGCTCGCCAATCTCCACCCCGCCTACCTGCTGGGCGAGACCTACCGAGAACTCCTGGCCCGCACCGGCATCCACGCCGACTGTGTCGAGCAGATCGTCGGCGGCACGGTCACCCACGCCGGTGAACAGTCCATGAACCCGGCCCGCACCGCCTGGCTCACCGTGGGCCTTCCGTACGAAACCGCCGCCACCACCGTGGACTGCCAGTGCGGCTCCTCGCAACAGGCTTCCCACATGGTCGCGAACATGGTCGCGGCCGGAGTGATCGACATCGGCATCAGCTGCGGCGTCGAGGCCATGTCGCGGGTGCCGCTGGGCAGCGGCTCCAAGCACGGACCGGGCAAGCCCTGGCCCGACGAGTGGAACGTCGACCTGCCCAACCAGTTCGAGGCCGCCGAGCGCATCGCCCGCAACAGGGGGCTGACCAGGGAGAACGTCGACGCGTTCGGGCTGCTCTCGCAGGAGCGGGCGGCTGCCGCCTGGGCCGAGGAGCGGTTCAAGCGGGAGACGTACGCGGTCCAGGTGCCGACCACCGAGGAGGAGCAGGCGGCCGGTCAGGGCATGTGGCGTCTGGTCGACCGCGACGAAGGGCTGCGGGACACCACGATGGAGGGGCTCAGCCGGCTCAAGCCGGTCCTGCCCACCGCGGTCCACACCGCGGGCACCTCCTCGCAGATATCCGACGGCGCCGCTGCGATCATGTGGGCGTCCAAGCGGATGGCACGCGCCCTCAAGCTCAGGCCGCGTGCCCGGATCGTCGCCCAGGCGCTGGTCGGCGCCGATCCGCACTTCCACCTCGACGGTCCCATCGACGCGACCCGCGCGGTGCTCGGCAAGGCCGGGATGTCGCTCAAGGACATCGACGTCGTCGAGATCAACGAGGCCTTCGCATCCGTCGTGCTGAGTTGGGCCCAGGTCTTCGAGCGGGACCTCGACGGGCTCGCGAAGGTCAATGTCAACGGCGGAGCCATCGCGCTCGGCCATCCGGTGGGCGCCACCGGAGCCCGGCTGATCACCACCGCCCTGCACGAACTGGAGCGCCAGGACAAGGAGTTCGCACTGATCACCATGTGCGCGGGCGGTGCGCTGGCGACCGGGACCATCATTCAGCGACTCTGAGGCCGTGTCCGCGCGGCAGCCGGGGGAGCGCCGCGGCCCGCGGCTGTCACGCGGCGCCGGACCCGTGGCGACCGCCGTGGAACCGGCCGGTCCCCCCGCCGGAGCCAGGCCGCCCGGTGGGCGGGGGCGGGGCCGCTCAGAACGACACGTGGTGGGGGAAGGTGGTGGGGGGACCGAACAGTGCGGCGTACTCCTCCTCGTACGGACGGCGGTGGCGCCCGGACCGGGGCACCTCGGCGACCGGGGCCGCGAGCGTGAGCAACCCGTCATTGGCGAGTTCCTGCACACGCATCAGGAGCGCGCGGACCTCCAGGCCGAGCTCGGTGGCGACCGTCTGCACATCGAGGCCGGACTCCCAGCTCCACAGCAGCACGGAGTCCATGCTGGGCGACCAGACCACCGGGTCGCCCACCTCGGAGGGCGGCACCGGGGGAGGGGGCGGTGCCGGTGGAACGGGCGGCGGCGCCGCGGCCATCTCCTCGCGCGGGTGGGGAAGGATGATCTCGGGTGCGACAGCAAGGCCGGCAGGAGGGGTGGCAGGAGGATCGGGGGGAGGGCAGGCGGGAGGATCGGCGGGCGGCTCCACTGCGGCTTCCTGCACGGTGGGGGGCGGCGGGTTCAGAAGTTCCTGAGCGAGGGTCCGGGCGCAGCCACGGCCGACCGTGCGTCGCGCCAGGCGCACTTCGCGTTCGTTCAGGCCCAGCAGATCCGCGATCGTGCCGTCGTCGCCGATGGTGACGGCGAAAGCCGCCAGCGTTCTGCTCCGAATCGCCTGCGCTTCGTCCAGCGATGCCTGTGCCCGGCGCAGACGTTCGTCGCTGGCACAGAATGCTTCCGCCAACAGGGCGTTCCGGTCCCATACTTCTCGAGGCTCCACGTAGGGGACAACGTTCCGGCGACTGACGGAGACGGATCCTTCCGCAAAATGCGCCTGAATGGACCAACGGGTGGGTGGGGCGGCCAAGTTATATGAATGTGTCACGCGTCCGGCTGCGGGGCTCCAGCGGGCACGGCGAAGGCCCCGGCCACCGGAACGGAAGTCCGGGCGGTCGGGGCCTTCGTGGGCGCTCAGCGAGTGGTGGCTCAGTACCAGTGGTGGGTCTGCCAGAACGACCAGGCGCCGCACGGGCTGCCGTAGCGGGAGTTCATGTAGTCCACGCCCCACTTGATCTGGGTCTTGGGGTTGGTCTTCCAGTCCGCGCCGGCGGAGGCCATCTTCGAACCCGGCAGGGCCTGGACCAGACCGTAGGCGCCGGACGAGGAGTTGGTCGCGGTGTGGTTCCAACCACTCTCGTGCTGGACGATGTTGCTGAAGCACTGGAACTGCGCGGCGTTGCCGACCATCGACCGTGCCGTGTCCTTCGCGCTTGCCGTGACACCGGTCGGTGCGGCCATCGCCGGAGCGGCTCCGAGGGTCAGGCCCGTGGCGCCGAGGAGAACGGCGGTGCCGGCGAGGGCGGACTTGCGACGTGCGGTGCGGGGCAGGGCGAAGAGGGCGCGGGTGAACGACACGGGAGTCCTAACGTCGGTTGCAGGGAAGTCGCGGGCCGGTCCGGACCGTGGGGCGGTCCCGGTGGATCGGTCGTGGCCGACCGCGGTCCGTTCGAGTGGACCAAGCGGTGCTCGGCGACGTGCTCCAGTGTTAGCGGCGCCGTCCGGTCCTGGCAAAGGCCTCAGATACGAGCACCCTTCGCATCCAGGGTAAAGAGCGCATAAGTCGGTGAATCGTCCCCAAGGGTGTCCTGGCTGGTCAGAGGCGATAGGGGGTCGTTCGTGCGGGGGCGGGTGCGCTACTAAACCCGGTCGTGGAGGGGTGAGGGCCTGTGGGAGGCCTCACTTCGCGGAGGCGTCGAATGTGACCTGGGCCTCGAACGCGGCGCGGCGGGTGGCCCGGCGCAGCGCCTTCAGCAGCGTCGGTCCGACGGTCAGGGTCAGCACCACGGTCAGCGCCGCGCGTCCCAGGTCCCAGCCGAGTGAAGTCGCCGCGCAGTAGGCGAAGAAGCGGACCAGGTTCTCCGACAGGGGGTCACCCGGGTGGAAGGAGACACCCGAACCGAGTCCGGCCACGATCGTCCAGCCGTACAGGTTCATCACCGTGCCGTACGCGAACGCCGCCACGAACCCGTACCCCGCGAGCATCAGCAGCTCCGCCCGCCCGCGCAGCCGGTCCGGGCCGGGCAGCAGGCCCGCGCCCATGGTGAACCAGCTCATCGACAGCATCTGGAACGGCATCCACGGACCCACTCCACCGGTCAGCAGCGCGGACGCGAACATCGTCACCGAGCCGAGCACGAAGCCGAAGCCGGGCCCGAGGACCCGGCCGCTCAGCACCATCAGGAAGAACATCGGTTCCAGCCCCGCCGTGCCCGCGCCCAGCGGGCGCAGCGCGGCGCCGACCGCGGCCAGCACCCCCAGCATCGCCACCGCCTTCGCGTCGAGACCGGAGTCCGCGATCATCGCGACGACCACGCCCACCAGCAGCGGCAGCAGCGCCGCGAACAGCCAGGGTGCGTCCTGGGAGTGCGCCAGACCGGAGTGCGCACCGGCCAGCAGCGGCCAGCCGAACGCGACCACACCGATCGCACTGATGAGGACGAGCGCGGCGATCGCACGGGGCCCGAGACGCACCGGCCGTGCCCGGCGCCCGCCGGTGACCTTGTCGTCCATGTCGCTCATGACGTGACTCCGAGTGCGCCGCGCACCTGCGCGACGGTCAGCCACTCCTGTGGAGCGAGGATCTTCGCGGTCTGCGGGGAGAACGCCGGGGAGGAGACCACCACCTGCCGGGTTTCCCCGTCCGCGACGGCCTCCCCGTCGGCCAGGATCACCACCCGGTGTGCCAGCTCGGCCGCGAGCTCCACGTCGTGCGTGGCGAGCACGATCGCATGCCCCTCGGCCGCGAGGCCGCGCAGCACCCCGACCAGCCGGGCCTTCGCCGCGTAGTCCAGGCCGCGGGTCGGCTCGTCCAGGAGCAGCAGCGGGGGCCTCGCGGTGAGCACCACGGCCAGGGCGAGCGCGAGGCGCTGGCCCTCGGACAGATCGCGGGGGTGTGTGTCGTCCGGCACACCGGGCAGCAGTTCGGAGACCAGCGCCCGGCAACTGCCCGCCGCCGCGCCCGCGTCCGCGTCGGCCGCCGCGCACTCGGCGGCGACCGTGTCCGCGTACAGCAGATCGCGTGGTTCCTGCGGCACCAGGCCGACCCGGCGCACCATCTCGCGCGGCGGCGTACGGTGCGGGGTCCGGCCGCCGACGAGAACGCTGCCGGTCGTGGGCTCGACCATGCCGACCAGCGTGTTCAGCAGGGTGGACTTGCCCGCGCCGTTGCGGCCCATCAGAGCGACGGTCTCACCGGCGGCGACGGTGAGCGTCACCCGGCGCAGTGCCTCGACGCGCCCGCGTCGTACCCCGAGACGCTCGACCCGGGCCGGGACGTCGGCGACGGGACCGGGTGCCGCGGCGGTCGGCACGCCGCGGCGCAGCAGCCGGGCGAGCGCACCGCGCCGCACGGGTGCGGGGGAGGGGGCGGGGGGCGGCAGGGGCACGCCGGCCCCGGACGGCGCGGACGACGAGGCGGGCGTTCCGGTGAGCGCCAGCCGTTCCCGCAGGTCCGCCGCCCGGCGCCGGGCATCGCGGACCGAGAGCGGCAGCGGCTCCCACCCCGCCAGCCGGCCCAGCGCGACCACCGGCGGGTGGACAGGGGAGACGGCCATGATGTCCGCGGGCGCGCCCATGACCGGAGCCGCGCCCGGCGACGGCAGCAGGACCACCTGGTCCGCGTACTGCACCACCCGCTCCAGCCGGTGCTCCGCCATCAGGACCGTCGTGCCCAGGTCGTGCACCAGTCTCTGGAGCACGGCGAGGACCTCCTCGGCCGCGGCCGGGTCCAGCGCGGACGTCGGCTCGTCGAGGACCAGGACCTTCGGGTGCGGGGTGAGGACCGAACCGATCGCGACCCGCTGCTGCTGGCCGCCGGAGAGTGTGGCGATCGGCCGGTCGCGCAGCCCGGCCAGACCCAGCAGGTCCAGGGTCTCCTCGACCCGCCTCCGCATCACGTCGGGGGCGAGGCCCAACGACTCCATCCCGTACGCCAGCTCGTCCTCGACCGTGTCGGTGACGAAGTGCGAGAGCGGGTCCTGGCCCACCGTGCCGACCAGATCGGCGAGTTCACGTGGTTTGTGGGTACGGGTGTCACGCCCGCCGACCGTCACCCGGCCGCGCAGGGTGCCGCCGGTGAAGTGCGGCACGAGACCCGAAACGGCCCCCAGCAACGTCGACTTGCCGACCCCGGACGGGCCGACGAGCAACGCCAGCTCGCCCTCCGGAATGGTGAGATCGACCCCGGAGAGGGTAGGGCGCTCCGTCCCTTCGTACTGCACCGAGACCTGCTCGAACCGGATCACTTGCTCTCCTCGGGAGTCGGGGCGCCCACCGGGGGCGGCACGGGCGCCACCACCGCGGGCAGCAGCCCGATCAGCACCGCAGCCGCGGGCCACAACGGAAGCACCGGTGCGACGAGCGGGACGACCCCGGGGTGCAGGGCCTCCGCGTCGACACCGCCCGCCCAGATCATCGCCGCCGCCACCATGCCCCCCGAGGCGGCCACCAGCCAGGCCCGCACACCCCACCGGTCGGGGCGGTAGCGGGTACGGACCGTGCGGGCCCCGCCGAGCCACAGCCCGGCCGTCGCGGCGAGCAGCCCGGCGACCAGCAACGGAAGGCCGTACACCGCACCCTGCGCGGCCAGCAGGCCGTACGTGCCCGCGCACACCCCGAGCAGCCCGCCCAGGGTGAGGACGTTGGTGGTGTGCCGGACGGCGGGCGGGATCTGGGCGGTGCGCCCGTATCCGCGCGCGTCCATCGAGGCCGCCACCGCGATCGAGCGCTCCAACGCGCCCTCCAGGACCGGCAGTCCGATCTGGAGGACCGCCTTGACACCGCCCGTCGGACGGCCCCGCAGACGCCGCGCGGTGCGCAGCCGCATCACGTCGGCGACCATGTTCGGCGCGAAGGTCATCGCGACCACGACGGCGACCCCCGCCTCGTACAGTGCGCCCGGCAGCGACTTCAGCAGCCGGGCCGGGTTGGCGAGCGAGTTCGCCGCGCCGACACAGATCAGCAGGGCGGCCAGCTTCGCCCCGTCGTACAGCGCGAAGACCAGTTGCTCGGCGGTGACCCGGCCACCGATCCGGACACCCTGTGCCCAGTCGGGCAGCGGTACTTCGGGGAGGGTGAACATCTCGTGCGTCCCGGGGATCGACGAACCGAGAACGGCGGAGAAGAGCAGCCGCACCCCGACGACGAACAGCCCGATCCGGATGAACGCCCCGTACGAACGGGCCCACGGCGCATCCGTCCGGCGTGCCGCGACGACATAGCCCGCCACCCCCACCAGCAGCCCGAGCAGCAGCGGATTGGTGGTCCGGGACGCGGCGGTGGCGAGGCCGAGTGCCCACACCCACCAGGCCCCGGCGGGCAGGGCGTTGCTCCGGGTCGCCGCGGGGGCGCGCAGCGGGCGGCGTGACCGGACCGGGCGGATGGTCGAGGCGGTCATCCGCGGCGGCGGGCCTGCACGATGGCGGCGACGCCGAGGAGGAGGACGGCGCCGACCCCGGCCAGCACCCCGACGGACGGCCCACCGCCGGAGTCGTCGGAAGCGGTGGAAGCGGTGGAGGCGGCGGATGCGGCAGCGGACGGGGTCGCGGACGCGCCGGACGCCTGGTGACCGCCGTCGGCGACCTGCTCGCCGCAGCCCGTGGCCGGATAGCCGGATATGGCGCAGAGCAGTGCGCTGCTGTCGTAGCGCAGCGGCTTGGCCACCGACGCCAGCGCCTCCGCGGCGCTCGCGTCCGGGGCGACCCGCGCGCATGTGGTGCGCAGCGCCGGCGGGGCCTCACCGTCCGGGGCGTCCGCCGCCGTGCCCGGGTCGATGACCAGCGCGACCCGCTTGGTGCCGTCCTCGGCCGGGGTGTCCGCGCATATCTCCGCGAAGTCCGGGGAGCGGCGTGGCTCCGCCGAGTCCTGGGAGTCCTCGCTCACCGAGAACCGGAAGCCCTGCACCGTGCCGTCGTCCGGCCGCACCTGGGACGGGCCCTGGGTGGCGTACGCCCAGCCGGTGCCGGAGCCCGTCCAGTAGGACCAGTACCGGTACCCGGTCGCCGCCTGGGCCGTACCCGCGCCGAGCGCGGCGAGGACGGCGCTCAGGACCACCAGGAGAGCGGCGGCCCTTCCGGCCCGCCTCACAGCTGCTGGCTCTTCCGGCGGCCACTGATCAGGAAGCCCGCGCCCGCACCGACGACGAGGCCGATGCCGACGTACCACCACACGCCGCCGATCACGTCGTCGCCGCTGTGGACCCCGTCCTTCTCCGTGGGCACGTACCCGGTGTCGGCGGACGGGTCGGGGGTCGTGACCACCGCCGGGACGGGGCCGGTCGCGTTCAGCTTGTCGACCAGGTTGACGCCGCCGAAGTCGCGGGCGTCGGCACCGGCCGCGTGTGCGGCCAGCACCAGTTGCGCGTAGGCGGCGGGACCGCCCTGCTCGGCCCAGGACCCGGAGTTCTTCTTCAGCCAGGCCACGGCCTTGGCCGCCTTGTCCTGGTGGCCCGCGGCCGACAGGGCGACGACCGCGTCCGCGGTGTTGCCGAAGTCGGGCTGCGGGGTGGAGTCCTCGGCGCCGGGCATCGGCGCCAGGTTCAGATGACCGTTCGTGGCGAGGGCGTCCGCCAGGTAGTACGCGCCGTTCTGGGCGGCCTGCTCGGGCGTCGGGTCGGATCCCGGGGTGCAGGTGGGTGCCTTGGCGGCGGCGTTGTTCCCGACCGCCATGGCCTTGCCCATGGTGCCGAGCACCGCGGCCGCGGTGGCGTCCGCGTTGGCCGTGAGCTTGCCGTTCTTCTCCGGCTGGTAGGCGAAGGCGCCGCCGTCCTTGTCGCCGCACGGGATCGCGAGCGCGAGCAGCGGGGCGTAGGGAGTCTTGCCGCCGCTGGTCGTGATGTCCCCGAGCCGCTGTCCCTGCCGGGCGAGGGCGCCGATCACCAGCGAGGTGGAGTTGGCGTCGCTGGGAGCGTCCGCGGTGTAACCCCAGCCGCCGTCCTCGTTCTGGATGGCCTTCAGCCAGCGCACCGAGTTGTTCACGATCTCCCGGTGCCCGCCCACCTCGACGAGGGCCTGGACGGCGGCCGCGGTGGCGTTGGTGTCCAGCACCGTCTTCGTGTCGCACGGCTGGGAGACGTCCGGCCGGTACGCGGCATAGGCGCCGTTGCCGCACTGCTGGGCGATCAGCCAGTCCACCGACTGCGTGGCGGGGGTGACGCCCTCGACCCGCTGGGCGAGGAAGGCCAGTGACTGCCGCCACACCCCGTCGTACGTGGGGTCGCTCGTGCCGTAGAGCCCGGAGGGCAGTGCGGCGGACGGCGAGGGCGACGGGGACGGCGCTGCGACCGCGGCCGGGGCAGCGGCCGCACAGAGCACGGTGGCGAGGGCGGCGAGCGCTGCTGCGCTGCGACGTACGGTCATGGCGGGCGGGGCCTCTCCTGGGAGAACCGGGCAAGGCACGCTCACGCACCAGGCTCCGGCTCCGTATACCTCGACGGTGCCGACCACCGGTCTTCCGGTGGTCCGAGCCGGTCACGACCGGGGACAGGGCATTCCGACTCGCCGTCTGCGGCGACGGCTCACGGCTGCGTGGTCAGTGCCGGATTCGCACCGGCTTCCCCCTGAACGGGCATGATGACGACGCGCCCACTCTACCGGTCGGGGCGGGGGCTCCCGGGTGGTGGCGGTCACATCCCGCCACCGGGCCCGCCCGCTCCTGCCGTGCCATTTCGGCCGGGGTGCGGCCCCTCGGTCATCGTGCCGTGTCGTCCATGCGCTCGACGCCTTCCACCAGGCCGCTCTCCAGCAGGATCCTGGAGGTCCGCTCGTAGTGCTCGCGCAGCTGCTCCGTCGCGCGTTCCGTATCGCGGGCCAGGGCGGCCGCCACCAGGTCGGCGTGCTCGGCCGCCACATCGCGGACCGAGGCGGCCAGGGTCGGCGCGCTCCACCGGCGTCGCAGTTCGGTGATGTCGAACAGGGTGTCGCACATGTCGAGCAGCGTCGGGACCCCGCACGCCTCGATCAGTGTCCGGTGCAGGCTCCGGTGCGCTGCCGACCACTCCTCGGTGACGCGTTCCGGGTCGTCCTCCCGGCGGCGTGGAGTGTTGGCCAGGCGATGGTGCGCGGCCACCACCTCGGACTCCCAGGCCAGATCGCCGCGTTCGATCGCGAGACGCAGGGCCAGGGTCTCCGTGTGGCAACGCACCAGGGTGATGTCCTGGAGATCGGCCAGGGACAGCCGGGGCACCGAGAAGCCGTGATTGGGCCGGAGATGGACGAACCGCTGTCCGGCAAGCCGGGTCAGGGCCTCGCGCACCACGGTGGTGCTGGTCTCGTAGTGCTTGGCCAGCGCGGACACTCGCAGCTGCTCGCCGGGCTCCCAGTGCCCGTTGAGGATGTCGGCCCTGATGCGTTCGTGGACTTCCGTGACGAGGCTGTCTGCTGTTCCGCGCTTTGCCATGTCGAGACTATATCATTTTGAAATAATGCATTCTCGTTGGGTTTGGGTGTTACGCACCGCCACTCTCGGCGCCTCATGTGCGTGCTCGGGGTGAAGCTGATCGACGGGAGTGTGCGTGTCGTGCGGTGACGGTGCGTATGAGTCGACTACGCAACGCATTAAATATTCTGTCTAGACGACTGCACAATGACTGTGTAGCGTGCGACGTGTTCGAGCCGGAGGTCATGGCGCGGTGACGCGTCGGTCCGGTGCGGAGGGTCCCTCCGTGCGCCCGGCCGCCGTTCCCCGGCGGCGGCCGGGCGCACGTCAGCGGGGCCGAGTTCATCGACGCAACAGGAGCAACACATGAAGCTGGTGAGTTTCCGTCATGGTGGGCGGACGTCCTTCGGCCGCCTCGTGGGGGACAAGGTCATCGACTGCGGTCCGCTGTTCGACGGCAGGTACGCGAGCGTCCGGGACCTGATCGGTCAGGACGGGCTCGGGGCCGTCGCCGAGGCGACCGAGGACCGCCCGGCCGACTTCGCCCTGGACGAGATCGAGCTGCTGCCGCCCGTTCCCGATCCGGGGAAGGTCCTCTGCGTCGGAGTCAACTACCGCACCCACCGTGAGGAGACGTCCCACCAGCCGGTCTCCCATCCCACCGTCTTCCCGCGCTACGCCGATTCGCAGGTCGGCCACCGGCAGCCGCTGATCCGGCCCCGTGAGACCGAGATGTTCGACTACGAGGGGGAGCTGGCTGTCGTCATCGGCAAGCCGGGCCGGCGTATCCCCGTCGAGCAGGCCTTCGATCACGTCGCCGGATACTCCTGCTACAACGACGCCACCGCCCGCGACTGGCAGCGGCACACCAAGCAGTGGATGCCGGGCAAGACCTTCCCCGGGACCGGTGGTTTCGGCCCCGCGCTGGTCACCCGGGACGAGATTCCCGACCTGACGGCGCTCACACTCACCACGCGGGTCAACGGCGAGGTCCGCCAGTCCGCCGGGCTCGCCGATCTGATCTTCGACCTTCCGGCGCTGATCGCCTACATCTCGACCTTCACCCCGCTCGCCCCCGGCGACGTCATCGTCACCGGTACGCCCGGCGGAGTCGGCCTGTTCCGTGAGCCGCCGGTGTTCCTGAAGCCCGGTGACACCGTCGAGGTCGACATCGACGGAGTCGGCCTGCTGGTCAACGCGGTGGCCGATGAGGAGATCTGAGGCGCGGCCTCGGACGGGCGCCCCTCCCGTCGGCCTCGCGCAGTCCCTCTTCGGCCACGGACAGAGAAACACCACAAAGACATAGACGAGGCGCGACATGGCACTGCACACGCTGCGGCGGATCACCCTCGGCGTCCCCGACGTCCCGGCGGTGTCCCGTTTCTACACCGAATTCGGGCTCCAGCCGCTCGGCGAGGGGCGTTTCGCCTCCGTCGACGGTGGCGAACAGCTGAGGCTCGTCCAGCGGCCCACCCGCCGCCTGGTCGAGATGGTCATCGGCGTCGACGACCAGGACGACCTGTACCGGGCCGCCTCCCGGCTCACCCGTGAAGGATTCGGATCCCGGCCCGACGGCACCGCGCTGACCGCGACGGAACCCGTCACCGGAGTCCAGGTCCGGCTGGAGGTCGCACCGCCGCTGGCACCGGAGGCCGGGATACTCCCGGTGCTGCCCAACTCACCCGGGAACACGGTGCGTTCGAACGCGCGGGCCGAAGCGCTGGCCCGCGGCGGACCGGTCAGGCCGCGCAAACTGGGCCATGTCGTCCTCGGCTCCACCGACCTCGCGACCAGCATGAGGTTCTTCGAGGACGGGATCGGCTTCAAGGCCAGCGACCGCATCAAGGACCGGGGCTCGTTCCTGCGCTGCTCCACCGACCACCACAACCTGCTGGTCCAGAACACCCCGGTCACCTTCGTCCACCACAGTTCGTGGCAGGTGGAGGACGTGGACGAGGTGGGGAGAGGAGCCTCCTCGATGCTGGCGGGGGACCCCGCCCGGCATGTCTGGGGCCTGGGCCGCCATCACATCGGCTCCAACTTCTTCTGGTACCTGCGCGATCCCTCGGGCACGTTCGCCGAGTACTACAGCGACCTCGACCAGATCCTCGACGAACAGCTCTGGAAGCCGGAGGTCTTCGAGGGGCAGCTCGCGCGCTACAACTGGGCCTCGCCGCCCCCGCCGTCCTTCCTGCGCCCCGACGACCTGGCAGAACTCATGACGGGAGCCCACGCCCCCAAGGCCTGACCAGGAGCCACCGGGCACCTTCGGGGCCCGCGCGCCCACCGCGTACACCGGTGGGCGGAGCAACGGCCGGCGGACCCGCTCACCCCCACGCTCACACCCCGCTCGCCCTTCCCCCCACGCTCACACCCCCGCTCGATCTCAGCACGGAGCCGCGCAAAGGAGCGCTGATGAGCTTCACTCCTTCCCACCAGCACGACCTGCCCCGACCCCAGGACGACGGGTCCCAGATCCCCTTCGACCGTCGTGAGTACCGGCGGGTGCTGATCTCCAGCTATATCGGCACCGCCGTCGAGTACTACGACTTCCTGCTCTACGCGGCTGCCGCCAGTCTCATCTTCGGCGAACTCTTCTTCAGCGGCCTCTCGCCGCTCGCCGGTACCGTCGCGGCGCTCGGCACCCTGGCGGCCGGCTACCTCTCCCGCCCCATCGGAGGTGTCGTCTTCGGTCACATAGGCGACCGCATCGGCCGCAAGAAGACCCTCACCATGACGATGATCCTGATGGGCGTCGCCACCTCGCTGATCGGTCTGCTGCCGACCAGCGCGCAGATCGGCGGGTTCGCCCCGGTCCTGCTGATCCTGCTCCGCATCGTCCAGGGCATCGGTGTCGGCGGCGAGTGGGGTGGCGCCACGACCATGTGCTACGAACACGCCCGGCCCGGCCGCCGAGCCTTCGCAGCCAGTGTGGTCAACGCCGGGATGCCGGCCGGTACGGCCCTCGCCGCGGTGCTGCTCGGCCTGTTCTCCCTGCTCCCCGACGAACAGTTCCTCTCCTGGGGCTGGCGTATCCCGTTCCTGCTCAGCTCGGTCCTGGTCTTCGTCGGGCTGTGGATGCGACTGCGGATCAGTGAGTCCCCGCTCTTCGTCGAGGCACAGAAGAAGGAAGCCGAGAGCGAGGCGCGGGGCGAGGACCGGACCGCCCCGATCCTGCAGGTGCTGCGCAGGCCCGGCATGCTGATCGCCGCCCTCTGCACCGGCCTGGCGCCGTTCGCGCTCAACGCGTTCGTGAACACCTTCGGCCTTGTGTGGGCCAGCGAGAACGGCGGACTGTCGAGTACCCAGACGCTCACCGCCCAGGCGTGCGGCGCCTTCGTCAACATCTTCACCGCGTTGACGGCCGGATACCTGGCCGACCGGATCGGGCACAAGCCGATCATGATGTTCGGCATCATCGGCGCCGCCCTGTTCGCCTACCCCTTCCTCCTGCTGCTCGGCAGCGGCTCGCTCGGGGCGGCCATCGTCGGCAATGTGGTCGCCGTCGTCTTCATCGCCTCGTTCTTCGCGCCGCTCCCGTCCTTCATCAGCGGACTGTTCCCCACCTCCACCCGCTACACCGGTGCCGGTCTCGGCTACCAGCTGGCCTCCACCCTCGCGGGCGGATTCAGCCCGATGATCTTCTCCGCACTGCTCGCGGCGGGCGGAGGCACCGATCCTCGGTACGTGCTGATGTTCATCGCCGTTGCCGCGGTCCTCGGGGTGACCGCCGTGGTCCGGGTCCGCAAACCGCTCCCCGAACAGGAGACCGGAGCCGAGCGGACACTTGTCACGGGGCCGGTGCCCTCGTCCACAGGCTGATCCCGCCAGGGTGCAGGATCGATCGGGGCCGGCGGTCTCCGCGGAGACCGCCGGCCCCTCCTCCGTACGAAAGGAACATGCCATGCGTGCACGACTGGACGGAAAGGTCGTCGCGATCACCGGAGCGGGCTCCGGGCTCGGCGCCGAGTTCGCCGTGGCCCTGGCCCGGGAGGGCGCCCGCGTCGGCGTCCTCGACCTCGACGCGGAACGCGCCGAACACACCGCGCGGGCCGTCGCCGACGCGGGCGGTCAGGCCGTGGCGTACGCCGTCGACGTCAGCGACCGTGAAGAGGTCCGCGCCGCGCTGAAGGCGGTCACCGACCGCTTCGGGCGGCTCGACGTGATGTTCAACAACGCGGGCATCACCCTGTCGACGCCGTTCCTGGAGGCCACCGAGGGCGACTTCAGGAAACTCCACGACGTCAATGTCATCGGGGTGCTCGTCGGTACCCAGGAAGCGGCCAAGGTCTTCATCGCCCAGGGCGGCGGCGGAAAGATCATCAATACCTGCTCGATCGCCTCCCGCCAGGCCCGACCGAACTTCGCCGCCTACGCTGCCAGCAAGTTCGCCGTCCATTCACTGGTGCAGTCGGGGGCCCGCGCCCTCGCCGAACACGGCATCACCGTCAACGGCTTCGCGCCGGGCATCGTCGACACCGCCGTGTGGGAGGCGGCCTCCGGAGGCGACACGGGCCGCCGGGCGGAGATGTTCGAGGAGTACGCCACCCGCATTCCGGTCGGCCGGGTTGCCCAGCCCAAGGACCTGGCCCCCACGGCGATCTTCCTCGCCGCCTCCGACTCCGACTACATCACCGGTCAGGTGGTGATGACCGACGGAGGGATGGAGATGGTGTGAGTGGGCGCCCTCCACCCGGCGGCCGGCCGTCACACCGCGATGTACCGCACCGGTTCGCTCCCCGCGACGGCCTCCGCCCGGCCCGTCTTCACCAGCCGCCGCAGATGCGCCTCGGCCTCCGAGACGGCGATGTTCCGCGACCCGTACGGGATCTGCTCCCAGGGCCGGTTCCACTCCATCCGCTCGGCCAGTTCCCACGGCGTCAACGGGGCGGCCAGCAGCCCGAGCAGCCCGGTCAGCCGTTCCTCGTGGTGGCCGACGAGTTCCTGGACGCGCCCCGCCGCGTCCGTGAAGGCGTGCTGATGGGCGGGCAGCACCTCGGCGACACCGAGCCTGCCGACGCGTTCCAGGGAGTCGAGGTAGTCACCGAGCGGATCGGTGACCGTGGCGTCGTCCGGGTCCTCGTACAGACCGATGTGCGGGCTGATCCCCGGCAGCAGATGGTCACCGGAGAAGAGACGCCCCCGGCCGGGGAGGCGGCCCGGATGGTCCTCCTCCAGGTGGAGGCAGACGTGCCCGGGGGTGTGGCCGGGCGTCCAGATCGCCCGGATCCGGCGGCCCGCCAGGTCGAGCAGTTCACCGGGCACGATCTCCCGGTCCGGGAGCGCGGCCCGCAGACCCGGCAGGATGGTCGCCCGTTCGCCCCCGGCGGCAGCGGCCCGCAACGGCGCGAGGTGCTCCTCCGGGGCGCCGACCGTGGCGAGCTTCGCCGCGAGGTAGTTCGCCCAGGTGCCGGGCCGGGCCTCGCGGGTGCGGCGCACCACCGCGGTGTCCGCCGCGTGCATGGCGATCCAGGCCCCCGAGGCCTCGCGCACCTGGGCGGAGAGGCCGTGGTGGTCGGGGTGGTGGTGGGTGATGACCACCCCGTGGATGTCGGCGATCCCCGTGCCGACCGCGGTGAGCCCGGCGGTGAGGGTGTCCCAGGCGTCCGGATCGTCCCAGCCGGTATCGATCAGGACCGGACCCCGGTCGGTGTCGAGGACGTGCACCAGGGTGTGGCCGAGCGGATTGTCCGGGATGGGGACCTTGATGCTGTGTACGCCCCCGCCATGGTCGGTCACCTGCGTCATGGGCTCCCCATCTCTCTTTGCGGTCTGGTCGGCGCACCGGACGCACGGCTGTACGGTGCGCCGCACCCACTGTAACGAGAACTCGTTTCAGTAGGAGAGCCCTGGCCGGTCACCGGGACTGGGATGTCATGTCACGTGGCAGTGGTGCGAATGGGGCCGTCGTCGACGCGGGCGGTGGCGTCGCGGCCGTGGACTCCTGGAACTGGAACTGGTATCAGTTCTGACAGTGAGTCAGCTAATCTGCCGGGTCGCGGGAGGCAGCACCATGACCGAGCTTGTCGAACACGGAAAACTGTTCATCGGCGGGGAGTTGGTCGATCCGCTGGGCCGGGATGTCATCGAGGTCGTATCGCCCCACACGGAACAGGTCATCGGCCGGGTCCCGCATGCCAGTGAAGCGGATGTGGACCGGGCCGTCGCCGCCGCTCGCCGCGCCTTCGACGAGGGTCCCTGGCCGCGGATGACCGTCGACGAGCGGATCGAGGTGATCACCCGGATCAAGGACGCGTTCGCCGTGCGGTACGAGGAGATCGCCCGGGTCATCAGCTCGCAGAACGGCACCCCGTACACGTCCGGCGTGATGGTGCAGTCGCTCGCCGCGATGATGGTGTGGGACGCGGCCATCACCGTCGCCCGCGGCTTCGCCTACGAGGAGCGCCGCGCCGGGGTGCTCGGACCGCTCCTGGTGCGCCGGGAGCCCGTCGGGGTGGTCGCGGCCGTGGTGCCGTGGAACGTCCCGCAGTTCACCGCCGCCGCCAAGCTCGCGCCCGCGCTGCTCGCCGGGTGCTCCGCCGTGCTCAAGGTCTCGCCCGAAACCCCGCTGGACGCCTACATCCTGGCCGAGATCGCCGCGGAGGCGGGACTGCCCGAGGGAGTGCTGTCGATCCTTCCGGCCGACCGCGAGGTCAGCGAGTACCTGGTGGGACATCCGGGCGTCGACAAGGTGTCGTTCACCGGGTCCGTCGCCGCGGGACGCCGGGTGATGGAGGTCGCCTCCCGCAACCTCACCCGGGTCACGCTGGAGCTGGGCGGCAAGTCCGCCGCCGTGATCCTCCCGGACGCCGACCTGGACGCGGCCGTCGCCGGGATCGTCCCCTTCGCCTGGATGATCAACGGCCAGGCGTGCGTCGCCCAGACCCGCATCCTCGTCCCGCGCTCCCGCTACGACGAGACGGCCGAGGCGTTCGCCGCCGCCGCGGGGGCGCTCAAGGTCGGCGACCCGCTCGACCCCGCCACCGAACTCGGCCCGCTCGTAGCGCAGCGCCAGCAGCGGCGCTCGCTCGACTACATCCGGATCGGCCAGGACGAAGGCGCCAAGATCCTCACCGGTGGCGGCCGTCCGGCGTCCCAGGAACGCGGGTGGTACGTCGAGCCGACCCTCTTCGGCGACGTCGACAACTCCATGCGCATCGCCCGCGAGGAGATCTTCGGCCCCGTCATCTGCCTGCTCCCGTACGGCGACGAGGCCGAGGCGGTACGGATCGCCAACGACTCCGAGTACGGCCTCAGCGGCAGCGTCTGGACCGCCGACACGGAACACGGCATCGACATCGCCCGCCGGGTCAGGACGGGCACGTACAGCGTGAACACCTTCAGCCTCGACATGCTCGGACCCTTCGGCGGATACAAGAACTCCGGTCTGGGACGGGAGTTCGGCCCCGAGGGGTACGGCGAGTACTTCGAGCACAAGATGATCCACCTGCCGGCCGGATACGAGGGGGCGTGATGGGGGACCGCTGGGCCGTCGAGGTCGACCGGGGGATCTGCATCGGCTCCGGCATGTGTCTGAACCACGCGCCGGGCGGATTCGCACTGGACTCCGCCCGGCAGGCCCACCCGTCGGCCCCGGAGACCGACGCCGACGAGAAGGTCCTCGCCGCCGCCGAGGGATGCCCGGTCGAGGCGATCCTGATCACGCTGGTCGGCTCCGGGGAGGCCGTCTTCCCGCCGGAGGACTAGGGAGGACTAGACCGTTTCCCCGGGGCCGTCCGAACGCTGCTCCGAGGCCGGCGCCGACCGATGCGCCGCCTGTGCTGCCGCACTCCGCGTCGCAGGCGTCTCCGTCCGGTCGGCGCCGTGATCCGGAGATGCGCTGGGCCGGTGGCGCGCCAGTACCAGCACGCTCAGGCCGAACATCAGGACGCCGAGCGGGACATGGACCGACGGTATGTGCGCGATGCCCAGCACCACCTGTGCCGAGGCGAGGACGAGGAAACCCGACGAATAGAGGATGGGCCGGGGCGAGCCTCCGCCCGGCTTCCAGGCGAGGATCGCGGCGATCAGGTACAGCATCGTCGCGCCGTACATCACGCGCGCACCGACGCCGTGAATCACCTCGCCGTAGTGCGCGGTCAGCAGCAGTCCGGCACTGACGGCCTGGAGGAAGATGGTCGCGGTCTGCAGGGCGACCGTGACCTGGAGGAACGTGGTGCCGCGCGGAACTGCCGTCGTTCGGGTGGTCATGGTGCGGTCCCTTCTCCTGCCGTGGGGCAGCGGATCTTCTGTAGGGTTGCGCTCCTTTGACGACGCAGGTTCGGAAAATGTCAGGGGGACGGTCACCGTGACCACGGAGTCGAGTGCGGTCCTGGGTGAACGGCGGCATCTGACCAACCTCGCCTACCGGTTGCTCGGATCGCTGACCGAGGCCGAGGACGCCGTACAGGAGAGCTACGCCCGCTGGTACGCGCTGTCACCGCGGCAGCAGCAGGACATCGCCTCGCCCGGTGCCTGGCTGACCACGGTGGCCACCCGGGTCTGCCTGGACCTGCTCGGCTCGGCGCGCGTCCGGCGCGAGCGTTACGTCGGCGCGTGGGTGCCCGAACCGCTGCCCGACCGTACGGAGTGGACCAACCACGCGGTGGATCCCGCGGACCAGGTCACCCTCGACGAGTCGGTGCACATGGCCTTCCTCGTCGTACTGGAGTCGATGACACCGGCCGAACGCGTGGCGTTCGTCCTGCACGACGTCTTCCGGTACCCCTTCGCCGAGGTCGCCGGGATCCTCGACCGTTCGCCGGGAGCCTGCCGCGAGCTGGCGTCGTCGGCACGGCGCCGGGTGCGCGCCGCCGAGGTCCCGGTGTCCGGACGGCCCGGTCTGGTACGGGACTTCAGGCAGGCGTGGGAGGCCAGGGACATCAAGGCCCTGGTGGGTCTCCTCGCCCCCGACGCCACGATGACCGCCGACGGGGGCGGCGTGGCCGTCGCCGCGCTCCGTCCGGTCGAGGGCGCCGAGCGCATCGCCCAGTACCTGGCCCACTTCGCCGAGAAGGCCCCCGGTCTGACGCTCCTGGAGCGCACCGTCAACGGTCAGCCCGGTCTCGTGGCCCAGCACGCCGGGACCACGGTGACGGTGGCGGCGTTCTCCGGCTCCGGCGACCGGGTCACCCACATCTGGGCGGTCCGCAACCCGGAGAAGCTCGGGGCGTGGGCCTGACACCCCGACCAGGGGCACTGAGGAGATCGCACGGAACGTATCGGCCCGCGGCTCGTGACCTCCGTGGTCACCCCGATGCGGGTGTCTCCTGGGCCTGGTCCTCGGCTCGACGGTCGAACGCCTCCCGGGAGGCGTCGATGTCGGCCAGGTGCTTCAGGCTCCAGTCGATCAGGGGGTGGGTGGCCTCCAGGAGGGTGTGGCCCATGGGCGTGAGCTCGTAGGTCACCTTGGGCGGCATCACGGCGTGGACGGTGCGGGTCAACAGACCGTCGCGTTCGAGCCCGCGCAGGGTGACGGTCAGCATGCGCTGGCTGATGCCCCCGATGCACCGTTTGACCTCGGTGAACCGCAACGGTCCGTCCCCCAGCACGGCCACGACCAACAGGGACCACTTGTCGGCCACGAGGTCGAGCACCTCGCGCGCACGGGAGCTGGTGGAGTCGCAGAAGGCCGTTCGGGCAGGTGGCTGCTTGTGGGGTGCGGGGGTCTGGTCCGTCATGGGTTACCTCCGGGGAACCTGGGCACGTCAAAGTGCCTGATTGACGCGCACTAGCGGTTCCCTAAAGTTACTTGGGCACTGTTCGTAACCGCCACTTCCCTGGCGGAGGCCTTGTCACTCGTGCGACAGGCCGCTGTGGAAGGAACCCCCATGCCCACCATTGCCGTCGTCGGCGCCGGGCCCGGAATGGGTCTCGCGATCGCCCGCACCTTCGGTGCCAAGGGATTCGATGTCGCCCTGATCGCCCGCAACGCAGAAAGCTTGAACGGCTTCGCCGCCCGGCTCGCCACCGAGGGCATCACCGCCAGGGGCTTCCCCGCCGACGTCCTGGACCGCGACTCCCTGACCAAGGCCCTCACCGACGCGGCCGAGCATTTCGGTGGCATCGATGTGCTGGAGTACTCCCCGGGCGGCCCGGAGCCGAAGTTCCTGACCCCGGCCGGGGTCTCGCCCGAGGACGTCGACCTGCAGATGCAGTACCTCGTGTATGGCGCGATGACCGCGACCCGTGCGGTGCTGCCCGCGATGCGTGCCGCCGGTACGGGCACGCTGCTGTTCACCACGGGTGCCGGCTCGGTCGACCCGACCCCGATGCTCGGCGACATCAACACCGCTGGTGCCGCGCTGCGCAACTGGGTGATCAACCTGCACAAGGAGCTCGAACCCGAGGGCATCCAGGCCGCCCACATCGCGATCGGCGTCTGGATCGGTGACCGCGCCCCCGCAGGCGCCCCGGCCGCCACCGCGGACCAGATCTCGCCCGTCTACTGGGACCTGCACACCCACCGCGACCAGGCCGAGCGGATCTTCACCGTCTGAACCATCCGCGCCCGGGACGGGCGGGCAGACCGGACGGCCGGGCAGGCCGTGTTCGGCCTGCCCGGCCGCTGCCGGGCCGGATCCGCCTGCGGGCGGTCCGGTCGCGGTCCGCCTACGACGCCGTGCACCCACTGTCCGCGATGACGAAGTACCCGGTCGGGGACTCCTTCAGCGTGTGCGAGTAGAAGACGTTGTACAGACCCATGTTCTCGTTCGAGCCGTTGGCGTAGGTGTAGCCGCCCGTGGTGTACGCCCGGCCCGCGGCCACGTGCGCGTAGTTGCTCGCCGTGTAGCACTTCACCGTCGCGGCGGCGGTCGTGGTCGCCGTCACCTGGGCCGAGACGGTGCCCTGGGCGCCCGATGCGTCGACTGCCGCCACCGTGTACGTGTAGGTGGTACCGGCGGTCAGACCCGAGTCGGTGTACGTCGTGGAGGTGGCAGAGGCGATCTTCGTGCCGTTGCGGTAGACCGCGTACGAGGCGGCGTCCGTGACCGCGTCCCAGGACAGCGAGACGCTGTTCGCCGTCACGCCCGTCGCCTGCAGGCCGGTCGGGGCGGGGAGTGTGCTGCCGCCCTCGCCGCCGTCCTCACCGCCACCGCCGGACGCGTCCTGGTCCAGGCCCCAGAAGACGCCCGTGTAGTACGTCGAGCAGATGGTGTTCAGAAAGTACGCGGCCGTCGAGCCGCACTGCGCGGTGCCCGATCCGGGGTTCACGGCCAGGCCGTGGCCCATGCCGGAGATGGAGTACATCTCCACGGCGGGGTTCCCGGCGGAGTCGTTGTACACGGTGCGGGTGGTGTTGCCGGTGAGGGTGTCCGTCGACGACGGCGTCTGGCTGATGCCCCAGACGTTCGTCCACTGGTCGCGCAGGGCCGTGGCGTTGGCGGGGTACACCGTGTAGTCGGACGTGCCCTGCCAGATCGCCACGCGCGGCCAGGAGCCCGTGTAGCCGGGGTAGGCGGCGCGGACCTTGTCGCCCCACTGCGCGGGCGTCAGCGTCTGCGAGGCCGTCTGACAGCCGGACGCGGCGGTCTGGCTGGTCGCGCACTGGGCGGGCAGGCCCGAGGCCACGGAACCGCCGGCGAACACGTCCGGGTACGCGGCCAGCAGGTTGGCGGTCATGCCGCCGCCCGCAGAGAGGCCGGTGACGTACACCCGGTCGGCGTCCGAGCCGTACTGCTGCTTCGCGTACTCCACCATCTGCACGATCGAGGCGGCCTCGCCCTTGCCCCTGCTGTCCTCGCTGGGGTCGAACCAGCCGAAGCAGGACAGAGAGTTGTTGGCGGACGTGGTCTGCGGGTACACCACGGCGAAGTCCCACAGATCGGCGTACTTGGACCAGCCCGAGTTGGTGTGGTAGCCGTCGGCCGTCTGACCGCAGCCGTGCAGGGCGATCACCAGCGGGGCGTCCGCGGGCAGGTCGGCCGGGGCGTACTCGTACATCTGCAGATTGCCGGGGTTCGTGCCGAAGCCGGTGACCTGTTGCAGACCACTGGCGGCGGAGGCCGGTCCGGCAGCCCCCACGGTGCTCAGCATCGCCGCGACGAGGGCGAGGGCGGACGTGGACGCGGCGCGCCGGAGCATGCGTCGCAGGATCGAAGGGCGCACGGGCGCCTCCTTGTTCGGAGTCGTTCGGACGGTGCGGGTGGGGTGTGCTCGTGTGGGCTGCGGGGCGGAACGTTAGGAGGCGGGGACCGCCGCGCCCATGGGGCCGACGGACACTCCCCGGTCCCGGCTGTGTGCGGCACCGCTCTTGCGCGGTCCCCGGCACCGGGGGCGGGACCCTCACCGCCACCCCGGCCGGGGCCGTCCGGGCACGCCCTCGGGCCCCTCCCGCACCATGTACGCCCGCACCATGCCGACGCGTGACGGTATGTGCACCGACCCCGTGTGACGGGCGCTCCGGTCTCCCTACGGTGACGACCATGGAGACTCCTCAGAGCCCGGACCGCGGGCCCGCCCCCCGCCCCGCCCCGCACACCGCATCGCCTACCGCCCTGCTCACCGTTCCCCCGCCCGCAACCGGCCCCGCGCCGTCCGCCGCAGACCGGTTCCTCGCCGGGCGCACCGCCCTGGTGACCGGTGCCGCGAGCGGGATCGGACGGGCCTGCGCGCAGGCCCTGGCCGCCGCGGGCGCCCATGTCCATGTGGTGGACAAGACCGCCGACGCCGCCGAGGAGCTGGCCGAGGAGATCGGCGGGACGGCGTGGGTGGCCGATCTCTCGGTTCCCGAAGCGGTGGACACCCTGCCCGACGACGCGGACGTCCTGGTCAACAACGCGGGGCTCCAGCACGTCGCTCCGGTGCACGCGTTCCCGCCGGACCGCTTCGCGCTGATCCAGCGCGTCATGGTGGAGGCTCCGTTCCGGATCTTGCGCAGGACCCTGCCGGGCATGTACGAACGCGGTTGGGGACGCGTGGTCAACATCTCGTCCGTGCACGGCCTGCGGGCCAGCCCCTACAAGTCGGCCTATGTGACGGCAAAGCACGCACTGGAGGGACTCAGCAAGGTGGTCGCGCTCGAAGCGGCGGAGCACGGGGTGACGAGCAACTGCGTCTGCCCCGGGTACGTGCGCACCCCCCTGGTCGAGAACCAGATCGCGGACCAGGCCCGGGCGCACGGCATCTCCGAGGAGGAGGTGGTGGAGCGGGTCATGCTGGAGCGCAGTGCGATCAAGCGCCTGATCGAACCCGAGGACGTCGCCGAGGCCGTGCTGTGGCTCTGCGGGCCACGTACCTCACACATCACCGGCACCTCGATCGCCATGGACGGCGGCTGGACCGCCAACTGACCTTTTTGCCCCTACGAACGATGGCCGCTCATGTCTGAACCGTCCTCCTCCGCCGCACCCCATCTGCGGCGCCTCCTCGATCTGCTGGCCGACAACGCCCCCGCCGAGGCGCTGGGCGCCGTCTCCTCGCAGGCGCGGGCCGCCGGTGTGGCCGCGGGTGATCTGGCGGAGGTGGAGCGGGCCACGGCCACCGCCCTGCGGATCAGGGGTGCCCTGCGGCAGCACCGGCGTCGCGAGCTCCAGCTCACCGCGCTCTTCGACACCGCGGGCGACCTGGCCGCCTCCCGCGACCTGGACGAGGTGCTGAAGGCGATCGTGCGCCGGGCCAGGATGCTGCTCGGCACGGACACGGCGTATCTCACGCTCCCCGACGAGGAGGCCGGGGACACCTACATGCGGGTCACCGACGGGTCGGTGTCCCCGCTCTTCCAAGGCCTGCGGCTGGAGCTCGGCCACGGGCTCGGTGGTCTGGTGGCGCAGACCGCGAGCCCGTACGCGACCCCCGACTACCGCACCGACGAACGCTTCCACCACACCGGCAACATCAACGCCGGGGTGCTGGACGAGGGGCTCGTCGCCATCCTGGGCGTGCCCCTGCTCCTCGGCTCCAGTCGCGGCGGCGCCGGAAAGGTCATCGGCGTACTCTTCGCGGCCGACCGCGCGCCCCGCGTCTTCAGCCCCGACGAGGTCGCCCTGCTCTGCTCGCTCGCCGCACACGCGGCGATCGCCATCGACACCGCCCGCGCCCTCGACGACACCCGCTCCGCCCTGGACGAACTGGCGGAGCGGAACGTCGAACTGGCCGAGGCCAATGCGGCGGTACGGGCCCAGTCGGCGGCCATGCGGCGGGCCGAGGAGTCCCATGACCGGCTGACCGATCTGGTCCTGCGCGGCCGGGACGTCAAGGACGTCGCCGCGGCGGTCGCGGGGCTGCTGGACTCCCCGCTCACCATTCACGACCCCGGCGGGCGGCCCCTGGCGGCCGTCGGGCCCGACGGTGCGGACTTCGCCGCCGACAGCATGGACGCCGGATGGCTGGCCGAGACCGCCGAGGAGTCCCGTACCGGCGCCCGTGCCGTGCGCCGCGACGGCCGGTGGATCTGCGCGGTCCTGGCCGGGCGGGAGCTCCTGGCCGGCCTGGTCCTGCACCGGCGCGAGGAGCTCGACGACACCGACCGGCGGCTGTTCGAGCGCGCGGCGGTGGTCACCGGACTTCTTCTGCTGCTGCGGCGCACGGTCGCCGAGACCGAGAACCGGATCCGCGGGGAACTCATCACCGATCTGCTCACCGAGGCGGACCGCGACCCGGCCGGCCTCACCGAACGCGGCCGTCGTCTCGGCATCGACCTCGACCGCCCGCAGCTGCTGCTGGTGGCCGAGGGCGGCGTCCGCGAGCGGCTGGCCCCTGCCGCGATGCGCTATCTCTTCGGCGGCGACATCCGCGGGGTGAGCGCCGAACACGCCGGAAACGTCGTGCTGTTGGTGGAAGCCGAAGGCACGGCGGTGTCCGCCGGGGGTGTGGCGCGTGCGGCGGCGGCCCAGCTCGGACAGCTGACCCAGGCCCCGGTCACCGTCGCCGCTGCCGGCCCGGTCCGCGGCGCCCGCGAACTGGCCTCCGCCTACGGGGAGGCCGCCCGTTGCCTGCGCGCCATGCGGGTCCTCGGCCGCACCGGCGAAGGCGCCTGTGTCACGGAACTCGGCTTCCTGGGCGTGGTGTTGGGCAATGCCCAGGACGTCGACGGCTTCGTCGGGGCGACCCTGGGACCGCTGCTGGAGTACGACGCGCAGCGCGGCACGCACCTCGTGCAGACGCTCGACGCCTACTTCGGCGCCGGAGGCAGCCTCATCCGCGCCAAGGACGAACTCCACGTGCACGTCAACACGGTGGTGCAGCGGCTGGACCGGGTGCAGGTGCTGCTGGGGCGGGACTGGAACGAGCCGGGGCGGGCTCTGGAACTCCAACTTGCCCTGCGGCTGCACCGGTTGATGGAAGGCCGGTAGCGAAAGACACTGTTCGGAAGCCCCGGGGCCCGGGGGAGTGGCCGGTGTTCCCCTGCCACCGCCCCCGAGTGCCCGGACCGGGCGAAGGGCCTCAGGCCCCGGACATCTCCAGCACATGGCGTGCGATCTCCGTGCCGCCCGCCTCACCCGTCAGCAGCGTGTAGTGGTTGACGTCCCGCACCGCCACCGGCGTCACCTCCGTGCCCGCGAGATCGGCCACGGCCAGGCGGGTCTCGTCGTACAGGCCCTGGTCCTCGTCCATCAGGCCGCGCTGCGCCCACAGCAGCGTCGCCGGAGCCGGCAGCTTCCGTACCGCGGTCAGCACCTCCTCGTCGAAGAGGCCGATGCCGTCGGTGCGTACCGCCTCGATCCGGCAGGTGGAGCGCAGAGCGGGTTCCTCACCGGTCAGATCGCGCTGGATGTACGCGTCCACCTCGTCCGACCAGGCGCCCGCGAACGCCGGGTGCGCCTGCCAGAAGGAGCGGTAGGCGGCCCGGTCGGGGAAGGTCATCGACAGCCGGTCCATGGCCGGGCCGATCACCGCGGTCATGAGTTCGTCCGGGGTGAGGTGCGTGGGGGCGGGGAAGCCGAGGCCGCCGTCGACCAGCAGCAGCGGCCCGAACCGGTCCGGGTGCCGCACGGCGGCCAGCGCCGTCACGAACGCGCCCATCGAGTGTCCGGCCAGCACCACCCGGCCCAGGCCCAGGGCCTCGGCCAGGGCGGCGACGTCATCGGCGTGGGTGGCGATCCCGTACGGCCCCGGCAGGGCCGAACTCCCGGCCCGGCCCCGCAGATCCGGGGCGATCAGGGTGACGCGGCCGTCCAGCAGCCGTGCCACCGGGCCCCAGGACAGTGCGTTGGACGTGATGCCGTGCAGCGCGATGACGGTCGGCGCGTCCGGCTCCCGGGCCGGCCACCTCAGCACCGCCAACTCGCCCCCGGCGACGGGGACCTGCAGTTCTTCGTACGCAGTCACGGGCGTGCGTTCTCCTTCCGGGCCTTCGCGGCCGGGAGCGTGTCGGCGGCGGGACGGCGGCGCGCAGCGGCCAGCCGGGACGGCAGCCGGGCCAGGCCGCCGGGCAACAGGTGTACCACGGCCACGAACAGCACACCGAGGAGGAACAGCGGCTGGGAGAGCGGCACCCGCAGCACCGCGGGCAGATCGGCGACCGCGCCCGACCCGGCCAGATCGCCGAGGCGGTGATCGGCCCAGGTGTAGAGGATGCCGCCGGCCATCGGGCCCCAGCGGGTACCCGATCCGCCCAGCACCACCATCACCAGCAGGGAGAGGGTGAAGTCCGAGGTGGTCGTCTGGGGGGTCGAGCCGCCGGTGAGCAGCAGGTGCACCAGGCCGCCGAGCGCGGCCAGTGCGCCCGCCAGGACGAAGGCCGTCAGCTTGAAGCCGTACGGCTTCAACCCCAGGACCTCCACGCGGCGTTCGTTCTCCTTGATGCCCTCCCAGACCCGCCCGGTGGGGGACCGGACCGCCCAGTGGACGACGGCGAGGGTGAGGATCAGATAGGCCAGTGCCAGCCAGTAGAGGTTCGCGGTGTTCTCGATCCCGACGAACGCGGACGGCAGCAGGTCGGCGGGAGCGGCCCGGCCCTCCTCGCCGCCGGTGACCCCACCGGGGTTGCGGGAGACCAGGATCGAGCCCGCCTGGGCGAAGGCCAGCGTCACCATGGAGAAGCCGATGCCGGTGACGCGCAGGCTCACCGACCCCAGGGCCAGGGCGAGCAGGATCCCGGAGCAGAGGCCGAGCAGTGCGGACACGGCGAACGGGAGACCGGCCTCCAGCAGGAACATGTTGGTGGCGTAGCTGCCCACGGCGAAATAGAGCGCATGCCCGAAGGAGAGCAGCCCGGTGCGGCCGAGCAGCAGGTCGTAGCCGGTCGCCAGGGCTCCGAACAGCAGGCAGGTGGCCAGGAGTTGGAGACTTCCCGCACTGCCGAGCGGGCCGTCCAGGAGGCCGGGCAGCGACAGGGTGCTGTACGGCGCGACGAAGAGGACCAGCAGCACGGCGGCGGGCCACCAGCGCAGCAGCCGGGCCGCGTTCCCTGGCGCCTTCGCGGCCGTGTGCGGTCCGCCGGTGCGGTCGTGTGTCTCGGTGACGGTGCTCACGCGAGCCTCCCGGTCAGTCCGCGCGGCCGGACGAGCAGCAGCGCGGCGAGCAGGACGACGACGGCCAGGTCGCCGAGGCCCGCTGCGGTGTAGTAGTTGGCGAACTGCTGGACCAGACCGATGACGACGGATGCCACGGCGGCACCGGTCACCGATCCCATGCCGCCCGTGACCACGACGACGAACGCGAAGATCAGCAGCGAGGGGCCCTGGCGGGGGTCGACCGAGCCGAAGTACAGGCCGCCGAGTGCCCCGCCGAGCGCGGCGGCGCAGCCGCCGATCGCGAAGACGAGCGTGAACGCCTTGCGGACGTCGATGCCCAGCGCGGTGACCATGGCCCGGTCCTCGACCCCGGCCCGTACCACCAGGCCGTGGCGGGTACGGCCGAGGAAGAGCCGCAGGGCCACGAGTACGACGACGGCCGCCCCGATCAGGACCAGTCGGTTGACCGGGACCTCGGCGCCGAACAGCCCGAAGGTGCCGGACAGTGCCTTCGGCCCCGGGAAGGGGCGGGCGTCCGAACCCCAGATGCCCGACAGCAGGGCCGGGACGGCGAGCGCCACTCCCACCGTCGCGAGGACCTGCTCGCGCGGCCGGGTGTAGAGCGGGCGGACGACGGCGAGTTCCAGCAGCACGGCGGCCACGGTGCCCACCGCCGTACCGAACAGGACCGCCAGGACGAAGCCCGCCCCACCCGGTCCGGCACCGGGCAGATGGCCGGACGCCGCCCACCAGGTGCCGTACGCGCCGATGGAGAGCAGCGCGCCGTGCGCGAAGTTGAGCACGTCCATCAGGCCGAAGATCAGCGAGAGTCCTGACGCGATCAGGAAGTAGAGCGCTCCCAGACCGAGCCCGGTCATGGTGAGCAGCACGACGGTGGACATCAGGAATCCGCCTCCGCGGTCGAAGAAGGCATGGTCGAAGACGGCGTGAGCGAAGACGGTGCGGCCGGGGAGGACACGGTCGAGGCAGGCGCGTCGGGCTCCGGCACGGCCGACGGAGCCGGCGCGGACGGCGAACCGGTCGCCGCCCCCTCGGCCCCCGGACCGCGCCCCACGCCCAGCAGGCGCCGTGCCGCCTCCGCGTCACCCAGCAGTTCGGCGGCCGGGCCCTGGTGGGCCGTCCGGCCGTCGGAGATCACCGCACAGTGCTCGGCCAGGCGCCGCACCACGGCCAGGTTCTGCTCCACGAGCAGCACCGGCACCGCTTCGGCGGCCCGTTCCAGCACCTGGGCGACCTCGGTCACCACCTTCGGCGCCAGCCCCTTGGTCGGTTCGTCGGCGATGATCAGCCGGTTGCCGTTGAGGAGGGTGCGGCCGATGGCCACCATCTGCTGCTGCCCACCGGACAGCGTTCCGGCCAACTGCTTCTCCCGGCGCTTCAGTTCGGGGAAGAGTTCATGGACGAGCGGGTAGTCGGGCTCACCCGCGCCGCGCCGCTCGGCCAGACGCAGGTTCTCCGCCACGGTCAGTCCGGCGAAGATGCCCCGGTCCTCGGGGGCGTACCCGATGCCCAGCCGCACCACGGTGTGGGTGGGCATCGACACGGTCTCCTCGCCGTCCAGCCGCACGCTTCCGGTGCGCGGGACGAGACCGAGGATGCCGCGCACGGTCGTGGTCTTCCCGGCGCCGTTGCGGCCGAGCAGCGCGGTCACCCCGTGCCGGGCGACGTCCAGGTCGACGCCGTGCAGGATGTGCCGGCCGCCGATCAGGACCCGCAGGTCCCGGACGGTGAGCAAGATGTCGGTGGTCACAGCCCCTCCCCGAGGTAGGCCTGCTGAACGGTCGGATCGGCGGTCACTGCCTCGGGGGTGTCCAGCGCCAGCAGCCGGCCGTGGTGCATCACGGCCAGCCGGTCGGCGAGGCCCAGCAGGACGTCCATGTGGTGCTCGACCATCAGGACGGTGCGGCCCTCCTCGCGGTGCAGGGTGCGGATCAGCTCGGTCAGCGCGGGTACTTCCTCCGCGCTGACCCCGGCCATCGGCTCGTCCAGCAGCATCAGCCGCGGCTCGCCCACCAGCAGCACGGCCAGCTCCAGCTTCCGCTTCTCGCCGTGCGACAGCTCGGACGCCATCGCCCGGGCCCGGTGGCCGAGGCCGGTGCGCTCCAGGACGTCGCCCACCTCGCGGGTGTACGGGGACGCCCGCCGCCACAGCCGGTACGAGCCGCCCCGGGCCGCCTGGGCGGCCAGCCGGACGTGGTCGGCCACGCTCATGCCCGGCCAGAGGCTGGACGTCTGGAACGTCCGGCCGATGCCGCGCCGTGCCCGGACGTGCGCCGGACGGTCGGTCACATCGGCCCCGTCCAGCGCGATCGTGCCGGACGTGGCCGTGGTCAGCCCGCTGATCAGGTTGAACAGTGAGGTCTTGCCGGCCCCGTTGGGGCCGATGAAGGCGAGGAACTCGCCCTCCTGAACGCTCAGCGAGACGTCTTCGACGATCGTCGCCCCGCCGACGCCCCAGCCGAGCCCGTCGAGGCGGAGCACCGGGGTGGTGCTCCTCTCCTCGGCCGGGCGCGACGCGGTCATGTCCGGTGCTGCCACGGGTCAGCCCGCCGAGGGCTTCACGGGCGGCGCCACCTGGTCCATCGGCACGGTGTTCAGCAGCTCCGGCTTGGCGGCGGCGTCCTTGCCCGTGAGCTTCGCGACGAACATCGGCTGCACCAGCGCGTGGTCCTCGGCGCGGATCTGCTCCTTGCCCTTCACCCCGTCGAAACTCCAGCCCTCCAGGGCCTTGACCATGGCGGCGGAGTCGTTGGCGCCGCCCTCCTCGATGGCGCGCACGACCATCTGGGCCGCGGTGAAGCCGTCGGGGGTGAACAGGTCCGGGGTGCCGCCGTCCTTGGCGACCGCGTCGAGCATGGCCTTCTCCACCGCGTTGCCGCCGCCGGCACCGGGGAAGTAGTGCGCCAGGAACGACACCTTGGAACCGGCGTCTCCGAAGATCGGGTACGAGGCCGTACCGGCGAGGCCTGTGACGACCTTGCCCGCGTCCAGCACGCCCTGCTGGTCCAGCGCCGTCCACAGCGCCGGTGCGGTGGAGCCGGCCCACGCGACGAAGACCAGGTCGGGGCTGCCCGCCTTCACCTGCCGGGCGAACGGCGTCAGGTCCGTGGCGCTCGGCGGAGCCAGCACGGAGCCCACCTTCGCGCCCTTGCCGCCGAGGACGGCCTTCACGGCGGCGACGTTGGCCTGGCCGAAGGTGGAGTCCTGGGCCAGGACCGTGACCTTCTTGCCCTTGGCCTCGCCGAGCATCGTCCCGGCGGTGAGGATGTCCTGGTAGGACTGCCGGCCCGAGCGGAAGGTGTAGTCGTTGATGCCGGTCACGGCGTCGGTGGCGGCCGGGCCGCTGATGTACAGCACCTTGTTCTGGGCGGCCAGCGGCGCCATCTGGAGGGCCACACCGGAGTCGGTGGTGCCGGCCAGCACCTTGTAGCCCTTGCCGATCAGGTTCTTGGCCGCGGAGACCGCCTTGCCCGGGTCGCCCGCGTCGTCCTGCTCGGTGACCTCGATACGGTGCCCGGCGACCTTCCCGGTGCCCTTCGTGGCGTAGTCCAGACCCGCCATGAACCCGTCGCGGTACTGCTTCCCGTAGGCCGCGAGCAGCCCGGTACGGGAGTAGACCAGGCCCACCTTGACGGTCTCGTCCTTCGCGTCCTTACCGGAATTGGCCTCGCCCGCTGTCCCGGCGGCGGTGCACCCGGTCAGGAGCAGACCGGCCGAGGCCAGCGTGACGACGGCGGAGAGGGATCTGTGGCGGCGGACGGTGTCCGATGTTCTACGACGCATGGTGCGGCTCCTCGGCGGATGCGTGTGATGTCGCCGAACCGTATGAACACCGTGCCGCCGTCAACATGGTGCAGGGCACCCCACCTGGAGGGGGGCACATGTGGGGGCCGCACATGGGCGCGGGGTGCGGGGTGCGCGTGAGTCCGGTTCGTACCTTCCCGGGCGCGCGGCGTGGCAACCGGGACCGGCGTCACGCACAAGAGGTGACCGAGCTGCGGGCCCGGCGACCGGGGCCCCGGGGAGCCGTCACATCGACGGAGGAGGCGTCCCGTGGAGCCGTCACATCGACGGGGGAAGGCGTTCCCGGGGCGAGGTCACTTCGATGGGGAGGCATCCCGCGGTGACGTCACGTCGATCAGTCGGCACACCGTCTCGATGTCGATCTTCACCTGGGCGATCGAGGCCCGCCCCGACAGCCAGGTGATCAGCGCGGAGTGCCAGGTGTGCTCGATGACCCGGACCGCGGACAGCTGCTCCGGCGTCGGGTCCTCCTGGCCCATCGCGTCCAGGATGATCGTCGTCGTGATCCGTGAGACGGCGTCCACCTCAGGGCTGACGCTGCGGTCCGCGAAGGTCAGTGCCCGCACCATGGCGTCCGCCATGTGGGGTTCGCGCTGCAGGGCGCGGAACGCGCGCATCAGGGTGTCGGCGACCCGCTGCGCGGCGGTGTCCCCGACCGGCGGCCGCTTGTGCAGCGTGGTGTGCATGTGCTGGAGCTGGTCCTGCATGGTGGCGACCAGGAGGTGCACCTTGGACGGGAAGTAGCGGTAGAGCGTGCCCAGGGCGACCCCGGCCATCTCGGCGACCTCACGCATCTGCACCGCCTCGAAGCCGCCCCGGCCGGCGAGCTGGGCGCTGGCGTGCAGGATGCGGCGGCGGCGGCCTTCCTGCCGCTCCGTCAGCGGCGGCGATGCCGGCCTGGCTTCCGCTGTCATGTGTCCCCATCCATGGCTTCCGTCCACAACCGGAAGGAGGCGCTCGGTCTCCCGGCGGCGGACATGTTGCCAGGGTGGCCGGTGGTGGCGCGAATCACCTGATCCGGCCGTTGCACCGACGCTACTTGCCGGTAGATTCGTAGCTCATTGAACGATCCAGTCTGAAACTTGTTCTAGATTAGCGTGAGCGGTTACGCTCCGGCGAACACGCAGTGAGAAGGGGGGCCGGGTGTGACCGCTGAGGCCGTGGAGAAGGGCCCTCGCGCGGGCAGGGACACATCGGGCGCCGCTGACGAACGTCCCCTGCGCATCGCACTCCTCACCTACAAGGGCAACCCCTTCTGTGGCGGCCAGGGCGTTTACGTACGCCACCTCGGCCGGGAACTCGCCCGCCTCGGCCACAGCGTCGAAGTGATCGGCGCCCAGCCCTATCCGGTGCTCGACGAGGGCGTCCCGCTCACCGAGCTGCCCAGCCTGGACCTCTACCGCCAGCCCGACCCGTTCCGCACCCCGAAGCGCGGCGAGTACCGGGACTGGATCGACGTCGCCGAGGTCGCCACCATGTGGACCGGCGGCTTCCCCGAACCGCTCACCTTCAGCCTCAGGGCCCGCCGTCATCTCGCCGCCCGACGCGGCGAGTTCGACGTCATCCACGACAACCAGACCCTCGGATACGGCCTGTTGGCGGATCTCGGCGCCCCGCTCGTCACCACGATCCACCACCCCATCACGGTCGACCGGCAGTTGGACCTGGCCGCCGCCGAGACCCGCCGCCGACGCGCCTCGGTACGCCGCTGGTACGCCTTCACCCGCATGCAGAAGCGCGTCGCCCGCCGACTGCCCTCGGTGCTCACCGTCTCCGGCTCCTCCAAGCAGGAGATCGTCGACCATCTCGGGGTGCGGCCCGGCCGTATCCACGTCGTCCACATCGGCGCGGACACCGACCTGTGGTCGCCCGACCCGTCGGTCGCCGAGATACCCGGCCGGATCGTCACCACCTCCAGCGCCGACGTCCCGCTGAAGGGCCTCGTCCACCTCGTCGAGGCGCTCGCCAAACTGCGCACCGAGAACCCGCAGGCGCACCTCGTCGTCGTCGGCAAGCGGGCCGAGGACGGACCGGTCGCGCAGGCCATCGAACGGCACGGACTCCAGGACGCCGTCGAGTTCGTCAAGGGCATCACCGACGCCGAACTCGTCGACCTGGTGCGCGGCGCCCAGATCGCCTGCGTCCCCTCCCTGTACGAAGGCTTCTCGCTCCCCGCGGCGGAGGCCATGGCCACCGGCACCCCCCTCGTCGCCACCACCGGCGGCGCGATTCCCGAGGTCGCCGGCCCGGACGGCGAGACCTGCCTGGCCGTTCCGCCCGGCGACGCCGGAGCGCTGGCCGACGCCCTCGCCCGGCTGCTCGGCGACCCGGAACTGCGGACCCGGCTGGGCGCCGCCGGCCGCGCCCGGGTGCTGTCCCGGTTCACCTGGAAGCAGGCCGCCCTCGGCACCGTCGCCCGCTACCGCGAGGCCATCGCCGCCCGTGCGGGCGCCACGAGCCCCGGCGGCCGACGGTGACTCCCCGGCCCGCTCCCACCCCCACCGTCTCCGTCCCCTGGCCCCTCGACCGCGAAAGCAGGCATCCGTGCTGACCGTGGACTTCACCCGCTTCCCGCTCGCCGCAGGTGACCGAGTGCTCGACCTGGGCTGCGGCGCCGGACGCCACGCCTTCGAGTGCTACCGGCGCGGCGCCCAGGTCGTGGCCCTCGACCAGAACGGTGAGGAGATCCGCGAGGTCGCGAAGTGGTTCGCGGCGATGAAGGAGGCCGGCGAGGCCCCCGCGGGCGCCACCGCCACCGCCATGCAGGGCGACGCGCTCAACCTGCCGTTCCCCGACGAGTCCTTCGACGTCGTGATCATCTCCGAGGTGATGGAGCACATCCCCGACGACAAGGGCGTGCTCGCCGAGATGGTCCGGGTCCTCAAGCCCGGCGGCCGGATAGCGATCACCGTGCCCCGCTACGGCCCCGAGAAGGTCTGCTGGACGCTCTCCGACGCCTACCACGAGGTCGAGGGCGGCCACATCCGCATCTACAAGGCCGACGAACTGCTCGGCAAGATCCGGGCCGCCGGCCTCAAGCCGTACGGCACCCACCACGCCCACGCGCTGCACTCGCCGTACTGGTGGCTCAAGTGCGCCTTCGGAGTCGGCCGCGACGGCAAGGACGCAGCGCTCCCGGTCCGGGCGTACCACAAGCTCCTGGTCTGGGACATCATGAAGAAGCCGGCCGTCACCCGGGTCGCCGAGCAACTCCTCAACCCGGTCGTCGGCAAGAGCTTCGTGGCCTACGCGACCAAACCGCACCTGCCCGTGGCCGCCGCCGAGAACCCCACCAGGGCCGAGGCGTGACCACTCCCGAGCAGACCGAGCATCTCGTCCTGCCCGGAGTCCTCACCGCCGAGCAGGCCGCCGAGACCGTCACCGCCCTCCTGGCGACCCAGTGCGAGGACGGCGCGCTGCCCTGGTTCCGCGGCCACCACCTCGACCCCTGGGACCACACCGAGGCCGCGATGGCCCTCGACGCGGCCGGGCAGCACGCCGCCGCGGAACGCGCCTACGACTGGCTCGCCCGCAACCAGAACGAGGACGGCTCCTGGTACGCCGCGTACCACGACGGGGATCCCGGGCAGCCGACCGACCGCAGCCTGGAGACCAACTTCTGCGCGTACGTGGCCGTCGGCGTCTGGCACCACTACCTCGCCACCGGCGACGAAGCCTTCGTCGACCGGATGTGGCCGACCGTCTACGCCGCCATCGAGTTCGTGCTCCGCCTCCAGCAGCCCGGCGGCCAGATCGGCTGGAAACGCGAAGCCGACGGAACCCCCGTCGACGACGCGCTGCTGACCGGCTGTTCCTCCATCCACCAGGCACTGCGCTGCGCACTCGCCCTCGCCGAACGGCGCGACGAGCCGCAGCCCGACTGGGAGTTGGCGACCGGCGCGCTGGCCCACGCGATCCGCAACCACCCGGAACGCTTCCTGGACAAGAGCCGCTACTCGATGGACTGGTACTACCCCGTCCTCGGCGGCGCGCTCACCGGATCGCCCGCCAAGGACCGGATCGAGGAGTCCTGGGACCGCTTCGTCGTCCCCGGTCTCGGGGTGCGCTGCGTGCTCCCCAACCCGTGGGTCACCGGCGGCGAGAGCTGCGAACTCGCCCTGGCCCTCTGGGTGATGGGCGAGTCCGACCGTGCGCTGGAGATCCTCCAGTCCATCCAGCACCTGCGCGCCGACAACGGCCTGTACTGGACCGGGTACGTCTTCGAGGGCAACCGGGCGTTCTGGCCGGAGGAACTCACCACCTGGACCGCCGGTTCGCTGCTCCTCGCGGTGTCCGCGCTCGGCGGCGACGAGGCGACGACAGCCGTCTTCGGCGGCGAACACCTGCCGCGGGGACTGGAACCCGACTGCTGTCGCTGAGCCCCTCGTCGTCGTGCGGTCAGCCGAAGTGGAGGTCCCAGACAACGTGCGGCAGCGCATCCCCGGGCTCCTCGATGCGGGGCACAGTCCTCACCCCGCTGCCGGTCACGAGCGCCGAACCGGATCGCAGGGCCTCCAAGATCGAATCGAACATGTGGGACATGCTGTCCCACCGCTTCACCCCGTTCACCCCGATGGACGGGTCCACCTCGAGGACCGCCCCGTAATCACCGTCCGGCCGGTGATCGACGACGAGCCGGCCCCCAGTGTGGTTCATCGCCACCGGCAGCCATCGCTCGTCCGCCTCCAGACCGACAATGAATTCCTCCTCGCCCTCAGCCACGGCCAGCTCGACTTCCTCCACCATGTCCGCCAGACCTTGCGCCATGCCGGCCACGCCAAGGAGCGGAAAATCCTGAGGGACAAACGCGCCCGCCGCCGGCACCGGATCACGCTGAGAGCCGTCGTGCACGGACAACCAGGTCAGTACGTCCTCATGGACGCGGAAGCGCCCCGCAGCCAGGACTGCTGCCCGCGCCGCATCCGCTGGCGGCATCAGCTGCCGGTGGTCGCCCGGGGCGTGCTCCGCCAGCCACACATCAAGGTCGGCCAAGATGCTGCGTAGTTGCAAGTTACGTGTCCCTCAATCGGTGTCAGGGTGCTGACCCTCTTCGTGTGGCGGCCTGATGAGTTGCAGAGTCCTGAGTGGCAGCCCAGAGTACGGCAGCAGGGCTGGGACGGCTCCCGCGCGAAGCTTCCCCACCCGTCGGCACGTTCGATGGCGTCCCGGCTCTCTCCCGCCGGTCAACTCCCGTCCGTGAGGGGGGCGTGGCCGTAAGGGTGGGGGATCAGGCAGGCGTCGGCGGCAGGGGTGAGGTCCACGACCAGGCGCTCGCCGACACCGGAGGCCGTGGTGCCGTCGGGCCTCAAGTACCCGATGCTGCGCAGTTCGCGGACGGCCGTGCGGTAGGCCACGCGGCCCTCGGCGGCCAGCCGCTCGTCTCGCGTGAGGTAGACCAGGTCAGTGATCGTGGGCGCCTGCCCGGGTGCGTACCCGGTGGCGAGTTCGGCCAGGACGCCCCGGGCGCGCCAGGTCAGGCGCATGTCCCGCATCGCCCGCGCGAACAGCACCGGGTCATGGGTGGGCGGCGCGGTGGGGACGGGCCACTGCGGATCTGTGGCGGAGGCGGGGTTCATCGGGGGACAACTCCTTCGGTGCGGTGCAGCGGCCACGGGGGCCCAGGCGGGCCGGTGCGGGGCATGGTTTTGTTCGCCTTCGTCAAGAACGGCGTCGCCGTCTTTACGTGTTCGGTCCCACGTGGGGGTTCAGTCCCACCAGCCGTTGCCGGTGTGCCAGCGCCGCACCCACTCCTCGAACCCGCATACCTGGCCGCCGGGCGCCGGACCGGCGCCGACTTCGGAGACAGTCCACACCTCGCCGCGGCGGGGGCCGGTGGTGAGCAGGAGCCAGAACGACGGCCCGTCCTCGGCCCCGAGCACGATGGACCCCTTGTTGAACGCGGCGGCGATCCGTGGGTCATCGGGGTCGGCACTATCGTCGCCCTCCCAGGACCAAGCCGCCTCCAGGGGGAACGGTTCCCCTGGCCGGCGCCGGTCGAGGTATGGCCATGTGTCGGGTAGCCAGCCGAGCGGCTGGAGACCGCCGTCGTCGGCTGGGCCGAGACTCGACCCGTTACTGATCTGCGTTATGAAGGTTCGATAGGGCTCTGGGAGGAGCACCTCGTTCTCCCGCTCCCACTCCGCGACGGTTTCATGCCCGAGCGTCGGCTCGCGCCATTCCGGCGGGAACGCGGAGCGCAGGAAGACGAGGGTGGCCTCGTCGGGAGGCTGGTCACGTGTGTCTGTCACGGCAGCATGCTGACAGAAGGAACTGACAGCCCATCGCGGCCGCGTCACCCCGGAGTTGCGCCGCCGCAGGTTCGGAACGCGAACAGAGCCGTTGGCAGACGCCTTCCGAAGCGGTGAACTTCCGCTGTTCTTTCGCAGGTTCTGGTGGACGAAGCCGGTCAGGCCGCGGCATGAGGAGATCACTTACTGGGGCGGCAGCTCAAGGAGGCCACCGCAGAGGGCTTGCACGTCGTACCGCCACCCGACTTGAGTCTCCCGCAGGGGGAGACGCAAAGGTGGGGGCATGGAAAGCGACGTTTATTCGATCGGTGAGCTCGCTCGACGGACCGGACTCACGGTCAAGACCATTCGGTTCTACTCCGATCGGGGAATCGTGACGCCGACAGACCGCAGCCCGGCCGGCTACCGCCTCTACGACACCGACGCCGTCGCACGCCTGGACCTCGTACGCACCCTTCGCGAGCTGGGCCTGGACCTCCCCACGATCCGCAAGGTCGCGGACCGGGAGCTCTCACTGCCCGAGGTCGCCGCGGCGCACGCCGAAGCGCTGGCCGTGCAGATCCGCGTCCTGCGCCTGCGGCGCGCGGTGCTGACGGCGGTGGCCGAGCGCGGGTCCACCCCTGAGGAGATGGAACTCATGCACCAACTGGCCCTGCTCTCCGAGGACGAGCGCCGACGGCTGATCGGTGATTTCCTCGATGCCGTCTTCCGCGGTCCTGATGTCGCCCCCGTATGGGCGGGCGTCATGCGCTCGATGACCCCCGAACTGCCCGACAACCCGGAGCCCGAGCAGATCCAGGCGTGGGTGGAGTTGGCCGAACTGTCCCTGGACTCGGATTTCCGCGCCGTCGTACGACAGATGACTGAGGACCAGGCAGCCGAGCAGCCCCAGAACGGCACAGCGGGACCCCCGCGCCGCGACATCGCCGCAACCGTCCATGACCAGGTCGGCCCGGCCCTGGCCGCCGGTATCGATCCGGCCTCGTCCCAGGCCGATCCGATCGTCGCGGCGCTCACGGCGCACTACGCGGACCTGCTCGGCCGCCCCGACGACGGTGAGCTTCGCCGCCGACTGGCGGTTCGGCTGGAGAACGTGAACGACCCCCGGAGGGAGCGTTATCTCCAGTTGCTTGCGGTGGTCAACGGCTGGCCGGCGCCGGAGAGTCTGACTCCTGCGTTCGACTGGTGCGTCCAGGCCCTGCGCACCCGGACTCAGCCATGACGGAGCGGACAACGGACAGCATGGGTCGGAAAGGTCAGTGCCGGGTGCACGCACCGCCGCATACGATCGGCCCGTGAATGGACCCGTCACCCTGCAAGCGGCCGCAACTCCGGCCTCTCCCGCTCTCGTTCTCCGCCCCTGGTGCATGGACGACGTCGGCGCATTGGTCGAGGCGTGCCGGGATCCCGCACTGCGCCGCTGGATGAGCCACGTCGTGGAGAACGATGCCGACGCGGCACGGTGGGTGCGGGCTCAGCAGCAGGGTTGGGCAGACGGGGACCGGTTCAGCTTCGCCGTCCTTGAGGTACAACCTGAGCCGTATCGTGCACAGTTGGCGGGCAACGTGACCCTCAAGGAAGTCGCCCCCGGCGGGCCTACAGCCGAGGTGGGCTACTGGACGGCAGCACACGCTCGGGGAAGGGGAGTGGCCCCCCGCGCTCTGGAGGCGCTCACCGGCTGGGTCTTCGACACCTTCGAAGCGGACGGGCTGGAGCGCCTCGAACTCCTGCACCAGGTGGACAACCTGGCATCATGCCGAGTTGCGCGGAAGAGCCGGTACGACTTCGATCGCGTGCTGCCCGCGGCCCCGCCCACCTTTCCCCGCGATGGCCACCTGCACGTAAGGCGCCTGAGCGCCTGAGATCCCGCACATGGGCTCGCATGTTGATGTGTCGTGTCTTCGCTGGGACCTCCTGAGATTGGTCACGCCGAGCAGCTGATTCAGGGTGGCTTTCCGCGGGTCAGGTTGGGACGATGTGGGGATGGCGAGTGATCTGTCAGGGCTGTCGGCTTCGGAGTTGGCAGAGGCCATGCGTGCTGCGCTCATGCATGCTCAGTGGGATCCGGGCGGCGATCCGGCGGTTGCCGTTGATGCGTTGGAAACCTTGATCGAAGGCGTGTGCGGCCCGGTCGATTCGGTGGCGGTCGGGCAGATCGTCTTCGACTCGGAAGCTCTGGGGACGGTGTACTTGTTCTGCGCTTCGGTACGCAAGGCCGTAGACCGGAATCACCCGGCGCGGCCACCCGCTTGCCGGGGCTTGCCGATGGCGGAGCATCTCGCCTTCGTGCGGCCTTCGTTACCCGGATTCCATCGGCGGCAGCAGGAGGTACTAGAGCTTCTGGACCAGGAGTTTCCGCCACACAACTGATCTCGAACGTATGCGGAGTGGCGAACCCGGAGCGGAGACGTAGCTCCCGTGCGTAGCCGTCAGGAGCGTAACGACGCCAGGCTCCTCCGGCTTCGGTGGCCTGCTGACCTTCTCAGGGAGAACCGATGGGACGATTGGCAACCGGTCACCGGCAGGATGAACTCGACCGGAAAGTAAAGGCAGTTGAACCAGGCCGCGGTGTGGCAGGCCAGGGCACACTGCCTGACCTGCCACTGCCTCACGAAGCCGTCGGCGTCTGCTCGTGGCTGCCATAGGGTCGCGTGATGATCTCCATGCCATGCCCGGCCGGATCAATGAAGTACAGGCCGCGCCCACCGTGGTGGTGGTTGATCTCTCCAGGCTGCTTCAGATGCGGATCGGCGTAGTACGTGATCCCGGCCTGTTGGATACGGTCGAAGGCCGCGTCGAACTCCTCGTCGGAGACCAGGAACGCGTAGTGCTGCATGACGATCGACTCCGCCGGGATGGCGGCGAAGTCCAGGGTGACCCCGTTGCTGGTGGCCACGGGAATGAACGGGCCCCACTCGGTCCCGACCTCAAGCCCCAGGACGTGCGCCAGGAACTCGGCCGACTCCCGGTTGTCCCGGGCATGGATGATGGTGTGATTCAACTCGACTGACATGTGTGGAATGCCTCCGCAAGGCAATCTCACGGGCACCTCCATGCCTCACCCAGCCGGTGACCGACACGCGATGCCGTGCCCAGGACCCTAAACAGCAGCGCTCACGCCGTCGAGGCGTCTTCCGAGGAAGGAGACTTTTTCGGCCACGGAGCGTCACCCACTCCCAGCCCGGGCCATGAACTGGCGACAGTGGAATACCGGTCCAGTTTCGGGCTCGATGGTTACCGTGCAGCCCTCAGCCGGCATCCGCAGGGAACAGGCGCTGCACGGCTGTCACGATCGCTTCCCGGCGTGCGGCCAGGAAGGCCGCCCGCTGTGCGCCGTCGGCGGGAAGCAGGTCGGTCTGGCCGGCCCAGGACATGGCCAGCTGGTTGACGAACATCAGGACGTCGATGGGGTCCCACGCCGCATCCAGCCGGCCCGACTCCTGCGCGTCACGCAGCTGCTCGGTCTTGTGGCGCACGGTCGCCTGGACGGGGTCGTCCGGGGCGGTGGGGGCGCCGCCGAGTTCGAGCCGGCCCCAGTTCATCAGGCGCAGGCGTTCGGGGTGGGCCGCGAAGTAGTCGTGGACGCGGCCCGCGTAGCCGGGGAGGTCGGTGGGGTCGAGGCGGGTGGCCTCGGCAACCGCTGCGAGTTCGTGGGCGGCGACGGTCGCGTACAGCTCTTCCTTGCTGCGGAAGTAGGCGTAGAGGCGTTCCTTGCTGGTCCGCGCCGCCTTTGCGATGCGCTCGATCCGTGCGCCGGCGATGCCGTGGCGCGCGAACTCGGCCGTGGCCGCGGTGACGATGCGATCGCGGGCGGAGTCCGCTCCGGTCGGGGGGGTCATCCCTCAAAACTACCCGACCGAACCGTTTGGTTTGCCCAGGGGCGAGTCCAGGCGTACGTTAAAACCGAACAGTTTGGTTTGGTTTTCCGGGAGGGCATCGTGCAGACAAGGACGTTGGGTACTCAGGGGCTGGTCGTGTCGGCCCTCGGCTATGGCGCTATGGGGACCGCGGTCGGCTACGGCCCCTCGGACGACACCGAGTCGATCACCGCGATCCGCCGCGCGCACGAGCTGGGCGTGACCCACTTCGACACCGCGGAGATGTACGGCTGGGGCGAGGGCGAGAAGCTGCTCGGTCGCGCGCTGGCGCCGATCCGGGACGAGGTGACGATCGCGACCAAGTTCGGCTTCACCCCGGCCTTCGGTCAGGACTCGCGACCCGGGCACATCCGCGAGGTCGTCGACAACAGCCTGCGCAACCTCGGCGTCGACGCCATCGACCTGCTCTACCAGCACGTCCCCGACCCCAACGTGCCCGTCGAGGAAGTCGTCGGCGAGATGAAGGAGTTCGTCGACGCGGGCAAGGTGAAGTACCTCGGCCTGTCCAACGCCGACGAGGACATCATCCGCCGGGCTCACGCGGTGCACCCGATCTCCGCGCTGCAGAACGAGCTCTCCCTCTTCGCCCCCCACGATGCCGCGCCCCTGTTCCCTGTCCTGGAGGAGCTCGGCATCGGCTTCGTCGCCTACTCGCCGCTCGCCCGCGGCTTCCTCAGTGGCGCCGTGAAGCCCCGCGACCAGTACGACGCGAACGACTTCCGGCAGCGCCTGGCCTGGTGGAAGCCGGAGAACTTCGACACCAACGTCGCCATCAGCGACGAGCTGACCACGTTCGCGGAGGCCAAGGGCGCCACCCTGTCGCAGCTCGCGCTCGCCTGGCTCCTGGCGCACAAGGACTACATCGTCCCCATCCCGGGCTCGCGCAACCCCGATCGCGTCGCGCAGAACATTGCCGCCGCCGGCCTTGCCCTCAGTGCCGATGACCTCGCCCGCATCACCGAGATCGCCCCCGACGGCGGCCTCGGTGGACGCCTGAGCTGACGCCGGCTCGGTCCGGGTAGCCTTCTGTGCCTCTTCCCCCTGCGGTCACGGCTTGAGCGGCGGGCGGAGCGAGGGCAGGGTGGCCGCGGAGGCGATTGCCCGGAGGTCGTCGGCTCGGGCCAGAGCGAGCCAACCGGTGACCGTGCGGTCGCGCAGTACCGCCTTGGCCAGTCCCTCGCTGTCCAATACCAGCGGCCGGCGGGGGAGCGGGTCACACAGTTTCTGCTCCAGCCTGCTTCTGTCCCCGGTGTGCTCGGTGGAGCTGGTCACGCAGGGCCTGGATCTCGGCAGCTGTGATGGGGTCGTGTTCAGCCTCGGCAACGGCGATGAGGTCGCTGATGTTGTCGCGTTCGATCTGGCGGGCGACGGCTGCGGTGACGTAGGCGGACCGGTCGGAGGGGTCGCCGTGGGCCTTGGCGGGCCCGGCGATGTCGCGCGGCTTGGAGCTGGGGTGCTTGCCAGTAGGCTCGCTCATGCCATCCATCCTGCCTTGATCCCCCTGCCTGCCTGCCTGCCTGCCTGCCTGCGGCGAGGGCGCTTCTCGTTTCTGTCCGAGGGCGCATGACTTTCGTGCGAACGTTTCCCCGGGCTGAAACCCCAAGGGCTTCCCGAGTGGCACACCTCCCCACCCCGGGTGATCCTCTACGGAGAGTGGCAGCTTGCGCCGCTTTCATAGAGCTTGCCGGGATATGTCCGGCCAGGGAGGATCGCTGTGCCCAATTCCGCGATGAACCGATCCGTATCGCTGCGCCGGCTGATCGTGTCGCTGCTGCTGTCCTGCACCGTGTTGGTGGGTGCCACCGGATGCGGCGGCGGCAAGGAGAGCAGCAGCGCGAGCAGTTCCGCGTCCCCGAGCGGTACGACCTCGGCCGAGGCGCAGAAGTTCGCCAAGACGCGCTTCGTCACCAATGCGAGTCTCGCGGCGGGTGCGACGTACCAGTGGATCGTGAAGCCGTATCGCGCGGGCAAGTTCAAGAAGGGTGCGGACGGGCGGACGCTCGCTCTGGTCAAGGCCGGGCTCGCGGGCAGCTTCACCTACAACCGGTTGAAGGCCGCGTCGGAGAACGCCAAGGGTGATCCGCTGCTGTCGAAGGCGGTCGCGCCCCTGGGTGCGGGCATCGAATCGCTCAAGGAGCTCGGCACCAAGCTGCGCAAGGGCAAAGTGGGCGAGGGTGACATCGGAGCCCTCGAGGGCGTGATCGACGGAATCAAGAACGCGGGCAAGAGTGTGGGCGCCGATGTGAAGGACAAGGTTCCCAGCACCTCTCAGCTGGGTGGATAACCACATGCGGGAGCTCATGCGGCGCACTACGGTGCGCCGCATGAGCTCACTTCCGTACGACCTCTTCTGTGACGAAATCATCGACCGCACCGATGCGTTGAGAATGGCGGTCAGGGGCGCCGACCTCGGCGCGACCGTGGTGACCTGCCCCGACTGGACCCTGCGCGACCTTGCCGTTCATCTCGGCGGCGCTCATCGCTGGGTGAACGAGATCGTCCGCACCCGGGCCGTCGAAGAGGTCATGGACCGGCAGGTGCCGGAGTTCACGCCCGGGGGCGACGATCCGGCCGTGCTCGACGCCTGGCTGGCGGACGGCGCGGCGAAGACCGTCGAGGCACTGAGGGCGGCCGGGCCGGACCAGGAGGTCTGGTCCTGGGCGGGGGAGGGGAAGCAGAACACCGGTTTCTGGGCGCGCCGCATGGCCCACGAGACGATCGTCCACCAGGCAGACGCGGCACTCACCGCGAAGACCGGCTACGAGGTGGCTCCGGAGCTCGCTGCCGACACCATCGAGGAGTGGCTGGAGATCGTCGCCTTCGCCCAGGCCGGGGGTGACAGCCAGGCCGCCGAACTGTGCGGCGGCGGGCGCTCGATCCATCTGCACGCCACGGACGTGCCGGATGCCGAATGGCTGATCGAGTTCGGTGAGGACGCCTTCACCTGGCGACGCACCCACGAGAAGGCGACCGTGGCCCTGCGGGGCTCGCTCACCGACATCATGCTGGTCTTCAACCGGCGCCTCGCGCCGGACAGCAACAGGGTCGAGGTGCTCGGGGACGCACACCTGCTGGACTTCTGGCTGGAGCGGACGACGTTCGGCTGAGCCGCCGCTGATCGCAGCCGTGCGCAGACCACTAGGAGCCGCCCGTCCTCACGGCCTCCCTCCACGGTGCGGGCGCGGCGGTGCTGGGCCAAGCTGGAGGGGGTGGCCCGCTGTGTCCGGCGGCCCCGTGGAGGTGCCGATGGAGCCGGTCCACGCCCTGAAACGGATCGCCTTCCTGTTGGAACGCGGCAGGGCCGAAACCTACCGTGTGCAGGCATTCCGCACCGCCGCCCGCACCGTGGCGGCGATGGCGGACGGCGAGGCCGCACGGCGGGCGGCGGACGGTTCCCTGGAGTCGGCCAGAGGCATCGGGCCCACAACCGCACAGGTGATCCGCGAGGCGCTGGCCGGGGAGGTGCCCGGTTATCTGGAGCGGCTGGAGGAGGAGGCCGCCGCCACCCCGCTCGCCGAGGGCGGCGAGCAGTTGCTCGCTCTCCAGCGCGGCGACTGCCATCTGCACTCGGACTGGTCGGACGGCGGCAGCCCGATCGCCGAGATGGGGCGTACGGCGGCGGAGCTGGGTCATGAGTGGGCGGTCCTCACCGACCACTCGCCCCGGCTCACGGTGGCGAACGGGCTCTCCCCGGACCGGCTGCGCCGCCAGCTGGACGTGATCGCCGAGCTGAACACCCAGTGGGCGCCCTTCCGGCTGCTCACCGGCATCGAGTGCGACATCCTCCCCGACGGCTCCCTCGACCAGGAGGAAGAGCTGTTGGAGCGCCTGGACGTCGTCGTGGTCTCCGTCCACTCAAAGCTGCGGATGGACGCGGCACCGATGACCCGGCGCCTGCTCACCGCCGTCCGCCACCCGCGGGCGAACATCCTCGGGCACTGCACCGGGCGGCTGGTCACCGGCCGGGGCCGGCCGGAGTCCCGGTTCGACGCGGACGAGGTCTTCGCCGCGTGCGCGGAGGCGGGCACGGCGGTGGAGATCAACAGCAGGCCCGAACGGCTCGATCCGCCCCGCAGGCTGCTGCGCCGTGCCGTCGACGCGGGCACCCTGTTCGCCGTCGACACCGACGCCCACGCACCCGGCCAACTGGACTGGCAGATCCACGGCTGCGCCCGCGCCGAGCAGTGCGGAGTACCGGCGGAACGCGTCATCACCACATGGCCGGCCGACGCACTGCTGGCCTGGTCGCACGGGGGCACGGCCACGACCCCGGAGCGGCAGCGCGCCGGGGCGGACGGGGCGGTCTGCGCGGCCCCGGGACAGGAGCGGTGAACCCATGACGGACACACGCGTACGAGGCATCGACCACATCGGAGTCACGGTCCCCGACCTGGAGACCGCCACACTCTTCCTCGTCCGGGCGCTCGGCGCCGAGGTGCTGTACGACATCCTGCGCCGCCAGGACGGCCCGCGTGGCGGTCTGGACGTCGAGCAACGGCTTGGAGTTCCGGCGGGCACAAAGGAGTTGGCGGTCAGGATGCTGGCCCTTCCCGGCGACGGGCCGGGCATCGAGCTGTACGAGTTCGAGGGGCCCCGCCGCGAACCCCCGGCCAGGCCCAGCGACTTCGGCTGGCAGCATGTGGCGGTCTACACCGACGACCTGGACGCTTCCGTACGGGACTGCGTGGCCGCGGGAGCCATTCTGCTCGCCGGGGCGCAGCCGCTGCCGGGCCCGGAGGCGGGGGAGCGCAACCGGTTCGCGTATCTGCGCACCCCGTGGGGCAGCACCCTGAAACTCGTGACGTACCCCGACCCCCAGCCCTGGGAGCGCACCGCGTCACGGCGGCGCGTGCGGCCCGCCACGGTGGGCGCCGGCGCCTGGCCCACGGACCCGGACCGGCCCGGTCCTACTGCCCGTTGAGATCCGCCAGCACCCGCAGGGTGTGCGGGTCCGGTGCCGTCACCAGCAGGTCGGTCACCGGCCCCTTGCGCCACAACTCCAGGCGTTCCGCGACCCGTTGGCGTGGTCCGACGAGCGAGATCTCGTCGGCGAACGCGTCCGGCACGGCCAGCACCGCCTCCTCCTTGCGCCCCGCGAGGAAGAGTTGCTGGATCCGCCGCGCCTCCTCCTCGAAGCCCATCCGCGCCATCAGATCGGCATGGAAGTTACGGGCCGCGTGCCCCATCCCGCCGATGTAGAAGCCGAGCATCGCCTTCACCGGCAGCAGCCCCTCGGCGACGTTGTCACAGATGTGCGCCCGGGCCATCGGCGCGATCATGAAGCCGTCCGGCAGGTCCGTGAGCGAGGCCTCGTACACATCGGTGCGCAGCGGCGACCAGTACAACGGCAGCCAGCCGTCGGCGATCCTCGTCGTCTGCGCGATGTTCTTCGGCCCTTCCGCCCCGAGCAGGACGGGCAGCCCGGACCGCAGCGGATGCGTGATCGGCTTCAGCGGCTTGCCCAGGCCGGTGGCGTCCGGACCGTTGTACGGATGGGAGTGGAAACGCCCGTCCAACTCGACCGGGGCCTCGCGACGGAGCACCTGGCGGATGACATCGACGTACTCGCGGGTCGCGGTCAGCGGGCTGCGCGGAAACGGCCGCCCGTACCAGCCCTCCACCACCTGGGGACCGGACAGCCCCAGGCCGAGCATCATCCGGCCGCCGGAGAGATGGTCCAGGGTGAGGGCGTGCATGGCGGTCGCCGTCGGGGTGCGCGCCGCCATCTGTGCGATGCCGGTGCCCAGTCGGATACGGGAGGTGTGTGCGGCGATCCAGGTCAGCGGGGTGAACGCGTCGGAGCCCCAGGCCTCCGCGGTCCACACCGATGCGTACCCCAGCTCCTCGGCCTCCCGGGCCAGCTCCAGATGGGCGGGGTTCGGGCCGCGGCCCCAGTATCCGAGTGCGAGTCCGAGCCGCATTCCGCCGCCTCCCAGCAGTTCTGACATACCGTCAGATTCATGGTGCTGGAACGGAGAGTACGACAGCGGCCCCCCGCCCGGAAGGGGCGAGGGGCCGCTGTCGGTGCTGCGGAAGCGCGGACTCAGCCGCGCTGGATGCCCGTGGTGTCCTGGAGGACCCCACGACGGCCGTCCTGCGTCTGGGCCACAAGGGCCTGACCGCGCTGTTCCACCGCGAGGTACCAGGTGCCGGGCGCCAGTTCGGCGATCGGCGACGGCGAACCGTCCTCCCCGTACAGCGGACGGGCCACCGGCACTGCGAACCAGAACGGCGTGAAGTCACCGGCCGGCGCACCCGCCGCCGAAGCCTGCTGGGCCTGCTGGACCTGCTGCGGATCGGGCTGAGCGGCTGCCTGCGGCTGCCCGCCGTACGGCTGCTGCTGGCCCGGCTGCGCACCGTACGGCTGCTGCTGGGCACCGCCGGGGTAGCCGTACCCCTGGCCGGGCTGCTGCTGACCGCCGTACGGCGACTGCACCGGCTGCGGGCGCGGGGCGTTCATCAGCGGAGCCTTGAGCGCGGGAACCAGCGGGGTGGCGACCGCGCCGCCCGCGAGCACGATGGTCGCGAGCAGGGCCAGGATCATCCCGGCACCCGCGTCGCTGGCGTCGATGGTCGTCCAGAAGGCCGTCCACAGCGCGAAGACACAGAAGGCGACACCGAACGGACCGAGGTCGAGCCCCAGGACCTTGCGGCCCGGCATCGAGCGACCCACGACGACGAGTGCCGCTCCGATGATTCCCGCCAGGAAGACGCTCATGAGCACCCCGAGGGCATCCCAGGCGTTGGGGGCGTTGTAGCCCGAACAGTTCAGACCTGCGGGGCAGTCGAAGCCGGAGAGGTCGAGGAATGAGGCGATGAACAGCACCACCGCTGCTCCGATCACCACGCCGTCGCCTCGAGTGAGGGAGCGGATATTCACGTGAAAGTCCTTAGTCGATCGTCTCGTCGGGGCGGTCGTCGCTGCCACCGATCGGGCGGACACGGCGCGAAGCTCGGGGGCGGCTCCCCATCGTACGGATGAATCTATCGTCTGGTCGGGCTGCTGGTGACTCTGCCCGGTATCTGGGCGAACTTCCCCCAATTTCGCCTCAGAACAACCTCTTGCTACCCGTTGAGGTAGCTACTGATGCCGTCGGCAATGCCCTGTGCCGCTTTCTGACGCCAGCCCGCACTGGTGAGCAGGGCGGCGTCCTTCGGATCACGCATATTGCCGCATTCGATGAACACTTTGGGCACGGTCGACAAATTCAGTCCGCCCAGATCCTTGCGGACGTCCAATCCGGTATGCCCACCCACGTAATTGGAAGGCGCACTTCCGGTGTCGCGGACGAAGAGCCCGGCGATCCGGGTGCCGAGATCGCGCGACGGCTCGACGATCTTCGAAGTATCCGCCCCACCGCCCTGCACGCGGGCGGGAAGGATCACATGGAACCCTCGGTTGCCGACCGCGGAACCGTCCGCGTGCACCGAGACCACCGCATCTGCCTTGGCCTTGTTGCCGATCCGGGCCCGCTCGTCCACACAGGGGCCGTACGCGCGGTCGCCGTCGTGTGTCAGCACGACCTTCGCCCCCTGCGCCTGGAGGATCTTCCGCGCCCGGTGCGCAACATCGAGGGTGAACTCGGCCTCCGCGTAACCGGCGTCGGTCGACGTTCCGGTGGTGTCGCACTCCTTGTGCGTGGTGCCGATGTCCACCTGGCGGTTGATCTCACGCGGGTGCAGACGGTTGTCCGGGTTGTGCCCGGGATCGAGGACCACGGTCTTCCCGGCCAGCGGCCCCGACGCCCGGACCTCCGCGGACTTCGAGGGCTTCGACGGCGTCGCGGACGCAGCGGGGGACGCGGACGTCCGCTCCGGCGCCGCGTCATTCGTCGACGCCGGGTCGGACGGCGTCGCGGCGGATGTGGCACTGCCGCCCTGCACGGGCCGGGCCTGCGCCGCGCCGTCGTCACCGCCCGCGCCGCAGCCCGCGGCGGACAGACACAGGGCTGTGAAGGCGGCGGTGGCGAGCAGGGGCCGGCGGCGTGGGGTGGGGGGAACGCTCTCGTCGTACGGCACCCCGCGATGCTATCCGGGTGCGTCGGACCGAGCAGGTCGAACACGCGTACCCGTCCGGAGCTGGGCGTCCGGGTCCGTGGAATGCCGTGAGGAGCTGAGCGTCCGGGCCCGCCAGACCTCAGATCCCGGTACCTGTACGCCGCAGCACCCGCAGCGAATCCGTCACCGAGACCTCGGTGAACGCACCCGAGGCCAGCGCCCGCAGATAGACCCGGTACGGGGCCTGCCCGCCGTGCGCGGGGTCCGGGAACACGTCATGGATCACCAGGAACCCACCCTCGGCCACATGCGGCGCCCACCCCTCGTAGTCCCCGTTCGCATGCTCGTCGGTGTGACCACCGTCGATGAAGACGAAACCGAGCTGCCCGCCCCACACGGCCGCGACCTGCGGAGACCGTCCGACCAGCGCCACCACGTGGTCTTCCAGACCCGCCGCGTGCAGGGTCCTGCGGAAGGTCGGCAGTGTGTCCATCCTGCCCACCTCCGGGTCCACCACGGTCGGGTCGTGGTACTCCCAGCCGGGCTGCTGCTCCTCGCTGCCGCGGTGGTGGTCGACGGTGAGAGCCGTCACCCCGGCCGCCCGTGCGACATCGGCGAGCAGGATGGTGGAGCGCCCGCAGTACGTCCCGACCTCCAGGAGCGGCAGCCCCAGCGCGGCGGCCTCGACGGCGGCCCGGTACAACGCGAGTCCCTCGACCACCGGCATGAAGCCCTTGGCGGCCTGGAAGGCAGCGAGAATTTCCGGCGACGGCTCGGCGACGGACTCGGCGGACACGGGTTCCTCCTGGTGAGCGTGGTGGTGCGACTACGCCTTGCGGCGGCGCCCCATCGTCCCGTACGCCGCTGCTCGCGGCGTCGGCGGGGGCGGGCACGCGGGCCGGGGTACGGAGAGGACGCGGTGGGCGGTTGAGCCACCACTCCCGCCGAGGACCGGCTCACCGCCTGCTACGCCGCCGCGATGGACGCCACCGTCGGCCCGACGATCCGCACGTAGTCCTCCGTGGCCATCACCACGGACCGGTCCAGTCTCCCCGCGTTGAACGCGATCTCCTCGTGCGCCGCCAGGAAGTCCGCGTCCGCGACCACGGGCAGACCGTCCTCGGAGAGCCACAGCGGCGGAATCGCGCCAACCGTGCAACCGGTGAGCTGTTCGGCCAGGTCCGACGGGGCGAAACCGCCCTTCTTGCCCTCGACCGCGGCGACGAGCCTCTTCAGGTCCGCACGCCGGTCACCGGCCAGGACGGCGAGCACAGCAGGGGAGTCGATCCCCTTCACACGGCAGACGAGCGCCTTCGCGCCCTGGGACACCGTCGTTCCCCGTACAGCGGACACCTCTTCCGACCGCCCCTCCGCTGCGTGCTCGATCACCCGGTAACGGGCCTTCTCACGGTCCAGGATGGTGATGATCTGCTCGAACGGGCTCAACTACGGCCTCCTACGGGCGCTATGGGCGTACGGCCAGGGAGCGGCTTGGCGTAGCAGCGCTCCGGTCGGCTGACGAAGACGTCGACGAAGGACGGCGGCACATCGATCCAGGACCGCCAGTCGCGCATCGCCTGCACAAGGTAAGACATCCAGGCGGCCCTCCGCTGGGGCGGACGTCCAGTGAAGGTCGCATGACCTCACGACGGCACCAGCAATACTGGGCCGCATGACAGGTGATCGTGAGGCTCTTCAGAGCAGCTGGAACCAGACCCGTGACCACCTCGACGCCGCCCGTTCCCAGCTCACAAGCCTGCCGGACATCGATCTCTCAGCGATGCTGGAATTCCTGGAGCACAACGAGCTGGGACTCGCCTTCGACTGCTTGGTCGATCTCGGTGGCGACCTCGACCTGCCCCTCGGTTTCTGGCAGCACTTGGACCGAGCGGCTCGTGAGATGCGGCTCTACAGCGATGCACTGCACAAGCCCCACCTCACGGCTGCCGACATCTGCCGCCGTCACCTCGCCGCCGCCTCTGAACAGGGGTGATCCGCCAACTCGGACAACATTCCCGGTCGCAGCGCTTGCTTCAGCTCCGCATCATCGACATCAGTAGCCCGTGGGTCTGGTCGTCGGCGGCGACCACAAGCCCACGGCCTGCCTCACCGATCGGGGCCCCGTCGATCCCGGTGACCACGCAGCCAGCGGCCCGGCACAAAGCGATGCCGGCTGCGAAGTGCACGCTCCTGGAGAGGTCGGCGCCATCGGTGACATACGCGGCGCGCTTGCCGGAGGCGACCCAGGCCAGCGCCAGCGTCGTGGACACGACGCGCGGTCGGAAGTGTTCACGGAACTCGGGGTGGGCCAGTAGATCCACGGCCCGGAATCCGGGGGCACTCGGGAACGGCGGATCCAGGTTGACGTCCACCAACCGGGTAGCGGGCGTGGGCGTCAGCCGTGCGTCGTCGACCCCGTCATGGCGCACCCAGGCGGTCTCACCGTCAGTGAAGAAGACCTCGCCGCTGAACGGATCGGCCACCGCCGCCGCCCCCTCGCGCAGGGCCACGTTGACGGCCACCAGCATGTTGCCGACGGCGTAGTTCAGCGTGCCGCACAGAGGATCCACCAACCACAGGCGCATGGCGTCGGCGGCTCCCTGCTGCCCGCCTTCCTCGCCGAGCATGGCGTCGTGGGGGCGTGCGGCACGGATGACGCCGAGGATCGCCTTCTCGGCCTCCACATCCGCCTCGGTGGCGAAGTCCCCGGCACCCTTGTCGATGCGGTTGAGCCGCTGACCGTACATGGTACGGACTACGTCCGCGCCGGCCCGCGCCCCGGCTATCGCGACTGCGGCATCGTCAGAGCTCGCGTATGAGTTGGTCACGCCGCGCAGACTATCGAGGTGAAGCTGCCGTGGCCTCCCGCGGGCACTACGGGTCTACGGCCGCGGAGTGGTGCGGCGTAGCAGCGCTCCGGTCGGTGGTCGAAGGTTTCGACGAAGGGCGATGGTGCATCGGTTCACTGGCTGAGTGGATGGACGGATCGCAGTCGAGTTACTGTGATCTGCAAGCGCGGCCTAGTCAGTTCGGGTAGCAGTCCTCTTCGAGCTGGAACTTTCGTGGGTCCGCGCCGATGCCATCCTCTCGGGGAGTCACAAGCTAGAAGCGGTGAGGATTCGATGCATCTGGGTCTGCCGAAGCACGGAGTTGGCAGCGGCATCGTCGACTACCTCAGGGTCTGGGTCAGAGAGCAGATGCTCCAGCAACGCGTCCGTGATGTTGGGGTGGCGGGCGACCCCGCTGCGCAGGAACGACTCGGCAGAGGCGGCGAGTTGCTGAAGTTCTGGCACGGGTAGTTCTGGGTCTTGCAGGGCAAGGGAGCGCACGTTCGGGCTTGGTTCGTCAACGAACGTGCGCAGCATGTGACGGGGGAAGTTGGGGTGGTCGACGAGGAGCGGTCGGACGTGGAACACGTCGCCGTGTGCGCGTACCAGCCCTTCCAGGATCTCCGGTGGCGTGTTTGGCCGACGGGCGGCAGCACGACGGACCAGGAGTTCCGGGTCGTTGTCCAGCTGACGCCATGCCTCTTCAGGCAGGTCATGGCAGGAGGCCAGTACGCGTCGGAAGGTTGTGTACTGGCAGTTCAGGTAGGTCATCCGCTCGTTGAGGGGCGCTTCTCGCAGCCAGTCCGGTTCAGCGAAGTTCCAAGCCAGAGCTACCTCGGCCTCGATACTTCCGTTCGTGCGTTCGGCTTCTACGAGCGCATACAGCCGGTCCCGGGTTTCGGCTTCTACATGGCGACTCTGCGCAACCGCGACCCGCACGAGCGGGTCGTCGATGTCCTGTAGCCGGGCAACCATCTCTGCCGATAGATGAGGGTTCATGGCGACAGCCTGATGGACCTCCTCTTCCTCGCTCTGCATGAGCTGCGCAAACTGCTCCGACGTGAGCGGGATGTAGCGCGCCACGTGGACACGAACGGCAGGGTCGGCAAGGCAACGCTCCCTCCACTCGGGCGGGACACCTGGTTGCCTGTGCTCGGTGGCGGCAGCACGGACCTGCGGGTCCGGGTCGGCGAGTAGTTGCACTTGCACGGCACGAGGCCGGTCGTGCCAGGCTCGCGCAACCGCGGCGCGCAGGATCGGACTTGCCGCGCCGACGAGCGCCGTCCGAGGCTGGCCATAGGCTTCCTCCAGGTCATCGATGCCGATCGGCACTTTGCGATCCACCATGTCGCGGACAAAGTCTGCGAACGCCTCACGGATCGCCGGGTCCGGATGCTCGGCGATCCTTCGGCGCATCTCCGGGGAGATCCGGTCCCCGTGAAGGCCCACCGCGGTGTGGCCGTCGCCGTGCGTCAGCAGAGCCTCGACAACAGCGTCCTCCAGCCGCCCGCGACGCAGCGATATACCGTGTCGGCCGGCCTTGTGTGCGGCCAGGCGTACCAGGACGGCCTGAGGGGCTGCTGGGTTCCGTCCCAGCCCGGACAGCTGGGGGTGTTCGAGGCTTGTCATGCGCTCAACCTAAAGGCTGTCCCGTAACCGCTGGCTGGCGCAGGCATTGAGCTGCTCCATGCGCTCGCCGCCATGGGCGCCGCGGGCGTTGTCAGTGGGCGAGGGCACACTGCCTGCATGAGCGCCTCTTCATCCACCGCAGCCGATGCCTCCCGCCCCGCCCCTGTCTGGGTGGAGTCGATGGGCGGCCCTCTGATCGTCGTCCCCGTCTCCGCCCTGGCTGCATGGGGCGGCTGCGCCGAGAGTGGTGTCATGGCGGGAGAAGCCACCGCCCCCGACGACTACGACCGGGCCTGTGCGGTGGACGATCTGGCCGGTGTGATCACCGTTGGCGAGAACGGTGCGCAGGCGCTGGTGCTGGCGGACGAGCCGGCCACCAGCTGCTACCTGTCCGACCGCCGTGCGTTCCTGCGGTGGCTTGCCGCCGACTCCGAGGCCGGACTGAGTGCTGCGGCAGACACAGTCCTCGCAGACCCGGCCACGGTGTGGGAGGAGTGCGGCACCTGGGTGTCGGACGGTCCTGCCGTGCTCATGGACTCCGCCGAAGCGGGCTCCGAACTGGGCATCGAGTACCCCGGCGGCGGGATGCCCGCCGAGGCATCGGTCCCGCTGCCCGCTGGCTGCTGGAGGGTCCGCGCCACCCATACCAAGGTGGACGAGGAGAACTGGGTCGGCCTGGTCCAGCTCCTGCCCACCGAATCCTGAACGGTCGGGTGCGGTCAGGCCCGCCGCGCAAGGTTGTGCAGATGGGCAATGCCGAGCATCGCGACTTCACATGAAGCGACCGGAGGCATCCGCGGACTGTCCAGCCCGGCCAGAAGACGTTTCCGCTATCGAATGCGAGCGTGGAGATGCATGTCGTGCAGGCCATCCGCGTGCAACAGTGCCTTGCGGCGGACACCCTCCAATGCAAACCCTGCCTTCACTGCCACTCGGCAAGACGCCTCGTTGGTCGTCGAATGTCCCAGCTCTATGCGATGGAACCCGGCCTCGCCCAGAGCCCACTCGGCCACCGTGGCCACCGCACGCGGACCAATGCCGGCGCCCCGTACTGACGGCGCAGTCCAGTACGAAATCTTGGCCTGACCGCTCATGAGAATCAGATGTTGAAGGGACACGCGACCCAGTGCCGTGTCGCGGGTGCCATCGACAACGGCCCAGTGCGCAGCTGTTTCTTCCTCCCAGCCCTGCTGCCACTGCTTGATCCACTCCCGTGCCTCTTCCTCGGAGTCGGCCCGTCGCAGATTCCAGCGTTGAATCGCCGGGTCCCGGAACACCTCCACCACGCGAGCGGCGTCCTTGGGCAGCCAAGGCCGCAGCACCAGGCCGCTGCCGGCAGACAAGGCGGGCTGAGTCTGTTGGGAGAGACAACCGGGGGACATCAGAGGATCGACCAGATACGGCATGAGTGAAATCATCCCAAGAGGACCACCGGCTGAAGGCCGGGTTCCGCAAGGTAGTTGAGAGAAGCAGGTGCCGTTCTCAGTGTGGCATGCGCGGGCTCTCCAGGGCTGCGAGGTGAACAACGCGCGCGGTCTTGCGGGTTCCGGCTACCGAGTGGCGGGGCGAGAGGGGTTCGCCGCTGTTGTCCTACGAGTACCGGCTGACCTGGACGGGTTCACGGCGCCCACGTCGTCAGCGCGAGATGAAAGGTGCCCCCGGAACAACCGGGGGCACTTTGGTTTCACGACCAGACGAGTCGTCCTTCGACGGCCGAGCAGGTCCGATGGCTTCCATCGGCGATCTTCGTCAGCATTTCCGCCACGGAGTCGAAGTAGTGAGCCAGTGACGCGTACTCGCCCGTGGTCGTGATCTCACCCACGAACCACCTGCCGATACGGCCGTCCCGCACGTCGATGAACTTTCCCATCCAGCCGTCCTGGTCCGACAGGAACGGGATCCACTCATTGCGCCAGAACGGATTGTCCGGCTGATCCGGCGGGTTGACCCCACCGGACGTGTAGTGGTTCGCGTAGAGCTTCTCCATCGCACGGACGCCCAGAAAGAAACTTCCCTCGTCCGGAAACCCGGCGAAACCGCAACACGCCACATAGTCGTCCACGTCTTCCTCAGGAAGATCCAGATTGTTCTGCAACAGCCACGCGCGCAGTTCCCGATGAAGCGGGATGCCCATCCGTTCCTCGGCGGCCGCAAGCATCTGTTCCGTGGCCGGCCCGGGCAGATCCGCATGATCGGCCGGGGCGTGCTCCCGAAGAAGACTCATCACGCGGGACCAGCTCTCCACCACACTCATTCCCCACTGCTCTCTGCGTGAGCACCCTGTGCGCCTGCTTCGCTGCGGGTTTCTGTTCGAAGCGTCGACGCCGGGGGCCGCAATCCTGAGCGCGCGCAAGAAGGCCACCTTGCGGAGCGCTGACCGGAAAACCTCGCGGGCATGGTACTCGGAGTGGGGCGACTGCCCCTGCGTCGCATCGACGCAGGCCCGCGCCCCGGCTACCGCGACTGCAGCATCGGCGGGCTCGCGCATGAGTTGGTCACGCCGGGCAGACCATGAAGACGAAGCTGCCGTGGTTTCTCGCGGACGGTACGAGCGTACGGCGGCGGAGCGGTGCGGCGCAGCAGCGCTCCGGTCTCATCGCCTCGGTCGCCTCTTTGTCCCCTGCGGGTTCTCGCAGTCGATGTGTCGGTAGAAGGTGATCGGTTCTCCGGACGCCCGCCCGAACTCACCGCGGTGGCACCGCTCAAGGGACTTGATCGGTTTCATGCACGCAGGGCAGGTCTCTCCCGAGGGGGCGAACGTGGTGTATTCCCACGGCCGCGCGTCCGTATGCGGCGCTCTCATGAGCCTGCGGTCCCTCCTCCGGGCCGGTGTGCCCGCCGGGTCGTGGATTTCGGTCATTGGTTGTTGTGTCATCGCAGCACCGCCACGACCAGCGAGCCGCCGAGCGCGGTGAGGCAGGCGATGTACGCGATCTGCCGCATGAGTTCGGTCATGCCCCCATCTCCTCCTTGGTCGGCAGGGCCTTGTGTTCCGCTGCGGAGCCGACGAGGGGCGGGTGGGGCCTGACAGGTTCGTCGCCGTCGGCCGTTTCAACCCATTTCCCGTGCTCGGCGACCAGGCGGTGCAGCATCCGGGCGAGGTCGCGCAGGTGCTGGAAGGCGTGGAAGACGAGCGTGTCGTCCGCCGGTGCAGAGGTGAGGAGTTGGTCGACCTCCTCTCGGATGGAGCGCGTTGCGGTGGTCGGTGCGCGGTCGAAGACCTTTTCGGTCAAGAGGCCTACGCATCCGCGCAGTTCGGCCGTCCGCACATCGATTTCCTGGCGAGTGATGGTGCCGAGTCGGAGCCGTAGGGCGTCATCAGCGGCTTGAGCCGCGGTTTCGGTGTCCAAGGGGAGGTCGGCGGCATGCGGGACGTCGGCCTTCGCGGCCGGTCCCGACGGCCGGGTCGGCGTGGGGTCTGCCATGGGGACTCCTGGCGGGAGGTGTGGGGGTGCACGTGCGCGAAGCTCTGAAAATCGGTCACTCCGTGCGCTCGTTAGGGAGCTGACGGTAAGAGTGGCACCGAAACGGCTATCGTTGGAACCGAACCAGCGCAATTCTGCTGACAAGTTTTTGTGTGGACGTCTCTCACTGGAAAGAGAGTTCGCGCGAAAATCTGCCTCCTTCTGCTGTGACGCAGAACGTTCCTTGCCGAGTCGGAACCTTCTCCGTCACACTGGGTTACGTGCAGTGAAGGGATGCCGCATGACACTGGACATAGAGTCGGCAACACCAGCTCTCTGCCGCCTCCAATTGGGAAGCGAGCTACGTCAGTTACGCCTCGCTGCCGGATTGAAGTCCACTCGGGTGGTCAAGCAACTCATCTGGAGCCCGTCCAAGCTGACTCGACTGGAGTCAGGAGAGAACGCCTCCGTCGAGACGAGTGACGTGATGGCTCTGTGTGAGATCTATGGCGCCGACCGGGAGAAGCGTGCACTGCTCCTGGGGTACGCGGCAGTCACCAAGACCAAGCAGGACTGGTGGCAGTCGCCGGAGTATCGGCCGGTCATCGGACCCCAGTTCAAGGCGTTTCTCGGTCTGGAAGCGACATCGAGCGTGCTTCAGACGTACGAGTCCGAGTTCGTGCCCGGACTGCTTCAGACCGAGGCGTACGTCCGAGTCATCCACCAGCGGGCCCATCAAGGCCTTGGAATGGACGAGGTGGACAAGCTCGTCACGGTGCGCGTGACGCGGCAGGAGGTGCTGCGGCGGGAGGTCGCACCGCTCAAATTCACGGCCATCGTCAACGAGGCAGTCCTGCGCAGGCAGGTGGGGTCTCGGACTGTCATGCGTGATCAGCTCCGCCATATCGCCGAGTTGGCGGACTCGATGCCGAACGTACGAGTGCAGGTCATTCCCTTCAAGCTGGGTGCGCACTCCGGGATGAACGGGCCGTTCGTCGTCCTGCACTTTCCGGACCGAGCAGCCCTCAAGCCGATCGTCTACTTGGAGAACTTGGCAGACGCGTGAGTCACACGGCGAGAGGGCAGCGTTGAGCGCTACGGCGAGGCGTTCACCGACCTATCCGCACTTGCTCCTGGACCACAGGAGTCCCTGACTATGATCCAGACGGCAATCAAGGAGCTATGAAGACCCATGAGCATCACGGCTGAGACCCTGCGTGGAGCCGACTGGTTCAAGTCGAGCTACAGCAATGACCAGGGCGGTAACTGCGTCGAGGGCGCCCGGCTCGATGCGCACCGGATGGCTGTCCGGGACTCCAAGGACCCGGAGCAGGGCGTCTGCGTCTTTCCCGCCGCCGCCTGGCTCGCGTTCGTCGATGAGGTCAAGGCCGGCGACACCGTTGCCTGAGCCTCTTGAACGAAGGGCCCCTGCCCGGAGTGGTCGCGGAAGCACGCCCGGCCTGATCAGAGAAGCGATCAAGGAGCATTGATTCACATGACCACTCATGCGCCCGCCGGTGCCCACTGGTTCAGGTCCAGCTACAGCAACGACCAGGGTGGCCAATGCGTGGAGGGCGCCCGGCTCGACGCGCACCGGATGGCTGTCCGGGACTCCAAGGACCCGGAGCAGGGCGTCTGCGTCTTTCCCGCCGCCGCCTGGCTCGCGTTCGTCGATGAGATCAAGACCGGCGACACCGTTGCCTGAGGTCTCCTGAACGAAGGTCCCTGTCGGGAGTGGGCAGGGACCTTCGTCGCGTCGGCGGCCCGGCCTGCTACGGCCGGGAAGAGCGGAGAAGCGGCGGGGTTCTTGCCCGCCTCGTGCTCACGCCGAGGCCGGGTGCCTCACTCGTGCATGGCCCATGGCCGACCCGGCAGTCACCTAGCAACCGCAATGCCGCACCGCACGTCACGGCAATGCCCGATACGTAGGGAAATCACTCCCCACGTAAGCTCTCTCCCGTGCCTGCCTCCCCCTTGCATCGCGTCGCCGTCCTTGTGCTGGAGGGTGCCAAGCCGCTCGATGTCGGCATTCCGGCGCAGGTCTTCACGACGCGCGCGAGCATGCCGTACGAGGTGCGGGTGTGCGGAGCGACACCCGGTCCCGTGACCGGCGGCGACGGCCTGGCGTACTCCGTCGCCCACGGCCTCGACGCGCTTGAGTGGGCCGACATCGTCTTCGTCCCCGGCTATCGGCACCCGGACCGCGAAGACCCGCCGCAGCCCGTCGCCGACGCACTGATCGCCGCCCACGCGCGCGGCGCACGGCTCGCCGCCATCTCGACGGGCGCCTTCGCGCTCGCCGCCACGGGCCTGCTCGACGGCAGGCGTGCCACGACGCACTGGCACTACACGCGAGCACTCATGGCCAGGCATCCGCTCATACGGGTCGACGAGAACGTCCTGTTCGTCGACGAGGGCAGCGTGCTCACCTCGGCCGGCGCCGCCTCCGGCATCGACCTGTGCCTGCACATCCTGCGCGGCGACCTCGGAGTGGCCGCGTCCAACCACGCGGCCCGCCGGCTGGTCGCGGCCCCCTATCGCAGCGGCGGCCAGGCCCAGTACGTGCCGCGCAGCGTGCCCGAGCCGCTCGGCGAGCGCTTCGGCGCCACCCGCGAGTGGGCGCTGCGCCGGCTCGGCGAGCCCCTCACCCTCGACGTACTGGCGCGGCAGGCCGGGGTCTCGCCGCGTACGTTCTCCCGGCGCTTCGTCGAGGAGACCGGCTACACGCCGATGCAGTGGGTGATGCGCGCCCGCATCGACCGGGCCCGCGAACTGCTTGAGCGGTCCCAGCGCAGCGTCGAACAGGTCGCCGCCGACGTCGGGCTCGGCACCGGCGCGAACCTGCGCCTGCACTTCCGGCGTGTCCTGGGCACCACACCGAGCGACTACCGGCGCACCTTCAGCCAGGGCGAGTAGCCGTCCCGGCAGCGCGTGGCGGGATCCTTTCGAACCGTGGCGATCGCACCACTGCCGACGGTGCGATCTGCGGGAGAGCCTGGTGGCGAACGGAAGGGACACCATTCATGACTCGCATCGCCATCAACGGATTCGGCCGTATCGGACGCAATGTCCTGCGGGCACTGCTGGAGCGCGACAGCGCCCTTGAGATCGTCGCCGTCAACGACCTCACGGAGCCCGCCACGCTCGCCCGGCTGCTCGCCTTCGACAGCACGGCCGGCCGGCTCGGGCGTCCGGTGACTGTCGACGGGGACGCACTCGTCGTCGACGGCAGGCGGATCACGGTGCTGGCCGAGCGCGAGCCGGCGCAGCTGCCGTGGGCCGAACTCGGTGTCGACATCGTTCTGGAGGCCACCGGCCGCTTCACCTCGGCCAAGGCTGCCCGTGCCCACCTCGACGCGGGCGCGAAGAAGGTCCTCGTCGGCGCGCCGTCGGACGGCGCGGACGTCACGCTCGCGTTCGGGGTCAACACCGACGCCTACGACCCGGACCTGCACACGATCGTCTCGAACGCCTCCTGCACCACCAACGCGCTCGCGCCGCTGGCCGCGGTCCTCGACGAACTCGCCGGTATCGAGCACGGGTTCATGACGACGGTGCACGCCTACACGCAGGAGCAGAACCTGCAGGACGGTCCGCACCGCGACGCCCGTCGCGCCCGGGCTGCCGGTGTCAATATCGTGCCGACCACGACCGGTGCCGCCAAGGCGATCGGTCTGGTGCTGCCGAATCTCGCCGGCAAGCTGTCGGGCGACTCGATCCGCGTACCGGTGCCGGTGGGCTCGATCGTCGAACTCAACACGACCGTCGCCCGCGACGTGACGCGCGACGAGGTGCTGGAGGCCTACCGTGCCGCGGCGCAGGGGCCGCTCGCCGGCATCCTCGAGTACTCGGACGACCCGCTCGTGTCGTCCGACATCACGGGCAATCCCGCCTCGTCGATCTTCGACTCGGCCCTCACCCGCGTCGACGGCCGCCATGTCAAGGTGGTCGCCTGGTACGACAATGAGTGGGGCTTCTCGAACCGCGTGATCGACACGCTTGAGTTCCTCGCCCCCCGCTGACCGGTCGCCACGGCGCGGTCCGGGGTGCTCCTCGCGCGTCGCGGTGCCAAAACGCACGGTGTCGGTGCCTGTCGGTCCGGGAGACCCTCGGTGAATCGCACGACCGGCACCGCAACCCCGCCGGCCCTCTTGGCGCGCAACGGAACCGACACCCTCCGCAGACACGACGTCGGCCTTCACGACCACGGCCTGTTCGAAGAGCGGTGGCCGCGATTCCCGCCACAGCTCCTTGCCGAACAGGAAGGGAGAGTTGGCGCCGAGTGC